>QJWJ01000530.1 GCA_003235365.1 Deltaproteobacteria bacterium
GCTCCCGAGCGAGTCGGCGACCCACTGACCCTGCTCGGAGATGTCGTGGCGTGCAGCATCGAGCAGGTACAGATCCAGATCGGCAGCGGGCGCAGTCGTGCCGCCCCGCCGATCGACGCCGTGGATGAACAGCGTAATCGCTTCGCCTCGGCGGAGGTCCACGCGAAACAGATCGACGTCATCAGCAGCCGCTCCGACGGCACCCGCGTCCGTGATCCCAGCACCCGTGTTGCCCGCGTCCGTTCCCGGCGAGGCCACGCCAGTTCGCGGTCCGAGGTACCCGCTCACCCACGACGGCGCCTCGATGAGCTGCGCGCGGTCTCGGTCGTCGTTCAACACGTCCAAGGTGTCGTTGAGCTCGCTCGGCTGCAACCAATCGACGTCGTTGAGCCGCCCAGGGCCGACCGCGATTCGGCCCCGCAACGCCATGCTCGACGGCGCCCCTCCTTCGTCGAGACTCGAGGCGTCGAAGGCGGAACCATCTGGCCGCTCATGGATCACGGCGGTCGCGTCCGGAATCTGCGCACCGACACCCGAAGCATCACCGCGGTCGGCTCGCCCGGCATCCAGTTCCGACGCAGAAAGTCCCGCTTTCGCATCTGAATCCGGGGCTCGCGCGTCGAGGCCGCCACCCGAACCAGCTTCGAGCTGGCCTGCGTCCCACGGCACGGCTGGAGTGGGACAGCCGTCATCCCCACACGCGTGCACCGCGAGGCCGGAGGCGGTCACCCACCCCCATACCAAGCCCCGAGCACAGCGCATGGGTCAATCTAGCGCCAACCGGGCCTGATTTCACTCGATTCCCGCTTCAGCCGCAGCGAGCCCTGAGCCGCTCGCGGCCGACTGCGCCTGCTTCCCGCTTCAGCGTAGCCCGCCATTTGCCTGCTTCAGTCGGCCAAAGCTGGGACCGCGATTTACAAGCGTGCCGCTTGGCGCCATACGCAGAACGATGATTCGTGACGACTACTTGCTACGCCACTTTCGGCAGCTCGCGGAGGCACTGGCCCGCATCGTCGGCCTGCGTTCGGCCGACGCTCCGCAAGAGGCTCTCCGGGAGGTGGAGCGGGCCAAACGGCAGCTTCCCATCACGCCGGGGTTGTTGGACCAAGTCGCCGTCACCTCGCTCACGACCCTGTTGCCCGATGCCGAATCGCGAGCGCAGCTAGCTGAACTCTACCGCCACGAGGCAGAGCTGCTGCACCAGCTCGGGGATGAAGCAACTGCGATACGCCGCTTGGTACGCAGCAAGGCGTTGAGCGCGGCGGCGAACCCGGACGCATGACCGCACGCGACGCACCGACTACGTCGGCCCCGACACTCCCTCATCCACCAGATCACTCACCAGCACACGAGCACGAGCGACCGACCAAGGCCCAAAGCCCCGGCAGGTCCCTCGATTGCCCTGCATCAGCGAACGGATGAAATCAGCTGATGACGACTTTGTAGCCCGTTCCGCAATGACGCTGAACCGCGTCCTGCAGAGCCAGGCGAACCGCCTCTTTGTGGTCGACGCCCAACGCGTCAGCGTACCACCAAGCGGTTTCTGGCTTGATGAGCTTGTTGCCCCGCTCGAGATCGACGACGCGTGGAGGGGCAACCTGCAACTCGCGAGCGAGCGCCCGCAACGGAACCCCCTTGGCGAGTCGCATGCTCTTGAGCGTCGCGCCGGTGTTCACTTTGCCAACCTTCTGGTTGCGAACGGACACCTTGTACGAGATTTCCGCGTTGTCGAGCCAGTACTGCAACACACCGGCCACGAGTTTCGCCCGAGGCAGCTTCAATGCCTTGGCGAGCACCTCAGTCTTCTCGAGACTGATCCCCTCTGCCCCACGTTCCCAGGTGCTGACACGAAAGTTAGTCGTATTGGCCAGCTCCGCCAGGTCACGCTGAGTTAACCCAGCACGTTCACGGGCTTGTTTGATGAGTTCTCCAAACATGACGGCATCCGTAGACGGTTGTGCAGGTTAAGGCAACCCAGAAGGTGCATTTCAGTGTCACTACACCCTCATGTCGCTTCTTTCGAGCGTAAACCTCCGCCAAGGAAACCGTGCGATGCGCAGGCCGTGACATTTCTCGCGCGGTCACCCCATCCGTCAACTGCCCCAATCAGGGCAGTTGATAGTCCCGCCGCGGTAGAACGCAACCGTGGGAACCCGCGTCCCCAACTCGCGACGGTGGTTTCAGAATACCGTTCCCACGATCAGCAGCAGACATTTTCGGCACTTTTTGCGGCTAACTCCCTTTGATTAGTGGCTTTATTCGTCGGCGAGAGAATGGGAGACGACCACCGAAACGATTCGTGCTGCGACGACTCGAACGCTTCAGTCTGGAGCCTGGGTGTTGTTTCGCCAACGTCAGATCGTAAACGCGCCTAGCCGAACAAAGTGACCGCAAGCCGGCGCGTACGCTCGCCCCGGCTTCCTCCTCGACGTCTGGCCGACAAGGCGGTCACCGCTGGCGGCGCGATGGACGCGCGGGTGATCGACCATGGCTCACTCGCACTGGGTGTTTTTTTGACGCGCTAATTCACCCATTCCACTCCCCGGCAACACCGTGCTCGACAGGCCCGCAAGCCCGAGCCCACGCGGACTCGGGTCCAGCACGCTTCATGGCACCAACCGACACGTTTCCTCCGTGAGCAAGGTGGCACAGGCGCCACGAACGGAGCGGTAATCCAGTCTGCGCCAAGGTGCCCCTCCGCCCGGAGAGTCCGACAGCTCAGGTTTCGGCAACATTGCGCGGTGCGGGAACGTCGCCGCGAAACGGGTTGGCGCAGTCCATAACGCGGGCCGAACGCTCAGTCGCGCGTCGTTGACCACAGGTATCCAACTGGGAAACCTGCGCCGGGCAGATGGAATCCGCCCGGACGCGGTGCGCCAAACGCCGATCTCGAATTCGGAGGTTCTCGAGCAAATACGAGGCGACCCGCCTCGCCCCAGTCGCCAAGGTCTCCCGCGACGGAACACTTCCCACGCCCGAGGCCATCGGCGTCGCACGACACGCGACTCACTCCGATACCGACGCCGAGCATCGAGCGCGGGCGCGCCAAATCGGACGCGGGCGTCGCACTCACGGATCTCGAGGTTGCGTCTTTCCAGATCGCGCCCAGGTCGTCGGCGAGATCCGACGGGGTCGCGTCCCCCGTCGGAACCAACGAACGACGTCGCGCCGCGCCGATCGTTGATCCAAGCGACGAACCCGGCTGGTTGGCGGCACGGCGATCGCCTCCCGCGGCAAGTCGGCGTCGCTGACACAGCGTGCAACGACGCACCAACCGAAGTGCACAGGCTGATCATGGCGGATGAACGAGGATGGGACACGAGGGCAGTTGCACTGGTCAAATACACCCGAGTTGTAGTGGGTTTGCGGCCCCGGTGATTGCGCTCGACCCTACCCGCGGCGACCGACAGAATGCGCCACACCTACCCACCCGTTCCCCCGGTCAGAAATGCTGCTAAGAGCCTCAACTAAGCACCAACTGTTCGTCGTCTTTCCCTCGAGCCTGCTCGGCATTCTCAGCTTGGCCAGCTGTTCCGGCGGCGACGCGGCTCCCGCAGCTGCCCCGCTGACGGCACCGGGATTGACCACCAATGCCAATGGCGACGTCATCGTTCAGACTCCGGGCGACTTGAACCCCGGTGCCCCGCAAGAGGGCGCGCTCATCATGGACGCGGTGTCGACTGCGGCGGGAACCTGCGGCAACGCCAAGGTAGACGCCGAGAACGAGTCCTGTGACGACGGCAACAACGACAGTGGCGACGGATGCACGGCCGACTGCTCGATGATCGAGCCGAACTACAGCTGCCAGGAAGGGCACGAGTGCGTCTACGTTCACAACTGCGGCGACGGCATCGTCGGCCCTGCCGAGACGTGTGACGACGGCAACGCCACCGCTGGCGACGGATGCTCGGAGGCTTGCTTCTTGGAGGCGGGATACAGCTGCCCCACCCCGGGCATGCCCTGCGCCTACTCCGCCGTCTGCGGTGACAGCAACATCACTGGTCTCGAGACCTGCGATGACACGAACAACGTGCCAGGTGACGGCTGCTCCGAAACCTGCCAAGTCGAACCAGGTTGGGACTGCAGCCAACCGGGCGTCAAGTGCAAGGAGCTGTGTGGTGACAGTATCGTCACGGGTCTGGAAGACTGCGACGACGGCAACGCCATGGCCGGTGACGGTTGCAGTTCGACTTGCCGCGGTGAACTGGGTTTCGAATGCGACACCCCCGGCATGCCTTGCCGCGCGACGACCTGCGGCGACGGAATCATCGAAGGTGGTGAGCCCTGCGACGACGCCAACAACCTGCTCGGCGACGGCTGTTCACCCGGCTGCGTTGGCGAACCCGACTGCACGGGTACCGATGGCTGCCGGTCGCTGTGCGGCGACGGGCTGATCCTACCCGGCGACAACGAAGAGTGCGATGACGGCAACGCCAAGGACGGCGACGGCTGCAGCTCCACCTGCAAGAAGGAGATCGGCTTCGCCTGCGAAACCGTCGGCAACGACGGTGGCAACGTGCTGAATCTGCCGATCGTGTACCGCGACTTCATCGGCGTCGGGCAAGCGACGGTAGAGAACGCCGACGGCAATGACGTGGCGAGCTACTACGCGGCCGACGGACATCCCGACTTCGAGAACATCGGCTTCTCGCTGAACGTCGGCGAGTACGCCATCGACGAGTTCAATGCGAAGGGCATCGTCGAGACGACGTTGGGCGCTGACGGTCGCCCCGTGTACTCCGCCATCGGCGGCGCGGCGAGGGACATCACCACCGGGGCAGCCGAGTTCAACCAATGGTTCAGCGACGCGCCCGGCGTCAACGTGACGATTCTCGACCAGCTGCAACTGCGCCGACGCGGCGCCAACGACCCGTACGAATTCGACGAAGACGAGTTCTTCCCGCTGGACGGAAATCCCCAAAGCCTCGTCGAGACGGGCAAAGAGGAGCTGCGCGCTGTCGACTGGGACGGCAAGGGCTGCTGGAAACCACTGCTCGATCGCCACGAGTGCGGTACCGGCTGTGAGGTCGGCGGCAACCCCAACGAGAACTTTCAGGCATGCACGCTCTCGGACAACTACGAGACGTGCGTCGACTACCACAACTTCAGCTTCACCAGCGAGCTGCGCTACTGGTTCGAGTACCAGGGCGGCGAGCAGTTGACCTTCCGCGGCGATGACGACGTTTTCGTGTTCATCAACCGCAAGTTGGTCGTAGATCTCGGTGGTTTGCACGAGCCGCTCGGCGCTGACGTGTGTGGTCAAGTTTGGGGAGAGACGGTGCGCGATCCGGACGCATGGGATACTCCCAACGCCGACGGGTACGACCACCAACCGCTCCGCGACAACAACGGCGACCCCATTCCCGACGAACCAGCTCGTGACTGCAACGGCTTGTCGGCGGCAACCACAGACGTCGACGGCAACCCCCTGGGCCTCGTCGAAGGGCGTGTCTACGAGGTGGCGCTGTTCCAAGCCGAGCGTCACACCTGCGTGTCCAACTACCGCTTGACGCTGTCCGGCTTCACCCAGAAGCGCTCCGAGTGCTCGAGCATCTGTGGCGACGGCATGGTAGCCAGCACCGAAGTCTGCGACGACGGTCCGAACAACGGCATGGGCTACGGCTTTTGCGCGGCAGACTGCACGCCAGGTCCGCGCTGTGGCGATGGTGTCGTGGAACCCGGCATCGAAGAGTGTGACAACGGAACCAACGGCTCCGGCTACTATCGCGAGGATGGAGACTGCGCCCCGGGTTGCGTCAATCCGCCGTTCTGTGGTGACGGCTTCGTGGACGCCGCGTTCGGTGAACGCTGTGACGACGGCATCCTCGACGGGTCCTACGGCGGTTGCACCAACACCTGCCAGCCCGGGCCCAAGTGTGGGGACATGGTGGTCGACGAAGCATTCGAAGAGTGCGACGACGGCAACAAGGCGGCCAACGACGGCTGTTCACCCGACTGCAAGACCGAACCGAAGTTCCGCGTCCTGTAAGGGCCTGCGAGCTCCAACGACCAAGAGCCTCTCTCGGGAGGCTCTTGGTCGTTGACACAGCTCACGTCGAGGCATCCACACCCGCGGCAGATCAACGTCCACTTCGGCGTCGACGATGCGCATCAACGCGACGTCAATCGTGAGTTTCACCGTCGGGGTCGGCGACGCGATTGGCCAAGTCGAAGACGTGCTCGTCAGCCACGTTCAACTCCATCAAGGCCTCGGCTAAACGCAGCACGTACTCGACGTTGTGTCCGCTCGGTCCGGAGCATGCGCGCACCTGCCCGGCAATGGAGTCCATCGAAGCCGGTCCGAGGTAGTTCGGATTGTCGGGGCCGGCAAAATAGGCGACGGCCGTCAGCTCGCCTGAGTGAGTCCGATCCTTCGCAACGAAGGGGATGTTAACCCGACGGTACCCCCCCTGCTCCCGCTCGTCGAGCTGGCTCAGCACGGCCGCAATCGACTGCCCGTCGATGCGATACACGACGCCCCAACACTCCTCGCCGGCAGCTTCGACGAGAGTGACGACGCGACCCGGGTTGTCTGGCGTTCCGCGGTGATCCACCGATCCTTGCCAAAAGCGCCTCGTGTAGCCGCGCACGAACCCGCGCACCCGCTCACCGTGCTCGAACCCTGGTCTCCAAAGCAGCGATCCATAGCCAAACAGCCATACCGATTCCATCGCCCGCCGTTGGAGTCGATCGACCCCAGATCTGCAACAAAAATGGGCCAGCCCGGGCTCGGAACTCGCTCGTGCGAAAGGTCACACACTGTACGTCGTACCGTCGCAGCAAGCACCTCCGCAACGAGCGCCGCAGCTGAAGCGCAGCGGCTGATGCCGTGTTGGAAGTGCCCAATCCGCCTCGATTCTTGACAGGTGCCTGCCAGTGTCTCAGCGTGCGATCGTGCGGGACGAGATCGACGTTTCAGAGCTGGCCCAAAGCCTGCCGGGCCACACCGAGCAATTGTCCGTCGCGGTCCCCCCGCAACTTCAACGTTTCCGCTTGGTCGCCCTGGACGGCGGTGGCCACGCCGGCCCGTGGGAGTCTTCGGGCGAGCGCCTGACGATCGGCTCGCATCCGTCGAACGACGTGGTGCTCGACGATCCGACGGTGTCTCGCTTTCATTGCGAGATCAAGGTCACGCCTCGGGGCGCGTGGCTGAGTGACCTCGGCAGCTCCAATGGCACGACGTTGGACGGCGTGCGCGTCGGCACGGCGTGTCTTCGCGCCGGCAGCGTCATCCGCCTCGGCAGGATGGCCCTGAGCTTCGCGCCCGTCGAGAGCATTGCCCAGGTTCGACACTCGACTGCCACGCAATTCGGCAGCCTGGTGGGCGTCTCGTGGCCGATGCGTGCGGCCTTCTTCATGTTGGAGCGCGCTGCGGCGACCGACGCGACGGTCTTGATTGAAGGCGAAACCGGCACCGGTAAAGAAGGCGCCGCAGAATCGATCCATACCTGCAGCGCCCGCGCGGACAAACCCTTCATCGTCATCGACTGTGGCGCACTGCCCGCGCAGCTGTTGGAGAGCGAACTGTTCGGTCACGAACGCGGCGCCTTCACCGGAGCCACGAACACGCGTCATGGCGCATTCGAAGCGGCCAACGGCGGTACGCTGTTCCTCGACGAGATCGGCGAATTGCCGTTGGATCTCCAGCCGAAGCTGCTCCGCGCGCTGGAGAAGCGCGAGGTGCGCCGACTGGGTGCCAACGAGTACCGGGCGGTCGACGTCCGCATCGTAGCGGCGACCAACCGCGATTTGCGCGCGCTCGTAAACGAGGGCACGTTCCGCTCCGACGTGTACTACCGCCTGGCAGTACTGCGCCTGACGCTGCCTCCACTTCGAGAACGCACCGAAGATCTGCCAACACTGGTTCAGTGCCTTGCACAGCGCTTGGGTATCGCCGAAGCGTTGATCGGTGAGCTACTGAGCAAAGAGATGCTCGAGCGCATGACGAAAGCCGCCTGGCCCGGCAACGTGCGCGAGCTGAGAAACTTCGTCGAACGCTGCGCAGTGATGCAGCAGCCATTGCCGATCGAATCGGCGTCCCAAACCGGCAATGCTGGTCTGCAGGTCGATGCCTCGTTGACTTACGCCGAAGCCAAGCGGCGGATCCTCGACGAGTTCGAGCAGCAATACCTCAGCGCGCTGTTGCGCACCCACGACGGCAACGTCTCCAAAGCTGCACGAACTGCCGACCTCGACCGGCCGTACATGTACAAGCTGCTGTATCGGCACGGACTGCGTGCCAAAGGATGACGTCGTTTGACGACCACGGCACCCATTTCGCAGCAGCTGCAGCCTGGAAGCATACTGGGCAGATATGAAATCCTTCGTCAAATCGGCACCGGGGCGATGGGCGAGCTGTACGTCGCGCGCACGGTAGGCAGTGACGGCATCAATCAGCTCGTCGCGCTCAAGCGCTTGCGTCCCGCCTTGCAAACGACACCCGACGCGGCCCGTCAGTTGCTGGGCGAGGCGCGCATCATGGCCAGTCTACGACACCCCAACATCGCGCAGATCTACGATGCTGACACCCAGGGAGTTTGCCCCTTCATCGTGATGGAGTATGTGCAGGGTGAAAATCTCGGCGCGGTGTTGGCCCAACTCGGCGCGCGGGGGCGCGGTCTGAGTCTACCCATCGCGCTTTGGATTATTTGCAACGTCGCTGCGGCGCTGCACCACGCCCATCAAGCGCGAAACGCCGACGGCAGCAGCGCGGGCATCGTGCATCGTGACGTGTGCCCAAGCAACGTTCTCATCACTTCCGACGGCCATGTCAAACTGATCGATTTCGGAGTCGCCAAGGCCGTACAACGTGAACACGACACACTGCCTGGAACCATCAAGGGCCACGTACGATACCTGTCACCGGAACAGTACCTCGGTGGCGATTTGGACGGGCGCAGTGATGTCTTCTCACTGGGAATCGTGCTGTTCGAATTGACGACGGGCACGCGCTGGCTGAGAGAGCGTGACGACGCGAAAGCCGTTCAAGTCATGCTCAACGGGCAATACCCGCGCCCCAGTGAACGCCGCGCGGGCTATCCAGAAGCGCTCGAGACGATTGTCGAACGCGCCTTGCAGCGCAACCGCGAACTGCGTCACGACGACGCTCGGGCACTGCAGCGGGAGCTCGAAGAGTTTGCCGCATCCCAACAGCTGACACTTTCGAGCATCGCGTTGTCCGAGACCATGCAATCGCTGTTCGGTCCGGGTGAGACGTGGAGCACACAGCGACTGCTCAACGAGCTATCTGCCAAGTACGGCCAGGGTCCACGCAACCAGATCGTGGCACCGGCATCAGCGACGCTGCGTCTCGATCCGGGCGCGGGCCCACAACCGGCACTCGAGGAGCTGACGGGCAGCGCAGGCGAGGTACAACAATCAGGGCAAACGCTGCGTCTCGAACGTTCATCCAACACGGTCCCTCCACAGGAGCACCGCGGCAGTCGTTCGAGGGAGGCAGTCGTGGCGCTACTCGTCGTCGCAGCCCTTGCCTCCGCCGCCTGGTGGATGTTCCCGCGCTGACGCGCATGGACGTGGACGGCAACCACGGGTGCACCCGCACGCCCCAGGCCCGACCCGAGGACGTCAGTGGCGAGTCCGGCGACTGCTCGGCGGCGGGCTGCCCACCGGAGTGCCGACCGGCTGATCCATCAGCGTTACCGCTGGACTCCCCAGGAAAGCGGCAAAGCACAGGCGCTCCAACATCTCCCCCGCTGCTGACATTCCTCGTGCAATCGCCCAAAACATACGCTTGCTGCTACATAAGCAACAACCGTGCCTGTTCAGTGCGAAGCGGATTTCCGTGTTCGCGGGCCAGGGAGTGATGCTGCACGCATGACATCTCTGTCATACCTGTGGTCGAAAAGTTGCAGCACTGGCTCACGTGCTCCGCAGTCAACGCGACGGCGCGTCCGTGGCGTCGGGCCCCAGCAACGTGCCGCACATCGTCTTGCACAGGGTTTGGTCGTCTTCGCACCGGCACTCGCCCTTGGCCTTGAGCTCGAGTTTCTCCTTCATGTCGTCGACGGTGAAACGCGCGAGCCGTTCCACACGGTCGAACTGCCAGCCGCGGGTGATCTGTTTGGGCGCACGTGGGTCCGTGGCGGCCCCATCGGGCTCAGCGCAGCACCGAAAGCCGAGGTAGTAGTAATAGAAGCCCTCGTTGTGAGTGTAGATCTTCGGCCGACACTGATTGCGGACACCCTTGTACCAAGGCCCACCGGTGTGAACGCTGTCGAACTTGCCGCGGTAGTTCGACGCCGTCGTTTCGCTGGCCACGACCTCGTCGTTGTTGCCGGGTAGGTCGTGAACACCGTAGTCGCTGATGCACTGCGGTTGGCTTCCGCTCGGCACCCCCTGCCACAAGCGGGCGAGTTCCTTCGGATCGCGCTTGGCCACCTTGTTCATGTTCGGGTGATCCCACTCGCGATCGCCATTGCACTTGTCCGGGTCGCGTTCGTAACCATAAGGAAACGGCTTCAAGTCGGGCCCTTCGCACGCCATTGTCCATTCACTCTCGGTACACAGTCGTTTACCGACGGCGGCGCACTTGACCTGCGCCTGGTAGAAATTGTTCATCACCTCGGGGCGAACGCCCTGCTGGTTCGGCCACGCAAAATCGTCGATGCAAAATCGCTTGGGCGACGTGCTCCCCGTGCATTTGCTCCAGGGCTCGAACTTCTCGCAGACTTCCTTGTCGTTCGCTTCGGAGTGCCACTGACTGACGCACTTGTGCTCCACGGAGCTGCAGTAGTCGCCTTCGATGAACACCATCCCGACCGGACAGTGAGCGGGCTCTGGTGGCGGGCTCGGCTCGTCCTGAGGCCGCTCCTTCGGCGGTTCGTCCTGGTTCGTCGTCTCAATCGCAGGCGCGACGGTGGCAGGGGCGTCGGGGGCGGGACTCGACGGCTCGTTTGCGACAGCGCTCGGGGGTGCGGGGGAAACAGCCGATGGCGTGCAGACCGGGAGCAGGAGCGCAACCAGCACCACGACTCCGTTCGACGACAGCTTCGGAGTTGGCAAAGACATGCCGCCTGGGTAGCTGAGCCTGGCGCAGCCGTCATCCCCGGTCCTGCGCCGACCGGCCCACGGTCTTCCGCGGGAACGTCAGCCGGGGCAATGCGCGCTGCAACCGCCGCGTCCTGCGCAGTCGTTTTGACCCTGGCAGGCGTGGGATTCCGGCACGGCGCAGCCCCCCTTGCCCTTGCAGGGGTTCTTGCCCATGCAGCAGTCCTTCGCCGAGGCGGTGGGCGCTACCGTGGCGGGGACGTTCGCGCTGGGCGGCGTCGCGGTCGACCTGCTCTCGACGGAAGTTGCCCCGGAGCGATTGCACGCCGCTCCCAACAGTCCGAGCATGGCTAGCTGCGCCCAACGCTCGTACGGCGGCACGCTTCGAGACATGACAGTCGTTCTGCCCAGATCCGACGACGATCCGCAACGCCGTTCCCCGGAGCGGTGGCCGAACGGCCCACTCTCGACCCGACGGCTCCCCGGGCGGCCTTGCGAGTGACAGGGCGCGCTGGTGCATCTAAGACTGCGCCCATGAGTCCCCGCCGCATTCTCGTGACGAGCGCCCTCCCCTACGCCAACGGCCCGATCCATCTCGGCCACCTCGTCGAATACCTTCAGACCGACATCTGGGTTCGCTTCCAGCGCCTGCAGGGCAACGAATGCCGCTACTTCTGCGCCGACGACACCCACGGCGCGGCAATCATGATCAGCGCCCGCAAGCACGGCGTGACCGAGGCCGAGTTCATCGAGCGGATGAACCGCGCGCACCAAGAAGACTTCGCCCGGTTCGGCGTGAGTTTCGATCATTTCGGCAGCACCCACAGCGACTCGAATCGACAGCTGTGCGGCGAGTTTTGGAAGGCGCTTCGCGGATCGGATCTCATCGCCGAAAGCGACGTCGAACAACTCTACGACGTTCAAGAAGGCTTGTTTCTCGCCGACCGCTTCGTCAAGGGAACCTGCCCGGTGTGCAGCTCAGCCGACCAGTACGGTGACAACTGCGAGAAATGCGGTGCCACCTACAGCCCAACGGAGCTGAAGAACCCCAAGAGCACCTACAGCGGCACGACCCCCGAACTGCGCAAAGCCAAACATCTATTCGTGCAGGTCGAACGACGCCACGCGTTCCTCGACGAATGGACACAGGCGGAGGGGCGGTTGCCTGCGGAGACGGCCAATTACCTCAAGGGGTTCTTCCTCAACAACCCGCTGCGTGACTGGGACATCTCCCGGCCCGCGCCGTACTTCGGGTTCGAGATCCCCGACAGCCCTGGCAACTACTGGTATGTGTGGTTCGACGCGCCGATCGGCTACCTCGCCAGCACCCAAGACTGGTGCGCCAAGACAGGACAGCAGCTCAGCGATTGGTGGCAATCCGACGCTACCGAGATCTACCACTTCATCGGCAAGGACATCGTCTACTTCCACGCCCTGTTCTGGCCGGTCATGTTGCAAACGGCCGGCTACTCGCTGCCGCGGCACATTCACGTCCACGGCTTCTTGACCGTGAACGGCGAGAAGATGTCCAAGAGCAAGGGTACACAGATCAACGCCTCGACGTACCTGGAGCACCTCGACCCGAGTTACCTGCGCTACTACTACGCCAGCAAGCTGGGGCCCGGCGCCGAAGACATCGACCTCGATCTGGATGACTTCTGCCAGAAAGTGAACAGCACGCTGCTGGCCAAGGTGATCAACCTCGCAAGCCGTTCGGCACGCTTCATCGCGGCGGGCGGTCTCTCTCCCGAGTACCCCGAGGACGAGGGGCTGTTCGAGTCGACCGCTGCGGCGGCTGCCGAAATTGCCGCGGCCTACGAAGGGTTCGACTACGCCAAGGCCGTTCGCCTGATCATGGCTCTGGCCGATCGCGCCAACGAGTACATCGACCGCAAGCAGCCCTGGAGCTTGAAGAAGCAGGCAGGCAAAGAGCGCGAGGTTCAAGACGTCTGCACGGTCTGCCTGAACGTGTTTCGGCAGCTGTGCATCTACTTGGCACCCGTGCTTCCCGAATTGGCCGACAAGGCAGCGGCGCTGCTACAGACCCCCATCTCGAATTGGGCGGATGCGCAAACCCCGACGCTCGGTCACCCGATCGGGACGTTCACTCACCTCATGCAACGCGTCGACCCTCAGAAAGTACAGCAAATGGTTACCGACAGCACCGTCGCGCAACGGCCCGACGAGCCGACGTCAGCGACGTGGGCTGACGACGATGCCGCGCTAGCCGCCGAACCACTCGCCGACACGTGCAGCATCGACGACTTCGCGAAGGTCGATCTGCGAGTTGCCCGGGTGATCGCCGCCGAGCCCGTCAAAGAAGCCCGCAAGCTCCTCAAGCTCACCGTCAGCCTCGGCGGAACGCACACCCGAACGGTGTTCGCTGGCATCAAAGCTGCGTACGAGGCCGAAAGTTTGGTGGGACGCCTGGTCGTGGTCGTCGCGAATCTCGCGCCCCGCCAGATGAAGTTTGGCACCAGCGAGGGCATGGTCATCGCGGCCGGTCCCGGCGGCGCTGAGGTGTTCGTCCTGTCTCCAGATAGTGGCGCCAAGCCCGGCCAGCGCGTTCACTGAACCGCGGCCGTTCTCGGCTCTCGTATCGGATGAGTGCTCTAATTGCCCGACCGCGGGCAGCGCTCCGCGAGGACGGCGACAATCAAGCGCTGAGCGGCGACTTTCTCCAGCCCCAGCAGCGGACCGAGGTGCTCCTCGACGTTGCCGAATCCTCCCGCAATCAGGTTGGAACGGGTGATGGGAAAGCCCAACAGCTCCCGGTGGATCCCCCTGAGCAGACGCTCGAGGTCACTCGTGGAAACTCGGCTCAGTCCGCGGCGATGCATGCGCGGAGCGATACCCCCAACCCGAGCCATTTCCAAGGGTTCAGAGCGCGCCCCGATGGACCGAATTTGAAAGCCGGTTTTTCAAACATGAACACCCACACCTGAATACACTAAGGTAAGTCCCTGAAATGTTGCGAAACCAAGTTGGTACGCAACCTGCACATACTCGACACAACAGACTTCGTACAGGGGCACCGGTTTCCCCCCCTCCCCACGCTCCTGTACTTCTTTCTCGCGACGCGGCCCCAGGTCCCCCCTCCCTCGGCCGCGTCGCCCTTTTTGTGCCCAGAACGGCTCAACTGTCGCTTGAAGGCAGTGGGCCAGCGGGGCGTTCACCGTACCGCCGGGCATCGGGCTCGCGTTGGGTTCGTTCCCACCTGTCGATGACCGAGTTCCGCGAGCGCGTCCGAGTCGTTCTCGCCGCGCGAACATGCGCGCTCAGTCGCTCAGCCGCCGGATCCAGAACGTCAGGACCTTCGACGTCGGCGCGGGCTGATCGACGTCGAGCCAGCTCAACCGCACCTGCAGATCGGGCTGGCGAACGTAGCCCCTTCCACTCCAAAACTCGTGCAAGGCGCGGTAGCCCGCTGGACGAAGCGGGTGATCAGCGTCGCGTTCCACGGCGCAGAACGCCGCCCACTGACAGCCGAGCCGACGCGCGTGGGCTTCGCGTTCGTCGAAAAAGCGGTGACCAATGCCCCGACCGCGGTACTCCTTCTGAAGCACGGACTCGCCGAAGTAGGCAACAGCTTCGAGCGCTTGACCGCGCGAAATGAACGGCTGTCGAAACTCGGCCTCTGCCTGCCACAGGCCAATCACGGTCGAAGCACCGACGACCGCCCCGGCGTCCTTGGCCAAAACGACCATCGCCGAGTCGGCGCTCAGATAGGACTGGAGGTATTGCCGTTCGTAATCGAGGCTACCGCGATACAGGTACGGATACTCCTCGAACACGTCGATCCGAAGCCGAGCGACGTCCAGTATGTGGTCGAGCAGTCGTCGTCCCGCAGTCGCCTCGAGCTCCATCAGGCCAACTTACCCCAAATGCGTAACACCGTCGCCATTGCGACGACACCGAGGACCAAGCACAGCAAGCCCCCCACGCCCAGGCTGACCGCACCGTACGACAACGCTGCAACTACCATGGCGAGCATCGCATACGGGACTTGGGTCCAGACGTGGGCCACCAAATCACACTCGACCGCCGTGGCAGAAAGCACCGTGGTGTCGCTGACCGGTGAGCAGTGATCGCCGAAGATGGCCCCATCGAGCACGGCGGCAACCGTGGGAACCAGAACGGCAACACCACCCAAATCGTGGGCGAGTGGCAGCGCTGCGGGCATCACGATGGCCATCGTCCCCCACGACGTCCCCGTCGACAGCGCGACAATCGCCGCACCGACGAAGGTCAGCACCGGAACGAGTGCGACCGGCACCCGATCGGCAAGCACCGCCACGAGATATGGGCCACTGCCCAGCTCCTTTCCAACAGCGCTCAGCGCCCAAGCGCAAAACAGTATCCCCAAAGCCGGTAGCCCGGCGCGCCACGCAGCAAGCACCGCCTGCCACAACTGCGCCGGTGCGATCCGCGCAGAAACGCTGGCGAGAATCAACGCCGAAGCCAAAGCCAACAGCGCGGACGTGAACAAGACCGCCGCGCTGTGCCGCACCCCTGCCAACACGCGTTGCCACTCGCTGACGCGCAAGGGATGAAACGGTCCATCGAACCCGCCGCCGTCGATGAACAGACCCACGGCGATCGAACACACGAGAATGACGACGGGCACGACGGCAACCACGAGCGTTGGGTCCTGGCCCCTCGACGCTTCACCCGTGTCGCCCACCACCGCTTCACTGGAACGCACGGCGGCGCGGGCCGCCCGTTCCGCGCGCAGCATCGGACCGAAGTCGCGACCCATGTACGACGTCAAGAACACGAGCCCCAAGGCAAACAGACAGTAGAAGCGAAGTGGCAATGCCAGCAGCAACAAGCCGTACGCCTCCACCCCCAGTCTCATCGGAGCCGTGATCTCCGACAACAATCCCACTTCGTAGCTGAGCCACGTCGAAACGATGGCGACACCCGCCACCGGGGCGGCGGTCGAATCGACGATGTAAGCGAGCTTCTCCCGCGAAACTCGATGACGATCCGCCAACGGTCGCATCCCCGATCCGACCAAGAACGCATTCGCATAGTCGTCGAAGAACACGACCAGCCCCGCCCCCAGCGCGCCGAGTTTCACCGCTCGCGGACTGTCGACGTAGCGACGCATGCGGCTCACCAGGGTCCCGAACGCGCCGGTACGCTCGATCACCTTGATCATCGACAGCACACTGAGCGCAAAGCCACAGACCATCAGGTGCCAGGGATCACTGGCGTTGTCCCACACGTAACGGCGCACTCCGACCGTCAGCCCGGCGCTGGGACCGTGCAACAGGATGCTACCGGCGAGTACGGACAACCCCAACGCCACCACGACGCGCCCGAAAGCCACTACCAACACCAGTGCGACGACCGGAGGGAGCAGTGCCCACCAGTGAACGACGCGCCCTTGGACGGTAGCATTCGGCAGCCACGCCAGTGCACCACTGGCAAGCGCAAGCGTCAGCGCCGCACTCGAGCGTAGCCGATGGGTCACACCCCAACGCCTACACCGTTCCAACGCCCGCACGACACAACGGTAGGTGCGGACGCCGCCAATCGCCATAACGAACTGCATGAACCGGGGTCGATTCGCGCAGTGGGTGTTGGGTCTACCCGAAACGCGGCCATCTCGCCCGACGAGACCGAAGCGAACGGCGCAACACGATGCCACGCTCACCCAACCCCAGCCAGTCGGTCTGGACCGATCGTAAAACGCGGCCCGGCGATGCAGTGCCTGCCTACCCGAGAGCCCACTCGTCCGCTATGGTCGACCTGCCAATGACCTTCGACTGCGCCTGCCGGAGGCGTCGAGCAGACCCGAGCAGTGAGCCAGCGCCGCGACGAATGGGCAGATCAGGTCAAACGACAGACAGCGGGCGTTGGTGGCGGGCTCCGTTCTGGCTTTCGTTCGCCTGGTCCCTGTCGCTGCTCATGCTTTCGGGGCTCACCCACGGGCAACCCCAGCCGCGTCAACTGTCGGGCTACGAACAGGAGAGCATCGAACTGGCTCTGGCGCAGGTCGGCGGCAAACGCGAACTCGAACCCGAAGGCAAACGCATCGAGGGAATCGACGTCGTGACCCTCGACGTGTTCGAGGAGCGGGACGGGGTGCCGATGCTGCTCAACTGGTTCCACGTCACGACTCAGCGCGAAATCATCGAACGAGAGATCCTGCTGCGTCCGGGTCAGCCGTTCCAACAAATGCTAGCCGACGAAAGCGAACGCAACTTGAGGGCGTTCTCCCAATTGTCGGTCGTGCTCATCGTGCCCCTGAAGGGTTCCACGAAGGACAGCATACGGCTGTTGGTGATCACCAAGGACGTCTGGAGCCTCCGGCTCAGCTGGGCACCGACGACCTACAACGGCAAGCTGACGAGCTTGACGCTGCAACCGTCGGAAACGAACCTGTTCGGCACCACGCAACGCGTCGCCGGGAACCTGACCCTCGGTGCTCGAACCTATTCGGTCGGTGCGAGCTACTTCGTCCCACGGATCGGAGGCAGCCGCATCCAGTCGTACGTCAGTGCAAACGCCATCTTCAACTGCCAGACGAACGAGTTCGAAGGCGCGTCGGGTTGGCTTCAGTACGGCCAGCCCTTGATCTCTTCGCTCGACAAGTGGTCGTGGCGCACCGCCGCGTACCTTTCGAGTCAGATGTCCGCCCCCTACGTCACGCGCGGCGGCGCCATCTGCTCGGAGAAAGACACCTCACCGTTTCCGGTGAGGAGCAGCGATACCTACGGCTCCAGCGAGGCTTCCCTGGTCGGAAGGGTGCGCGACGCCGATGGCAACGTCCTGGAGCGAAGCTCGTCGTCGCACAGGTACTTCAACGTCTGGGTACCGCAGCGCAGCCGCTCGGACAGACTCCGCGGGCAGCTCGTACTCACGCGCACGTTCTTCAAACTCAATCGAATCCACTTGTCGTTCGGCGTCGAAGCGGACGAAACCCGAGTCAGCGAGGTCATCGATGGGGACGAAGCGCTTGGCACTTGGACAACCTACAGCCGCACCGCCGAAGAGCCCGGCAGTGCTCGGTGGGTCGAAACTGTGGGCAGGTTCGAACCTGGCCAACCTCCACTCGACGAGGGAGCCGTGCAGTGGGCGCGTGACGGCTACCGTTCGGCGTTGGCGCTCAACACACAACGCGACCGCCTCAACCCGCGCGACGCCGTCTTGGGCGACCGCCGCGTCGGCCCCTACGTACAGCTGCACGCGTTCCGACAGTTGTACCAACGGATGCTGAACCACGACACCCTCGGTCTGCAGGAAGACGTTCAACTGGGGCACGACGTCTACTTGCGTATCTATCCCGCCTTCCAACCCCTGTCCAACCGCAACATGCTGGGGGTGTTCTCCAGCGCCGCGTACACGTTGCCGCTGAGCAATGGTTTCGTGCGCGCCGGCGCCGCGGCGACCATCGAGTTGGCGGGTCCAGGCAATACCGACTCGCGGTTGGAGATCTCCGGCCCGCAGCAAAGCGACGCTCAGATCGACGCAGATCTGAACGTGGTTTCGCCAGATCTGGGCGTGGGCCGGTTCGTGTCCATGGCAACGCTCACACACCGTCCCACCCGCTACATCCGACGCTACGCGTATGGTTTGGGAGGAACCGATCGCCTGCGGGGCTACAAGCCAGGAGAGTTCGCTGGCGTCGCGCACCTGATCATCAACAACGAGTTTCGGACGCGCCCCGTTCGAATTCTGTCCGTGCTCGCGGGCTTGAATCTGTTCTACGACCTCGGCGACGCGAAGAACACCCTGCAGGACCTGGAGCTCAATCACGGTGCGGGTGTCGGTCTGCGCTTGCTGTTTCCGCAACTCGACCGCGACGTGTTTCGCATCGACGTCTCGTTCCCACTGCAGGGTGACCGTTCCGGCGAGTACTCCGTCACGGCAGGCTTTGGTCAGGTATTCGGCGCGTACGGAAAGCCGTCGAACGCCCTGATGCCGCAGTGAGCGGTTCGGCGCAGGCGACGCTCCACGAAAGGGTGCGTTACGAGCGACCGGCTCTCGTCGGGACCGTGCAAGTGTAGCTTTTCGAGACGGGTACCTGGGCGCTGGGCCGTCACCTTTTGTCGTACGAATGCCCCAAACACGCCGCATTGGTGACAGTGCGATGGTTGGCGGCCATGTCTTCAACGCCCGTGTGCGAACTGACAGCGAATCAAGGCACCATGAATCGACTTCTGCGACATTCAGCGATTGGCCCGTTCACTCTCCTCAGCGTGTTTGCCTGCGGAACGCCCAGTGAGGAGGCGTCGACGGAGCTCGACACTGATCCCAGTAGCAGCCAAAGCAGCACCGCGACCTCACCCACCACGTCGAGTTCGGGTACGAGTGGACCGGGTGCGACCACGCCGTTGGACTCCACCGGCGTCAGTCCCACCAACTCGCCGACTTCGCAGCAGACGACCCCTGATCCCGATCCCGGTCCTGGGGCAACCGGCCCGAGCGAAACCTCGACGGGTCCGACACCAACCACCCCAGCGACGCCCAACGACGGCGCAGGAGGAACCGCGAGCGACGGCCCATCTCCCTCCGCAGCTGGCGGACCATCCCGCGGCGCTGGGGGCGGAGGGGGTGCACCCAACCCAGGACCAGGACCATCCGCGGATGAACGCCCCTGGTTCAGTTTCTTCACCACGAGCTTGGACGGCCTGTTGAGCCTCGCCCCGGACCCGGTCAATGGATTCGGGGGGGATCTCGGCGGGCTCAGTGGTGCCGACGAGATCTGTGCAACACTCGCGCAAAACTCCAACCCCGGCGACGCCAAGGTGTGGCGTGCGTTCCTCAGCACGTCCGGTTACGACGGCGCTGAGCAAGTCGACGCCATCGACCGCATCGGGGACGGCCCTTGGTACGACTATCAAGGACGCTTGTTCGCCGAATCGCTGGACTCGCTCATTCCGACGACCGACGGCCGCTGCCCAGGCGACCCGCAACTGGCCGAGATGTACACCGACGAGTGGGGCGATCCGATCCGCCCGAACGAACAGGTCGACAATCACGACACGCTCACCGGCTCGAACACCGAAGGTCGGCTCTACGACGACGGCAACGGCGGCGAGATCGCCACCTGTCGTGATTGGACGAGCAATACCGTCAGTATCATGGACGCGGCCAACAGCGGCGGCGGGGGTCGCTCCCGCGGCATCGTGCCGGTCGGGCACTCGTGGCCCAGATCGTCGAGCAACGGTCGCGAATGGATCCAAGATCACACGGTCAACGGCTGTGAGCCGAGCGTCAACATCGGCCTCGGCGCCGGCGCAGCGCCGGACGACTACAGCGTTGGTGGCGGCGGTGGGTATGGCGCATTCTACTGTTTTGCACTGGATGCCGTCGCGCCCGAGTGAGCGTGGGACCACCAGCCGCAACGCAGGCACGAGCGTCGCCTCCACCACGAACAAGAGCCAGTCGTCGTGCAGCAGGAGCGCGGCGGCGATGATCATCGAGCCGCCCTGAACGAAGCTGATGAAGAACACGTCAGCGATCCCTTGGTCGGAGGTATCGCGACTGATCGGCCTTCCCGAGCGGCATCCGTTCCCCCAAGTCACACACGACGCGCTCGCCCAGGATCCCCGTCGAGGCTGTGGCCGAGCATCAGCGCAGCCGCTACGGGAACGGACCTGACGCTTGGCCGTCGGGTTGGGGACGTGAGGAGGACGTCGACATCGCCCGAGGCTCACGGGCATGGACGGCTGGGCCGGTTCGCCCCTTGACGTATCGGCGAATTGGCGCGACTTCTGTTGCCGATGCAAAAGGAACGTGCGGAGGGCGGGTTGACGATCGAGGCAATCGCGGAGCGCTTCGAGCACGTCCGAGCGGAAACCGAGCGAATCGTTTCGCCCCTGCAACCGGCAGACTTCGAAGCACAGTCAATGCCCGACTGCAGCCCCGCAAAGTGGCACTTGGCGCACACGACGTGGTTCTTCGACGTCTTCGTGCTCGCAGCATTCGAACCGGGTTACGTGGAGGTCGACCCCGCGTTCAAGGTGTTGTTCAACTCGTACTACACCCACGTCGGAGAACGCCACCTGCGACGTGAGCGTGGTCTGCTGACACGCCCAAGCCTCGACGAGGTGCAACGGTATCGCCAGATTGTCGAGCAGCGTGTCCGAACGCTGGTCGATCGCCTCGACCAATGGCCTGCGGCTGACGCGCAGCGAGTGCTCAGCCGAGTGCTGTTGGGCACGCACCACGAGCAGCAACATCAGGAGCTGCTGCTGACGGACATCAAGCACCTGTTCTCCCGCAACGCGATCAATCCTTGCTACGCCCCCGACGACGGCACCAGCCCAACGGGTACGCTCACGCCGGTCACGTACACACGCTTCGACTCCGGTCTGCACCAGATCGGGCACGCTGGCCAGGCATTTGCGTTCGACAACGAAGGCCCGCGGCACACCTATCACGTCGCTAGCTTCGAACTCGCCAACCGGTTGGTCACCAACGGCGAGTTCACCGAGTTCGTACGCGACCGCGGCTATCAACGCCCGGAGTTGTGGCTCGACGAGGGCTTCGCCACGTGCCAGCAGCTCGGCTGGAACGCCCCGTTGTATTGGAGAGGTGCACCGGGTGAATTTCGGCAGTTCACTCTCAGCGGCGAGCGTGAGCTCGCGCCTCACGAACCAGTCAGCCACGTCAGCCAATTCGAAGCAGACGCGTTTGCTCGTTGGGCCGGACAACGCCTACCCACGGAACAGGAGTGGGAGGTAGCCGCCAGCGGACGAAAGGTCGACGGTCACTTCCTGCGCTCCCACCAGGTTCACCCACGACCGAGTCTCGCGTCGGGAGCACTGGACCAGCTGTTCGGCGACTGTTGGGAATGGACTTCCAGCGCATACCTGCCGTACCCGGGTTACCGCCCGGCGACCGGTGCACTCGGTGAGTACAACGGGAAGTTCATGAGCAACCAAATGGTCCTCCGCGGCGGGAGCTGTGCGACGCCCTTGGGGCACATCCGCGCAACCTATCGCAACTTCTTCAGATCCGCCGATCGTTGGCAATTCAGCGGTTTTCGGCTGGCCCGCGATACGCGTTGAGCGCCGGGGGCGTGTCACATCGAGCGGCGCTGCTTGCTCGTACCTACCCACGCAGAGACAATCGAGGCGAACTGCTACGACAAATCAACGACCTACGGCACTGAGCGCCGAACCCGACGTCCCCGCGCGGCACCCCGTATGTGGCTACCCAACACGCCCGCACAGGGTTCGGCGCGTCTTTTGGAGGCGGTTTTGCGCGTTGGCGAACCACTCGGTACTCCAATGGGAGCTCGCGAGTCGAGGACTCCGACTAGATGCACCAGAGAATGGGGTCGAGAAACGACTGCAACGGGAGCGATATTCGGACCCCCACCCAACGGGGTTCGAAAAAACGCCCGACAATCGTGCTCGCCCATCTAGACTGGATAGTCATGAGCAAGCCGACTCGCCGCTTTCGCATCGTCCCGTCGGTCGTGCTCCAGGGGATGTGTGTCGCGGTGCTGCCCGCGTGCGGCGCCACGAGGAATTCGAGCCCGGATTCCGTGGGGCGCGACAGCCCATTCGGCACGCCTCCCGTCGCCCCGATGGTCATTCCACCCAGCACGTCCGCCGGCCCAGTGATCGTCTTGGCGGTCGCGGGCTTCGGCCCGGATCCCATGGCTGAGGTGGCAACGCCGCCCACCGCGACTGCGGAGCCCCCGCCGCCGCCGCCCGCTGAGCAGCCAGAGCACCCACCGCCGCCGTCCGACGCGGGGCTCGGACCGAACGGACGAGATGCAGCCGCAATCGAGCCCATCGAGTTCGACGCCGGACCGATACCAACCGATCCCTCGCCGCCGAGCAACGACGGCGACGCTGGCGAGACGGATGCCGGCGCGAGCGACGCCGGGCCACCGTCGCTCCCCGTCGAGGAAACCGAGATCATCGTGCTGGCGATTCACGGCTTCGCCAGTGGGGCAAAGTCGGTCAATTGAGTTCGAAAGGACTGCGAGTGAGCGAACTGTCCCCCACCCGTGCCCACACGATTGTCTCGACGAATCAGGACAACTACTGGCGTGTGCAGCGCCGGCTGAGCCAGACACCGCTGACACGTGAGCACGAAGACGCCTTACGGCGGAAGCTTCACGGCGGGCTGAAAGCCGCCACCATCGCGTGGGACGAGTTTCGCCGTGATCAATATCCAGACGCCGCGCTCGCCTTGCTTGCGGACAACATGCTCAAGCTTGCGGAGGGTGAATACGCCGCCGTCAGCCTGTTCGGGCAGATCGTCTCTGGACTTGCGATGACCGGTGCGCCGATCGACATCGTTGCGGCGGCAACCACGGTGAGCGCCGACGAACTGCGCCACAGCGAGTACTGTTTGCGGATGGCACAGCTCGCCTCTGGAAAGCCGCACGAGTTGCGAGTCGATCACCGGACGCTGTCAGAGCTGGCCTCGACACTTGGCGACCGTGACGAGTTGGACTTCCACATGCTCAAGTATGCCGCCGTCGGCGAAACGCTCGCCGCCGCGCTGCTACACGCCTGCAAGCGACAAGCGAAAGACCCGGTGGTCAAGTCGCTGTTTCGGTCCCTGTGTGCCGACGAAGTACGGCACGCACGTCTCGGCTGGTACTACATGGTCTGGCGAGAAAAAGAGCTCTCGGTGCCGCAGAAGCAGCGCCTCGCCGATCGCATTGCGGCGTTCGTCGTGAACTTCGACAGCGAGTTTCACACCGGACGTGACGCCCCGGCCGAACACGCCGAGTCAGCGCGTGCTCTCGGTGTACTCGACACGCCAGCGCTGCGCACCGTGGTCATCGACGTCGTCGAGGAAGAGATCTTGCCGGGTCTCGATGCCCTGGGCTTCGGCACGTCGAGCGCCTGGCAAAGCCGGCCGCCCTCGACGTCGCTGCTGTCTTGAACGAGAGAGAGAACACCTTGACGCCCGAGGCCGATGTGCTGCGTTGTTTGGAGCAGCCACTCACGGCTGCGCAGACCACCGCAATCGACGAGCTGTTGCGCACCGGACTCACACATCCCCGGAACACTCGCGCGCAACTGCCGTCGCTGGACGAGACACAAACCGACGCGACCGTCGTGCTGTCGGTGAGGACGGCTGAGGCCCCCTTGTGCTGCATTGCGACGAATCACGGACGAACTCTGCTCGACCGTCTCCATCGCGCCCTGGATCTGGCTCGCGCCAAGCCCACCGTGTCACGTCACCTGCGAACGCAATCCCAATTGCGTGTGCAGCTGAGCCTGGCCACGCGCAGTCGAACGCTGAGTATCGACGAGGCCGCGCGGCACTTGGAATTCGGGACTCACGGTGTGGGCGTCGTGACCAGCGACCAGACTCGAAGCAGTTTCAGTCTCCCCGAAGCCATCTTCGACAGCGACGTCGACGCTGAGGGCTTCGTGAGCGGCGTGTGGCGCAACGCGGGGTCTCCGCGACACGCCCGTGTTCAGTTGTTCGAAGTCTCACGTCACGTGGCCCCGAGCACGCAATCCACCACGCCCGAACGCGCTGCCATCGAGTGGCTCACCCATTGCGCTTCGAGCAACGGATCGTTCCAGCTTCGCTTCGATGCGCGAACGGGCTCTGCGCTCCGACACGACTCGCCGTCGGCCCCAACGGGTGACGGACGACTCCGCGCGGATCCACCGAGTCGCGTCGTGAGCGCCCGCGACGAACACATGTACTTCGGACGCTGGGCGTTGACACTGCGCGCGTTGCGAGATGCGCAGCAGGATCGAACGTGGCTCACCGATCAGCTCGCCGAGCTCGATCGCCAAATCGCACCCCGCTACGCCTGCTCGCCCCAATACTGGACAGCAGCCCCCCACGTCGCACTGGGCACTTTGGCTTTGGCAGCCCTGGCGGGCTTGAACACGAGAAACGCGTTGGCAGCCGGCGTCGAACAGGTCGCCCCGGCGAGGATCACGCCATGGCACGCAGCCCAGGTGGCGCTCGCCCTGGGTGCATCGACGCCGCCGTCGCTGTGGGAGTCGTGTCGACGCGACCTGGATCGTTCGGCCTTTGCCCCGTGGACTCTGCTGGCGGCCTTGGATCGCTCCGATCTCGACACGGCCGAGCGGATCCGCCGGTGTTTCGTCGAGGCGGCGCGCAGCAATCCGCCGTACGATGGCGGCATCCCTTGTGTGGACTTGCCGCAACTCGACAGCGGCGTACCCCAGGTCGCGTTGACGGCCTGCGCTCTGGAGGGGTTGTGTCAGTTCGACGACCCCGCGAGTCGCGATCTGTGTCGACGAGTCGAGACGTTCCTGTGGGGCAACCAATTGAAGCACACGAGCGCCGCATACTTCGCGCCGAACCTGCACGGTGCCTTCTTGGCATCGCCGAGACGACCAGTCGTTCAGGCGGACACGACCGCTCACGCCCTCAGTGCACTAGTCGCTGCAGAGAAAGCTCGCGACAGAATGAAAGGCGGCTCGCACTGACCAGCACCGCCCTCCCGCACCGAGCCACGCGAGCGGCGAAACTTATGTAACTACTTAGGAGACGTCCCGCGACGTCACCGTTGTATGACGTGCTCTGACCGCTCATTCTGAATTACAGCGCCCACGTCGTCCCGAGCCCGGAGTTCGGCGGCACGGTGGCGCTCCCTGCCGGGAGTGCCCGCCGGCCATTTGTCCCCAAACTCCTGCAACGGGTTGCGCAACAGCGATTGCGGCGCATATGACGGTGCCTACGACGGTGGAGGCGTGACGGTGCGAGCTCGTGCCCGCGTCGTCTCGTCGTACGTCACGAGGCGTCGCCGGCGTCCACTATGCGAAGCAACGAAGATGACCGAGCTCACGACAGGCCACGAGCCACCCCTTCTCGATTTGCACCCACCCCAGGGAGACTTCTTGGCCGACGCACTCGCCGGGCTGGGCAAGAATCCGAAGGCCATCTCGCCGATGTACTTCTACGACCGTATCGGGTCGGAGCTGTTCGACCAGATCTGCACCCTTGCAGAGTACTATCCGACGCGCACCGAAGAATGGATCCTGCAGACCCATGGCCGCGACATCGCGGAGGGGTTGGGTCCGAGTGCCAGCTTGATCGAGCTCGGTAGCGGCAGTAGCCGCAAGTCGGGGTTGTTGTTGCGTGCCGCGACGACACTTCACAGCTACGTACCGATCGACATTGCACGAACCCACGTTCAGAGGGCCGCTTCGTTGATCGCTGCGCGCTTTGGACGTCTGCGCGTGTTGCCGGTGTGCGCCGATTTCACGGGTGAACTGAAGCTACCGAGAGCCACACTCGATGCTCGCTCCAAGCACGTCTGGTTTCCAGGATCCACCATCGGAAACTTCGGGCCCGCCGCGAGAGCTCGCCTGCTGGCGACCATCCGGCGCCTTTGCCTTCCGCAGGGCGGAGGTGTCGTGGTTGGAGTCGACCTGCGAAAAGACCACGCTCGACTCGAGCGCGCCTACAACGACGAGCGCGGTGTCACTGCCGCGTTCAACCTCAACCTGCTCCAACGGATGAATCGGGAGCTGGGAAGCGACTTCGACCTCGCTCAGTTCCGACACCATGCATTCTACAATACGGCGGAGCACCGCATCGAGATGCACCTCGAAAGCCTGAGCTCGCAGACGGTCCGCATCGGAGACCACAGCTTCGAGTTCGACTCGGGCGAAACGATCTGC
The DNA here is from genome assembly GCA_003235365.1 of Deltaproteobacteria bacterium. Classification (GTDB taxonomy): domain Bacteria; phylum Myxococcota_A; class Polyangia; order Polyangiales; family Polyangiaceae; genus SZUA-265. The sequence continues at coordinate 26,613 of QJWJ01000530.1, forward strand.
ACCGAATACTCCTACAAGTTCACCGTCGAGAGTTTCGTCGAAGAGGCTGCACCGCAAGGGTTCACCTACGCGCACCATTGGACGGACCCGGAAGAGTTGTTCGCCGTGATCGCCCTCCGAGCGGACCCCGCGTTGGATTGAACCGCACCCGCGACCCCAGCGGTGTGCGGCGGAAACCTGAAAGCATCGGCGTCACTGGCCGCAGCCACGACGCGCTCGTGCCCGCGGGGAGTTTCGCGATTCGCGAACGTTCATTCGATGCAACAGAGGATGGCATCGAGAAAGCGACTGCAACGAGGGCGGGTTCTCGGGCCCTCACCAAGGGGGGCTTGAGAAATTGCCCGACAATCGTGCTCGCCAGTGCTCGGCCATTTGGCATCATCCCTCGCCCACGGATGAGAAAGGATTGTCGGCATTCTTCCATCCGCTGGTTGGATTGCCGTACCTCGCCGTTGGGTCTCCCTGCACCAAAGTAACGGTGGTACGCTGCCGCAATGGCAGCATCAAAGACGGCGCGCTCCAGGCAGTATTGGCTGATGAAGAGCGAGCCCGACGTTTTTTCCATCGACCACCTACGAAAGATGGGCCGCTCGCCGTGGGACGGGGTGAGGAACTATCGGGCTCGCAATTTCATGAAGAACGAGATGGCTGTGGGCGACCTCGTTCTGTTCTATCACTCGAACGCAACACCTCCCGGCGTCGCCGGGCTGGCGCGTGTGTGCAGCAAGACCTACCCCGATCCGACGCAGTTCGATCCAAAAAGCAAGTACTTCGACGCCAAGAGCAGCGAAGATGCCCCGAGGTGGTGGTTGATCGACGTCGAGTTCGTGGAGGAGTTCCCGACCTTCCTCAGCCTCCCCGAGCTGCGCGACAGCGCGGCACTCGACGGCATGATGTTGCTCCGAAAAGGCATGCGCCTATCGGTGCAACCGGTGGAGAAGCAGCACTTTCGTTGGATCCTCGAGCGAGCAGGCGCGAAACATCGCGTCCGCTAGCGACCGCCGGCACGGTTCGATACAGTTCCGGCCGCGCTCGTATCCGCTTGGTTCGGCCCGTCCCAACGGGCCAATCGCGACGCCCCGGTGGGTCCGGCCCAACTCTGACACTTGCGCCTGAGGCGGGTTTGACTCAAGCTTGTCGAGTCGCCCGCGACGGCTTTGGCCTCGGAATGGTCCGGTCCCTCGGGAGTCTGTGGTCGACAACTTGCGCGAGCATGCACCCATTTCCATGAAATACCCTGCAGCCCGCCCAACTGAGGAACGCCACGACGAGGACCGTCGGGCATCCGCGGCCCCGTGGCGCCGGCACTGCCGGAGGAGGTACCCACTGATGAGTGAACCACGTAACGCCAACTCTCTGCCGCGAGGTGGAAGAGACTAGTCCTCGGGTACCCGAGCTCGCTCGGGGGCACGGCGCATCGAGTGCCGACCCCGGCGACAGAGTCCTTCCGGCACCCTCGTGGTGAAGGAGTGGCGTTCAACGGCGGCGCGTTCTCGGACGAGCCGCCGTTGTTTTTTTTGTGCCCTTTGGGCTCAGCGTTCAGGTCCCGCGGAATGAGCGCGCGCTCCCGAGTCGTGACCAGTGCAGCTTCTTTGCGAACCGCTTCCCGGCCGCCGCGTTCCTGGCCGGGCAAGCAGGTGACGCGTCGACCAACGTCTCACGGAGGAGGCGCAGATTGGGCGAGCACGAGGGTCGTCTTTCTTCGACTCCATTCTCTGTTACATCGACTGAAGGTTCGTGAATCGCGAACTCTCGTTCAGAAGCCGTATACCTGAGGCGCGAGCAGAACGGTGATCACCCACAGCATCACGGCAAGCGGAACGCCGACTCGCACGAAATCCGAGAAACGGTAGCCCCCTGGACCGTAGACCATCAGATTCGTCTGATAACCGATGGGCGTGACAAAGCTGGCCGACGCGGCGATCATCACCGCGACGACGAACGGCACGTGGCTGACTCCCAACTGTTGGGCGGTGCCGAACGCAATGGGAAACACGATGACCGCTGCGGCGTTGTTCGTCACGAATTCGGTGAGTAGGCTGGTCGTGCCGTAGACCACGGCCAACGCCAGCAGTGCATCGTCCCCGGCGCACGCGAGCAGCGCACCAGAAATGGTGGAAGCCACACCGGTGTCCTCGAGGGCACGCCCCAGACCAAACGCAGCGCCGATGGCCAAGACGAGTGACCAGTCGACGCTCGTGCGCGCTGTTTCTTCCGAACAGCAACGAGTGATCAACATCGCTGCCGCCGCCAACGCCGCAGCCGTCAACATCGGCAGCCAGCCAAACCCGACCGAAACGACCATCAATGCCAGAATCAAAGCCGCGATCGGCGCTTGGGCACTCGTCGCTGGTCCCTCACCGTCGATGCGACTCAGCAGGGCAAAGTCGCCGCTGTTGCGTCGCTTCTCCACGAAGTCCCGGTTCGCCTCCAAGAACAACGCGTCGCCGGGGCGAAAATCGACCTCGTCCAGGGGTACCCGCAGACGCTGTCCGTTGCGAGCCACCGCGAGGACAACAGCCTGGTACATCTGGAAGAAGCGGACCTCCTTCACGGTCCGCGCCAACAACGGGCTGGTTCGAGACACGACGGCTTCGACATAACAACGATCCGCGGCATGCCCGTCGAGCTTGTCGAGTTGTGCGGCCGCCGCCGATAGCCCCGGCGTCCTGAGCACGTCGAGGATACCGTCGAGAACGCCGCTGAACACGAGCTGATCTCCACCCGTGAGCACTCGGTCGCCGCCGGGCTCGTCGATCACGGCGCCATCGCGACGCCGAAGCTCGAGTAGGTTGAGCCCCGGAACGTGAAGTAGTCCCGTCACTTCGGCGGGTTTGCCATCGAGCTGACCGGCGGCGCGCACGCCGACCTCGAGCGTATACTCGCGAGGGGTGTCCGTCTCGGGCACTGGCGTGCTGCGATCTGGCAACAGTCGATGCCCGAACAACAGCAAGTACAGCATCCCGGCGACAGCGCAGGGCAGCCCCACCGCCGTCACACCAAACATGCCGAGACTCGGCTGACCGCGCGCGACCAACAGGCCATCGACGACGAGGTTCGTGCTCGTCCCGACCAGCGTCGTGATACCGCCGAGAATCGCCAGGTAGCTGAGCGGCAACAGGACCTTGGAGGGCGGCACGCGCGCGATCCGGCACCAATCCTGGATCACCGGAAGCAGCATGGTAACCAGTGGCGTGTTGTTCAAAAACGCGCTGCCGACGACGACCGGCCCGGCCATACGCGCTTGCGCCCGGCGCACCGAGCGGGGCCGACCCAGCGCTCGACGAAGAAAGTAGGCCAACGTACCCGTTTGTCTCAGCCCCGCAGCGACGATGAACAAGACGGCGACCGTGACGAGCCCGGGGTTGGAAAACCCGGACAACGCCGCCGCCGGGGAAACCACGCCCGCGACGAGCAACAGGGTCAAACCGCCCAGCAGCACGATGTACGCGGGCCAGCGTCCCGACGCGAGCAGGGAAAAGACGACCACGACGGTCGCGGCTGCAAGCCACCCATCAGCGCTCACGGCACTCCGATGTCGGGTCCTGGTGACCCGGAAGAAACCCGACTGTTCCCATAGGAAAAGGATACAAATTGCGATTGTGAAGGACGGGGCAGCAGTGTCAATCTCAAAGGTGCCAATCCCGAGCCGGGTCCGGGGCGCAAACGGCCGTGTCGCTTACACAATCGCCTGAAACATCCTCGGCCGGGTCGCCCGCGCGCCCTCAGGTGTCGCAGCCCTGGATTTGCCCACCGGCGGCCCCGTAGAACCGGGCCATTCCACGGAGGAGGACCCTACGATGCGTAATTTCCGCCCGGTTTCGCTGCTTGCTCTGACACTCTGCGCCGTCTCGTTCGGCTGTGAGGAAGAGAAGCCCCAGGCTGCGGCCACCACGACTTCCAACCCAGCCACGGTCTCCGCTACCTCCTCGACACTGCCCGTCGCGACTGCGGCGCCGGCGAAAGAGGAGGCCAAAGAGGAAGAAGTGGCAGACCCCGCCGCGGGCATCGAATGCAAACCGGGGGCCAAGGCCGACTTCCACGACCAAGGGTTGGAAGAGGAGGTTCGCCGAAAGCTGCAGAAGCCAGAGGGCGACATCAAAGTCGCCGAGCTGCGGAAGGTCAGGTCCGTAAACCTAGCGCGTGATCCGAAAAGCCGAGTGGACTATCTCGACCCCTGCATCTTCCCCCACCTGACCAGTGTCAAGGACCTGTTTCTCGGTTCGGGCAAGCTCAAGGACATCTCGGCGTTGGCCAAGCTGACCAATCTCGAGTCACTGCGTATCTCGATGAACCGCGTCGAAGACCTCTCACCGCTCGAAGGTCTCAAGAAGCTGGACCGGCTGGATCTCGGCTACACGATGGTCACCGACGTATCCCCCCTTGCTGGCCTGACGTCACTGACGGAGCTGCAGTTGGACAACACCAAGGTCAGCGACGTCACTCCATTGGCGGGACTGACCAAGTTGGAGCGGCTGAGCTTGCAGCGAACCGATGTGAAAGACATCTCCCCACTCAAACCGCTGAAGAGCCTGAAATTTCTCTACATCGCCGGGTCGCGCGTCGAGGATCCCTTCGCCATTTCCCGACCAGGACTCAAAGTCATTCAGGATTGACGCCCCAGAGCCCCTTTGGCGGGGCCCGGTACAGTGGCAGCGATGCCGACGTCAATCGAACGGCAGTGGTACAGCCGACGAGTCACTTTCGTTTCCAGCAGGAAGCCGCCGTGAAATGAACGGCTTGCTCACTGATTGACGCCACTGGCCAAGAACCCGCCGTCGACGGCAATGATTTCTCCGTTGACGAAGCTCGCTGCCTCACTCGCCAAGAAGATCGCCGCGCCCACGAGTTCGTCTACGTGCCCGAATCGCCCGATGGGCGTGCGGGCCAACAGTTCACGCCCACGTGCGGACCCATCGAGCAATGCCTTGTTCAGATCGGTCCGAAACACCCCAGGCGCAATCCCATTGACGTTGACACCGTGGCGCGCCCACTCGACGGCCAAAGTCTTGGTCAGCGAGCCCACGGCCGCTTTGCTCGCGCCGTAGGCCGCTACTTCGTGAAAGCCGACGTACGTCGTGAGCGATCCGATGTTCACGATGCGCCCGTAGCCTCGCTGGATCATGTGCCCGCCGAACACCTGACAGGCGCGCAGCGTGCCCGTCAGGTTGCAGTCGATGATGGAGTTCCAGTCTGCTTCGCTGACGTCCAACGTCGGGGAACGCTTGGTGATGCCCGCACAGTTGACGAGGATGTCCACACCGCCCAGGGTCGCAACGCTCTGGTCGAGCAAACGTCGTAACGACGACCGGTCCGTCACATCACTTGGCAGCCGAGCGGTGCGTCGCCCCTCCGCCTCGATCGCCCGGGCGACGTCCTCCACCTGCGCGGCCCGTCGAGATGAAGCAACGACGTCAGCACCGTGCTGGGCCATCCCCAGCGCGATCGCTCGGCCGATGCCGGAGGTGCCCCCGACGACCACCGCCACCCGTCCCTCGAGACTCAGTTTCTCGTACGCCACCGTGCTTGCTCCAACTTCGACTCGCTCATGTTCGCCCTGCGGAGGCAATCATACAGGACACTCGCCGTCGATCGGGCACACTCGCGGCATCAGGAAAGCTCCCGGCTCGCGCCCTTTGAGCATGTTCGACGAGCCCAACACGACCGAACAGTGGGTTGAAAGCGTTCCCCCGAGGGATCGCCGGTCCGGTCTTGCCGCTCGCCCCGAAGCTCCACAACCAGAGCCGTCGGCGCGCCCGCAACACTACCCGTCCGTGCGCGAGGAACTGGGTGACCCGGCAACGACGCGGGGCCGTCGGCTCATTGCCCAACACGAGCGCCGCTTCAAACTGGTCCCCCGCGAATCGTCCTGGTCTATGATCAGCCGGGTTGGCTCGAGGCGCGCGTCGCTTCAGGCCGCGCTCACACTTCGAGGGAACCATGACGACGGAGCAACTCAACGCAGCGGGCGCTCGCCACGAGACCGCCACATCCCCCCAACCGACCCGCCTCACGGAGTCCGACGCGGTCCCCGTATCTATCACCCCGGTCACGCGCCACCCTCAACCCAGTTCGCTGCCTGCGTCGCGCTGCGGTCGCAGCGGCGTGCTCAGCGCGGTGCTAGGAGCGCTACTGACGACCGCATGTCTTTCCAACGTCGCGCTCAAGGAGAAGCACGCTAACTTTCACCACTGCGATTCGGGTGACGTCAGCGTGGAGGACCTCCCCAGCGACGGCTACGCCAAGTACCGAACGGAAGGTTGCGGCCACGAAGAGACGTTCTATTGCATCGTCGCCAAGTGCCGGTCCGGTCGCATCCTGTCAATCCGGCACCACGCGGCGAAGTACAACTGCAAGATGGAAGAGATCAGCACGGAAGAGCCGTCTCCCATGCTCTTTGCGACGACCGGCTGCGGGCACACCGACCGGTACTACTGCAAGGAGGCAAAGAACGAAGTACTGAGTTGCCAGCTGCAAAAGTGACTCCCTCCCTCCAAACGTGGGCGACGCGGCTGTATCGGAATTGATCGAGCAGATCAGCTTGGTTGCGTCAGGCGTACTGCGAACGTCGGCGCCAATACCCGAGCAGCACCAGCGCAAACCAAACTCCAAGCCCTCCGGCGCGTTGCCTCGACGCAACCTCGCACCGGCACCCCGGGTGCTTCTCGGGCTGGCGCCCGGTGGGAGCAGCAGGCCCCGCTTCCTCTCCGATGGGCGCGCGGGCATCATCCACGATCGCCTCGTTCGCCGCGCAGTGGTCCTGCTCCGCGGCGGCATCAGCGACGGGCACCGACAGGGGTTGCCGCCCGTCGGCATCCACGAAGCGCACCTCGAACACCTTCGGCCACAACTTACCAGTCAGGAAGAAGCGGTTGCGGCCCCGATCGAAAGCGATGCCATTGAGCACGTCCGCCTGCATTGCGGCATCGTCGTCGAGCAGTCCGGACGCGTCGATCTCGGCCACGACATCGCCCGTCGCCGGGTCGATGACGACGAGTTCCTCCGTTTGCCACACGTTGGCGTAAACCAGATCCCCCACACACTCGAGTTCGTTGATCCGAAACACGGGCGCCCCATCCGACGTCACGGACACCCTGCCCAGCTCCTCGAAGGTATCAGGATCGCGAAACAGCAAGCGCGGGCCGCCATCGCTCATCACCAGCCGTTGGCCGTCGAAGCACAGCCCCCACCCTTCGCCGTCGTAGGTCCAGACCCCCAACGGCTCCAGAGACTCCACCGCGTACTGATGGGCGATGCCGTCCTTCCACGTCAATTGCACCAGTCGTTCCCCCACGCGAGCCAGCCCTTCACCGAACTGCTCCGCGGGCAACACGTGAGCCTCCAACACTCTGCCAGTCAGCAGCTCGACGCGCCTCAGTGACGATTCGCCAGCGAGCCCCGTGCTTTCGTAGAACTGACCACAGTGGTGGATCAGGCCTTGAGTGAACGCCATCGGATCGTGGGGGTAGCTGGCCACCACTCGCACCGACAGTTGCAGCACTGCCGGCGCGCTGGCTGCCCAAGTGAGCGCCGCTGCCAGAACGGCGACGGCGGTTAGCGTCTGGCGCTGCACGGACTCTCTCAGTCGAGTGCCGATTCAGCGGCGTCGTTTGCGAGCTGCGAGCAGCCCAACGGCCGCCAGTGCCATCCACCAGCCGCCATTCCCACCGGACATGCCCCCAACCCGACAACCGCAGCCGCCGTCGTCGTCGCTGGAGTCGGAGCGAACCCCCCCGTCCACGCCGTCGTCGGTGCCCGCTGGGTCATCGTCGGACGAGTCGTCCGAGGTGTCGTCGGACGCCTCGTCATCGCTGCTGCTGGAGTCGTCGCTGGGCTCGGCATCATCCGAACCGTCTGAGTCGTCGCTGGCAGCGGGTTCGTCCGTCCCGTCGGGGCCAGGTGCGGCATCGTCCGCGTCGTCCGTCCCGCTCGACGGGCTCGCATCCGCGGGGTCTTCGTCGTCGCCTACTCCGCCACTGCCTCCAGCTCCAGGGTTTGAGGGGGACGGCCCAGCCGGGCCGCCATCGGGGGTGCCTGACGCTCCTCCAGCAGACATCATCCCACCGTCCGGTGCTGGAGTCGATGGTCCGTCGCAGCTCGCCTCTGGGTTCTTGGGGGAGATGCGCGTCACGTGGCCGTTGCCCGAATGGGCAACGACGTACAGTGATCCATCGTATTCCGCGAAGTGAACGGGGCCGCCATTCATCGTCATCAGGTCTTCTCGCTCGCCGATCACGTCGTTGCGCTCGGCGTTGATGGGCAGCGTCCAGACTCGCTGGCTCTGGTAGTCCCCGAACACGTAGCGACCTTCGAGCTGCGTGGGCCACTGACAACCGTTGAGGATCAAGCCGCCGGTGATGGAGTCGCAGTCGTTGGGAACGTCCGGGTTGTCGGGAGGAGCATTGCCATTGGCGCCATCGCTCTGCTCACAACGGTACGCGGCCGGTGCGCAATCACCGACGTTCGGTTCGAAGTTCTGACACTCGTCGACCCCCAGCCCTTCGTTGCCTTCTCGAAAGGGCCAACCAAAGTGCAACGCGCCGCTCGGCGGCACCACCTGGATCATCTCGTAGGTGATCTCGCCGACGTTGCCCACCCACACGTTACCGGTCATGGGATCAGCCCAGACTCGGAACGCGTTGCGGAACCCCCAGGCGAAGACTTCTTCGCGCGGCTCCGTCGAGGTCGTCGACGGGACGACTCCGGGGCTATCACCACAGGCAGTGACCGTCTTGCCCACCAACGGGTTATCCGACGGAATCGAACCGTCGAGATGCACGCGAAGCACCTTGCCCTGCGCGTTGGTAAAGCACGTAGGGTAGTAGTTTCGGATGTTCTGCCCCGGTGGCGAGTTCGAGTTGTTCCCCGTGTCACCGGTGCCGATGAAGAGGTAGTCATCGAAGATCGTGATGCCTCCACCGTTGTGATTCGCCGGCCCTTTGAGGTCCGTGACGAGGACGGTTTCGGTGCTCATGTCCAGCAGATTGTCGTCACCGAGCTCGATGGTCACCACACGGTGTCGCTGATCGTTGCTCCCACCGATGCCCGCTCCGGCGGAGTAGTAGAAGAACAGCAGGTGGTTGTTCTCGAAATCCGGATGGGGCAACACGTTGAGCAACCCCTGCTCCCCCGCCTGCGAGTTGACGTCAAACGATCCGGCCGTCGTCATGGTGCCGTCGGCTGTCCTCAAGACGAGGTCGCCGGTGCGCTCGGCAACTAGGACTCGCCCATCGGGCAGAAACGCCACCGCCGTCGGTTGAGATACGCCGACGATGAACTCATCGTCGATGTCGAGCTGTTCACTCACGCCGTCGGCGAGCGTGTCAGCGCGCGCCACGCTGACGTCTACGAGCCCCAGTACGCACCCAGCGGCAACGACCGCGCTGCGCTGGCGCGCGGCCGCGAGGCTCCCTCGTTTGACGGGGCGCCTCCGATCGGGGGTGGGCACGGGTGATCGGTGGAACGCCAACACAAAACGACTCCGCATGCGCGCAGTATCCGCGCATTCGACGATCCCCACAAGCAGAACGGGTGCCGTCCTTCGACGGCATGAGCCCAAAGCTGCCGGAGTTTGTCGACCACGACGTGAACAGCGAACGTGCCGCCCGATACGACGCCCTCTGATGGGACGCCCGCCGTGACGGACGCGCGCCACGATCGGGGCAGGTGCGTCGAGGGTAACGCGCAGGATGTGTGCAGAAGTGCGCGCGTTCTGCTCCGCCGCCTCGAACGGGCTCGCTCATCAGCACGGACGGCACGAACCTACTGCGGGGCCGTCTCGCAAACGTCGAGGCAGCGCTAGCGAGAATCGGGGGCGCGCGAGCACGGACTCTGTAGTATGGCCGGCTGCGTGACGGGCAACAGCATCGAGAAGACTCTGTTTCGCACGCTGAAGAAGACCTGCGAGAAGCACGCGCTCATCGAAGCGGGCGACAGGATCGGCGTGGGGCTCAGCGGCGGCAAGGACAGCTACGCCCTGTTCTGTTTGCTGCACCGTTTCGTTCGAACGTTGCCCTTCGACGTGGAGCTGCTCGGGCTGCACCTCGATCAGCGCCAGCCCGGCTACGACGGCAAACCGCTTCAAGACTGGCTCGAGGCACGCGGAGATGCCTTCGAGATCCTCTCCGAAGACACCTATTCCGTCGTAACGAGTCGCTTGGAACCGGGAGCGACCTACTGCTCACTGTGTTCCCGCCTGCGCCGGGGCGTCTTGTACAGTGCGTTGGCGCGGCGCGGGTTCAACAAGCTGGCCCTGGGGCATCACCGCGACGACGCGCTGGAAACGTTCCTGATGAATCTCTTCTATTCGGGCAAGCTCCAAGCCATGCCGGCCGTCTACACGACTGACGACGGCGGTTTGCAGGTGATTCGGCCACTCATCGATTGCGCAGAACGCTGGCTCGTCGACTACTCCGAGCTGATGCAGTTCCCCATTCTGCCGTGCAACCTCTGCGGCTCCCAAACTGGCTTGAAGCGGGAGCGCGTGGCTCGACTCCTGGAACAGCTCGAAGCGGAGCAGCCCGACGTGCGCAGCATCATGGCCAATGCCCTGACGAACGTTCGCCCCACGCACTTGCTGGATCTGGACGTCAGACGGGCGTGGCTCGAACGCTCGCCAGACATTCGGCCCGACCCGAGCCCACGTCGCCGTCCACGACACATGAAAGCCGAACCCACTGTCGTGGCGCCCAGACGACTGCCGGTCCTGTGAAATGGACCTCGCTCGCAACCGCGATGCGTCCCGTCACGACTCCGCGACTAGCCTGAGCCACCGATGAAGACTTCGATGGCGCGCCACTGGCAATGACGACCTCGTTTACCCGGCGCAGACGACACGGTTTCGACCTCCGGTCTTGCCGCGGTACAGCGCCTCGTCCGCCAAGCGGATGCAATCGACGATGGTCGAGCCTTCGCGCAATGTTGCCACGCCGAAGGTCATGGTGATCTTCTTCGCGCCCTGGCCCAAACCAAAGTCGTGCGACGCGATGGCCTCACGCAGGCGCTCCATCACCGTCGAGGCACCGGTCATCGCGGTGGAAGGCAGCATCACCAAAAACTCCTCGCCGCCCCACCGAGCAACCACGTCGTGCTGCCTGAGCCCAGCGCTCATGATGCGTGCCGTCTCCACCAACACGTCGTCCCCACGTTCGTGGCCGTAGGTGTCGTTGACCCGTTTGAATAGGTCTATGTCTGCCAACACGACGGACAGTACCCCGCCCTCCCTTTCGATGCGGTGTTCCTCCTCTTCGAGGCGCTCGCGCATGGCACGTCGGTTGAGCAGCCCGGTCAGCGCATCGCGACTGGCCAGTCGCTGCAGACGCCCCTCGGTGGAGACGGATTCGCGGCGATACACGTAGCAAATGACGCTCAAAGTGATCGTCGGGATGACCAGATTCGTCGCGCGAAATAGGACGTCGAAAGCCGGGCCCAGACTCCGAACGGTTTCAGGAGCGAAGTCCAGACCGATGAAGATCGCCGTCACGGCGGCCAGCGCCCCCAGCACGACACGCTGCGAAAGCCGCTGGTTGAGCGCGATGTACGCGAGCAGCGGCAGCAGGTAGTAGTGAAATCCGCTACCCTTACCGAGCACTGCTACCGCCAGCACGCCGTGTACGACGACCTCGATCGCCAGGATCACGACGGCCGCAACCTGATGGCGCTTCCGGTTCATTCGGAACGCTGTCACCCACGCGACAACACTTGCTACGTTCACCGCGGCGAGCGGCCACACGCCGACGTAGGCAAACATGGGGATGAACGCGGCGTGGGCAATGATACCGACGTACGCCGCCCGATCAGTGACGACGTAGAGCCGATGGTCGAGCGGGTCCAGCGATGAACTCGTCGAATCCATGAGGGACTCCTGTCCGAGCACGATGCGTGGCAGCGGTCGCGACGACGAACGCGGGGCGGCGCTGGGCGATGGCGGGACAGCGGTCAAGGCTTCACGATAACACAGGGGGTCCGAGGAGGAAGATCCGCGATGCGAGATGAGCGGACGCTGTGTAACGCAATCGTTGCGCCCGGCATCGCGGTAGTCACCCAAGAGCGTCGAGAGCGTCGAGAGCGTCGAGAGCGCCTCGACAGGGCGGACGCCGCTAGAGTTTTCCAGCGAAACGAGGCGCGGGCACGCCCCTCGCCGCCAACTTCACCTTGAACAGCGAGCCGCTGTCTGGCTGCCTCGCGAGCACCGCCTGCTCGAGGCCAATCCGCGCCGTCGTGATGTAGAGCTCATCCAGATCGCGGCCCCCAAATGCGCAAGAAGTGACGTTCGTTGCGGCGACCGATACAGCGAGCTGCCGCTCCCCGCTGTCTGGCTCCACTCGCCAAACGCCCGAGCCACCCCACATCGCGATCCACAACGCCCCTTCGAAGTCGATGGTCATGCCGTCGGGCGATCCTTCGCTCTCGTCGAATGCCGTCACCGCGCGGCGATTGCTCAGCGCACCGGTCGACAGCTCGTAGTCGAACCGTTCGACGAGCCGTGTGGGAGTATCGATGTAATACATGGTTGCTGCGTCAGCAGACCACACCAACCCATTGGAAATCGTCACCCCACTCAGGATCCGACTCACTCGACGTGCCGCATCCATGCTGTACAGCGCAGCTCCTCCGGGAGGCCCCTCTTCGACCATGCTGCCCACGACGAATCGCCCCGCCGGATCACATTTGCCATCGTTGAGGCGATTGCCAGGCGAATCGGGCTCGGGTCGATGAAGTACCTCGACCCCCGCGCTTCGTGGATCGAACGCCGCTATCCCCTCGCGCACGCCCAGCAGCAGTCGAGAACCTCGGCTGAGCACGACCGTTCCGACACTCTGACCGACGTCGTATTCGACGTTGTTCCCTGTTGTCGGGTCGAAGATCATCACCCGGTTCTGGTAGATGTCGACCCAGTACAAGCGCTGCGATTCGACGTCCCAGAGACTTCCTTCTCCGAGCTCGCTCTGTCGCGAGTGGACGACCTGCGCCTGCAATACTCCCATGGCGGCGATGAAACGCCATGGCGCCCGGCGGCGCAAACCTCTGGCACCGAACGCGCGAGTTCGGCTGGCCGAAGCTCCCGCGCGGTTGGGAGAGATGTGTCGACGGTAGCAACCCCACCCACCTTGGGGCTACCACCGTCTCGGTGACACGCGAGGCAACGGCATCGCAGACGCCGCCACACCGCAGCACTATCGCCGCCTGGTTACTGCTGGATCTGGAAGCCGAGCTGCAGCATGTTGGACTTCAGATCGGTCGCAACCGCCGCTGTCATTGGGTCGTCGTCGTCATCCACCAGGAAACCGTCGGCCTGGCTGTGGACGAATCCAACCATGAGTTTGGCGAAGTAATCCTTCATGACGTAGTTCACCATGACTTCGATCTGCGACAGCTTCTCGTCCGTATCGTCGTTGCGTGCCATCTGATAGCGGAGGACGGGCTGTATCTTCCCCAGCCCAAGCGGCTCGGCCGTCGCGAAGCTCAACACGGCGAACAGATGGCTGTCCATGGGTTGCGTGTCGCCATCGAAGTAGTAGTACGCGAACTCACCCGTGAACGTGCCGGCGCCGCTGTTGAACTCTGCGAGCAGGTCCGCATTGAACTCCGTCAGGTCGTTGTCCGCGGCCTGGTAGTCCTGCTGGTACCGAACTGCCGCACCGAGGGCCAGGACGTCCTGCGCGCCGTAGAACGTGCTGCTCCCGTAGAATCCCGGTTCCGAGCCGATGAAGTCGTAGGACACGCGGGCGGCGTACAGAGGCTTGTCGGCAGCGTCGTCCAAGTCCATCGCACCCGCGTAGTATTTGAACTTGCCCGCCGAATCGTTGCCCCAGATGACCACGCCCGTGTCGCGGCCGATGTCCTCGGTACCTCGTGGGCCCACGTACGACCCGGACGCAAAGTACACCCCCGGATAGTTCCAGGGGCTCATGAACCACGCACCGCTGAAGTTCGAGCGGTCCGACGGTGTCAGCATGCGACCAACCCAGATGTGGAACGGGTCGGCGAAGTCGAGCTGACCCACCAAATCCATGGACTGAAGCTCGAAGGCCAACGGGGCGCCCCCGTTTGCCGTGCCGGCTTCACCGAGCGCCGTGAAGTTCGCTGTCCAACCGACGACGTCCGTGACCTTGCCGCTGAATCGCGGCTCCGCGTTCAGCTCGTCGAACGCCAAGTCACCGAGCTTCTCCGGGTTGGTGGAGGATTGCGCGCGCAGAGCGGCACGGAAACCAATACCCGTCGTAACCGTGAACGCCGACTCCTCGGCGGGCGCCTCTTCTGCAGGAGGCTCTTCCGCTGCAGGCATTTCCTCGGCGGACATTTCCGGCTCGGGCATCGGAGCGGGTTCGGCTGCCGGTTCCTCCATCGGAGGCGCCTCGGCAACGGGTGCCTCGGCTGGCGCAGCTTCTGGAGCTGGCTCGGCCGCGGGCTCGGCCGGTGCTTCAGGGGGCGGGGCAGGAGCCACGTCGTCTTGCGCCAACGCGACGGAAGGCGCCAGCAACCCCAGCCCGCTGACCACGAATGAGTAGATTAAGCAATCCCGTGTCTTCATTATTGTCACCGCTTGTTGAGTTGTTCAGTGCGTCATTTCCGACTGCTCGAGGTGTAGGTGGGAGGCCGTCGGACGCGGTGAGACGATGTCGCGCCAATTGTTTACGGTGTGTATCGTCGAGGATTCATCACGAAACACTGCGTACTCAATAGGTTGGAGCCCCGCGCCGGCCGTTGGGTAGTCACTCTGGGCGTCAACGCCATTCGTCGGTGAGCGATCTCTCGGCGCGGCTCGCCAGTTCCTTCGGATTACCCGAAAAAAGCAGTATCCAGAGTGCTTTGGGCGGCAACGGAGCAAACGGTGCTGGGAGCTACCTCGACGAGTTCAACGCAATGCGCCAGGTGACCACCGATCGTTTGCTTGAATCGGTCGCGTTTCATTCTTTTCGTGTTTCACGCCGCGTCAACGCGATGGACATCTAGCCGAAACACAGCCCCCCCCATCGTGTCGCCGTCCGTTGGTTGGGCCGGTGATTCACACCCAGGAAGATGGGTCCATCGCCGGTTCTACTCCTCGGGCACTTCTCACGGACCGAGTCGTGGACCTCTTCATGGGGCACGAGCAAACAGAACCGAAACAGAGTCGGAAAAGGCCAGAACGCGACGGCGTGCCATGGCTGCCAAGGGCCTGAGAGTCGAGCACTCAACCCAAAGTCACAGGAGATCATCAGATGAAGCGTTGGATGAAGATTGCCACCGGGCTGCTGCTTGCGTCGGCAGTGGCCGGCTGTAAAGGGAAGGACAAGGCCAAGCCCGAGGTCGGTGCAGAGAAGCCGGAGAAGGCAGCTCAAGCGACCACGGATACCCCAGCGGCCGGCAAGGCTGCCGCCGCCCCCAGCGAGAGTGGCCCCATCAAGGTCGGCATCCTGCATTCTCTTTCGGGCACGATGGCCATCAGCGAGACCTCTTTGAAGGACGTCGCGTTGATGACGATCAAGGAGATCAACGACAAGGGCGGTGTGCTCGGGCGCAAGCTGGAGCCGGTCGTCGTCGACCCCGCATCGGACTGGCCGCTATTCGCCGAAAAGGCGCGCGAGCTCATCCAGAAAGAAGGCGTCGCCGTCACGTTCGGCTGCTGGACGTCGGTGTCGCGCAAGAGCGTACTGCCCGTCTTCGAAGAGCTGAATGGTCTGTTGTTCTACCCCGTCCAGTACGAAGGCGAAGAGTCGTCCTACAACGTCTTCTACACGGGTGCTGCGCCCAACCAGCAAGCGATCCCTGCCGTCGAGTACTTGATGAGCAAGGAAGGCGGCGGAGCCAAGAAGTGGGTTCTGCTCGGTACGGACTACGTCTATCCCCGAACGACCAACAAGATCCTGCGCTACTTCCTCAAGGACAGCGGCGTGCCCGAGTCGAACATCATGGAGCAGTACACTCCGTTCGGGCACAGCGACTACCAGACCATCGTCGCGGACATCAAGAAGTTCGCGGCAGGGACGCCGACCGCCGTGGTTTCGACCATCAACGGCGACTCGAACGTGCCCTTCTACAAGGAACTGGCAAACCAGGGCCTCAAGGCTGAGGACATTCCGGTCGTCGCCTTCTCCGTCGGTGAAGAAGAGCTGCGCGGTATCGACGCCAAACCGCTCGTCGGTCACTTGGCGGCTTGGAACTACTTCGAGTCGATCGAAAATCCCGTCAACAAGGGCTTCATCGACATGTGGATGAAGTACGCCAAGGAGAACAAGTTGCCCGACGCCGACAAGCGCGTGACGAACGACCCGATGGAAGCGACCTACATCGGCATTCACATGTGGGCCCAGGCCGCGGAGCAGGCCGGTACCACCAACGTCGACGCGGTCCGCCAGGCCGTCGCCGGACAGACCTTCAAGGGCCCGGCTGGCTTCGACATCAAGATGGACGAGAAGAACCACCACCTGCACAAGCCGGTGTACATCGGCGAGATCAAGGCCGATGGCCAGTTCCAGATCGTCTGGAAGACCGAAGGCCCAGTCCGCGCCGAGCCGTGGAGCAAGTACGTGCCCGAAAGCGCCAAGAAGGTTGCTGACTGGACCTACCCCTGGGTCTGCGGAAACTGCACCGAAGCCAAGTTCAAGTGACCCCCACGTCGTGCCCGGTCGCCGCAGCGGAACACCAGCGCGCACGGACCGGGCGCGACCCTTCCCACAGACAAAAGAGATCCCCGGACGACATACGTCGACGCCAGGATCTCGAAGCAGCGAACAGTGCCTCCGTCTGCCGATGCTCGAGAGTCGTCGCCGCGCGGAGGCATTCTCACGAGTGCGAGTCCCTCATGTCGTTCCCGGTGAAACCTGTACCTTCTTCCTTTTGGATCCGATTGTCCGCGATGCTGGCGCTGACGACTCTGATGCTGTTGGGCACGTCGGCCAACGCAGCCACGTTCGAAGAGTCGCTCGCCAATCTCGCCCATGAAGACGTCGACAAAGTCCAGACAGCCATCACCGAGCTGTCGAGCGCTGGCGATGACCGCGCCCTGGCCGTGCTGCAGGCGCTGACCGATCGCAAGCTCGGCTTCGATTCGACGGGCACGGCTCTCATCGAGACGGACGACGGGTGGATCTCCGCCCTGACGAGCGACGCTGCGGAGCCTTCGGGCGACGTGGACAAACCCAGCATGAGCAACGCCATCCGCCGTAGCCTGCGCCCATCGCTCGCGCGCCTGAAGTTGTCGTCCAAAGACACCGACACCCGCCTCGACGCGGCGGCAGAGTTGTCGAAGCGCCCTTCTGAAGACCTCGTCGATACCATGCGCACGGCGCTCGACGTGGAGAAGGACGCCGACGTCGCAATGATGCTGCGCCTGGGCCTGGCTCAGGTCGACATCGGCTCCGAGAACGTGCAAACGCGCCTCGACGCGGTGGAAATCCTGCGAGAGGACGGCGACGTGAGCCACAAAGGTCTGCTCGAGGGCCTGCTGAAAGAAGACTCGGATGGGAACTTCAGCGAATCCGACGAGGGCGTGCGCGCCGCAGCCAAGAAGGCCCTGTCGGCGATCGAACGACGCATCTCGCTGATCAGCTTCGTCGCGAATCTGTTCTATGGACTGAGCCTCGGCAGCGTACTTCTCCTGGCCGCATTGGGTCTGGCAATCACCTTCGGGTTGATGAAGGTGATCAACATGGCGCACGGCGAAATGCTGATGATTGGCGCCTACGCGACATTCGTCGTTCAGAATTTCTTTCAAAGCGCCCTACCCGATTTCGCCGACTACTACTTGATCGCCGCCGTGCCCGTAGCCTTTGGGGCAGCGGGAGCGGTGGGTCTGGTCCTGGAACGCACGGTCGTGCGATTCCTCTACGGGCGCCCACTAGAGACCCTGCTGGCGACTTGGGGGATCAGCCTCGTCTTGATTCAAACCGTGCGCCTCACGTTCGGCGCGCAGAACGTCACGGTCGCCAACCCGTCGTGGTTGTCCGGCGGCTGGGAGCTGATGCCGACCGTCGTGATGCCTTACAGCCGACTGGTGATCATCGGCTTTACGGTGGTCGTGGTCGCGTTCGTCTGGTTCCTGCTTCGGGGAACCCGTTTGGGGCTCTACGTTCGCGCCGTCACCCAGAACCGGCAGATGGCGGGCAATCTCGGTATCCCCACCGAGAAGATTGACATGTGGACGTTCACCCTGGGGTCGGGGGTCGCGGGCCTCGGAGGCGTCGCTCTGTCGCAATTGGGCAACGTCGGCCCCGAGCTCGGCCAAGGATTCATCGTCGACTCGTTCATGGTCGTCGTGCTCGGCGGTGTCGGTAACATCGTGGGCACCATCTCCGGCGCGCTCGGTCTGGGGCTCATCAACAAGTTGCTCGAGCCAGTTGCGGGCGCTGTCATGGGGAAGATCGTGGTGCTGGTGTTGATCGTTCTGTTCATTCAAAAACGCCCGCAAGGGCTGTTTGCCCTCAAGGGCAGAGCCGCGGAGCTTTGACAATCGATGGAAGCGCTCAAGACTCATCTCTCTCAGATCCACGACAAGCGTGGTTGGCTCGCAGTGCTCGGGACGCTCCTGCTGCTGTGCGTTGCCATCCCTGCGCTGAACGCGGGATTGCCCCCCGACTCGGCTCTGCACGTTCCGGACTACGTGGTGACGGTGCTCGGAAAGTTCATGTGCTTCGGTATCGTCGCTTTGGCGATGGACTTGATCTGGGGCTTCACCGGCATTCTCAGTCTTGGCCACGGCGTGTTCTTCGCACTCGGCGGCTATGCCATCGGTATGCACATGATGCGCGACATGGCGGGTGAAGGCGTTTACCGGAGCGACCTCCCCGACTTCATGGTGTTCCTCGACTGGAAGGAGCTGCCCTGGTTCTGGTACGGTTTCGACAACTTCTTCTTCGCGATCCTCATGGCGTTGGTCGTGCCCGGAGTCCTGGCACTGGGATTCGGGTTCCTCGCCTTCCGCTCTCGCATTGGCGGCGTGTACTTCTCCATCATCACCCAGGCGATGACGTTCGCGGCCATGTTGTGGTTCTTCCGCAACGACACGGGCTTCGGCGGGAACAACGGCTTGACGGACTTCAAACGGCTCTACGGCTACTCGCTGGCCGAGCCGAGCACCAAGCTCGGGCTGTACACCTTGTCAGCGGGCGTGCTGGTGCTCGTCTACCTGCTCTGCCGGTACGTGGTCACCGGCCGCCTGGGACGCATCCTCAGAGCAATTCGTGACCACGAAGGCAAGGTCATGTTCACCGGTTACAACCCGCTGAACTACAAGCTGTTCGTGTGGACGCTCTCGGCGGTGTTGTGCGGCTTGGCGGGCGTCCTGTACGTGCCCCAGGTCGGCATCATCAATCCCAGTGAGATGGAGCCGGCAAACTCGATTGAAATGGCGATCTGGGTCGCCGTCGGTGGCCGCGCGTCGTTGCTGGGCGCACCGCTGGGAGCCTTGATCGTCAACGGTTCCAAGAGCTGGTTCACGGCCAGTTTCCCCGACTACTGGTTGTACTTCCTCGGAGCGTTGTTCATCTCGGTCACCCTGTTCTTCCCCAAAGGGATCGTCGGCGCCGTTCAGGACATCTGGTCGAAGCGAAAGCCAGCGCCCGGTGACGACACGACCACGTCTCCCTCCCCCGCGCTGGAAAGCGAAGAGGCGAAGCAAGCATGACATCTGCAAACGTCGCCCAAACCGAAAACGAATCCGAAGTCGAAGCCACCGACGTCCCCCGCCCCTCGAGCCCCACGGCCAAGGACACACCCAGCAAGAAGCGCTGGTCTCTCGGCCCCAAGCTGGTCGACGAGGCCCGCTATCAAGCGGTCATCGAGAAGCGCGCCAAAGCCTTGCTCGCGGTCGACAACATCTCCGTCAGTTTCGACGGCTTCAAGGCGCTGAACAATCTGACGCTGATCCTCGACGAAGGGGAACTGCGCTGCATCATCGGTCCTAACGGTGCGGGCAAGACGACGCTGCAAGACGTGATCACAGGCAAGACGCGCCCCGACGAAGGCCACGTCTTTCTGATCGGCGAGGAGCGCGACCGCCGCGATCTGACGGAAATGTCCGAGCACGAGGTCGCCGCCTTGGGCATCGGTCGCAAGTTCCAGCGCCCGACTGTGTTCGCCGGTCACAGCGTTTTCGAGAACCTCGAGATGGCGTTGCTCGACAAGCGCGGTCTTTGGCACACGTTGTTCTCACACCTGAGCAAAGCCCAGCGCGAGCGCATCGACGAGGTGCTCGAGACCATCGGGCTTGCCGAACGCCGCAACTACCAGGCGGGGCTGCTGTCCCACGGGCAGAAGCAGTGGCTCGAGATTGGAATGCTACTCGCGCAAGACCCCAAGGTGCTGCTCGTCGACGAACCGGTCGCCGGCATGACCCACCAAGAGGTGGAACGGACCGCTGAGCTGCTCAACAAATTGGCCGGCAAACACACCGTCGTCGTCGTGGAGCACGACATGGACTTCGTACGAAGCATCGCACGCACCGTCACCGTGCTGCACGAGGGCAGTGTGTTGGCCGAAGGCAGCATGGATGAGGTTCAGAACGATCCGAAGGTGATCGAGGTCTACCTCGGGGAGTGATGTCGGCAGTGACGTGCAACCTCGTCGCGACGGCTCGTCCGAACGTTTGGCGACCAACCCAGCAATGAATCGACCGCAATGCTCAAAGTAGAGAAGCTGAACCAGTTCTACGGGGAAAGTCACACCCTGTGGGACGTGAACTTGGAAGTGCCCGAAGGCAGTTGCCTGTGCTTGATGGGACGCAACGGCGTCGGCAAGACCACCTTGCTCAAGACCGTGATGGGTGCGCTGAAAGCTGCGTCGGGCAAGATCGTCTTCGACGGCACCGAGTTGCTCGCGACCCGGCAATCCGATCGAGCTCGGCTCGGGATCAGCCTGGTTCCTCAAGGACGAGACATCTTCAGCCAGTTGACGGTCGAGGAGAACCTGCTCGTCGGGCTCGCCGGCGAACGCAGCAAGTCGAAGGGGATTCCGAAAAGGATCTTCGAACTATTTCCGGTGCTGCAAGAAATGCTGCATCGACGGGGAGGAGACCTGTCCGGCGGCCAGCAGCAGCAGCTGGCAATCGGCCGAGCGCTCATGAACGACCCCAAGCTTCTCATCTTGGACGAGCCAACCGAAGGCATCCAACCCAACATCGTCCGTCAGATCGGCGACATTCTGGAGAAGCTCAACGAAGAGGGGCTTTCCATCCTGCTCGTGGAGCAGAAGTTGCCGTTCGCCCGGCGCGTCGGTAAGCGTTTCTGCATCTTGGACCGCGGGCGGAACGTCGCGATGGGGGAAATGAGTGAGCTGAGCGAAGACATCATCGCTCGGTACCTGGTAGTGTAAGCGGTCGATGGACAATGCCCACGGCCGGTGGTTTGGCAGTCTCGAGCTGCGATTCGACGCCGTTCGGGATCAGACCGTGTTGCGCAGCAGCCGCCACGTCGGTCCTCTGCGCGTGCAGCGTCCCTTCCGTGAGCCCGACGGCGGCTGCCAGGTGTACGTGCTCAATCCTCCCGGCGGCGTCGTCGGAGGTGACGAACTGCGGCTGTACGCCGATGCAGCGCCGGGCAGTAGAGCCCTGTTGACGTTGCCCGGCGCAGGTAAATTCTATCGCAGCGCGGGGCCGACCGCGCGCGCCCTGCAGCACCTGAAGGTCGCCAGCGGCGCGCGCCTCGAATGGCTTCCCCAAGAGACCATCGTGTTCGATGGAGCGATCGCCGAAGCGACCACGCGGGTCGAACTGCAGCCCGGGGCGCGTTTCGCCGGCTGGGAAATTACCTGCCTCGGGCGCCCGGCGTCGGGTGAGCGATTCACCACCGGTCAGTGGCGCCAACGCTTCGAGTTGTGGCTCGGCGACGAACCGCTGTGGCTGGAGCAGGTGCAATTGCGAGGCGGCGATCCGCTAATCGACGAGCCCTGGGGACTGCGTTCCCAGCCGGTATTCGGTTCGTTTGCGCTGTTTCCAGCGACTCGGCAGCTCGTGGACCATACACACGAAGCGCTCGAACGGGCCCGAGTCAACCCCGAGCACGTCGGCACGACGCTGCTCGAACACCCGACCGCTGACGGTACCCTCGTCTGTCGCTACCTCGGTGACTCGACGCTGCAGGCGCGCCGAACTTTCGAGGCAGTTTGGCAAACTCTCAGACCCACGGCTCTCGGCAGTATGGCACTCTCCCCCCGGGTCTGGGCGACCTGACCGGCGCTCACACGGGCTGACTCTCACGAAAGAATGGCAGCATGGAACTGACACCACGCGAGAAAGACAAGCTGATGATCTTCGTCGCTGCGCAGCTTGCAGAGCGTCGCAAGGCGCGCGGGCTGAAGCTCAACTACCCCGAAGCCGTCGCCCTGATCACCGCCACCGTACTCGAGGGAGCACGTGACGGTCGCAGCGTCGCCGAGCTGATGGGATCGGGCGCCGAGCTGCTCACGGTCGACGACGTGATGCCCGGCATTCGCGAGCTGATCCCCGAAGTGCAGGTGGAAGCGACCTTCCCCGACGGCACCAAACTCGTCACCGTGCACGATCCCATCCGCGGCCCCGACTCGGACGACGCGCCTGGCGCGGTGGT
>QJWJ01000268.1 GCA_003235365.1 Deltaproteobacteria bacterium
CTGGAAAGAGCCCTGCGCGAACGCGACGAACGCGATCAACCGTTCGGCTTGCGCGCGGGGGGCGCAGTAGACGCGGCGGAGATGCCGGCAAATTTGGCTGCACGCGGTCCGACGCCGCCACCCGCGCTACCACAGCCATCCCCCCCACCACTCGGCGCCGCCAAGCGGCCCGAAGCATCGGCAAAGCTCGCCGCGCCGCCTCTGAAGCCGGCGGCACCGCAGCCTTTCGAATTCACACCGCCAGCTCCACCAGCTCCACCAGCGCCGAAACCGCCGGCTGCCGAGTTGCCCGAGCCGCGGCCGCGCGAACCGGAACGTCCGCCCCAGCAGGACGAGCGCCCCGCGGTGGCCACCGCCGGTTTGAGCTGCGAAGCGGCCCGTGCACGTCACGAGGAGACGATTGACGTTTCGGCCGGCAACGGCGTGCCCGACGTCGATCGCGGCGCTTACGGCAGGATCCTCGAAGACTTCGATCGCTACTCGGGATGTGGGCTGGATCGCCAGATTGACGTGAGCATCTGTGTGGCCGTGCTCGACGGCGCGGCGAAGGGTGTCACCGTGAAGACCCAGCCCGGCAACGCGCGCATCGCCGCTTGCATCGCTCGCGCCGTACGACGCATCTCGTTTCCTCGCTCGCCGAGAATGGACGTCGTCAGGACCGAGCTGATCGTGCGCTGAGCCGTTCGCGTACCGCGTGATCGAACGAGGGCTTGCGCCGGGCGGGGTTTGCCTCGGCGCAGCATCGCCGTCGGAACGCTCACACGCCGACGAACAGGCGGTGGGCGAAGTTGCGGTCGAGGTTCGCGCGCAGGATCTTCTGTGCGGCCAGCTCGATGTCGTAGGCGACCCGATGGAACTCGAACAAGCGCGCTTCGGAGTCGTAAATGGTGTAGCTGGCGCGGTTGTCGTAGTCGCGCGGCTGCCCCACCGAGCCGTCGCTGACGATGTACTTGTAGCCAGGCTCGACCACGAAATCGATCGGGGGCAGCTCCTCGACGTGGTCACGTCCGAGCCGGAACACCTTGCACAAGTGCGAGTGGCCGATCACGGTGAGGGTCGACAAGCGATCGAACATGCTCAGGCATTCTTGAGCCTGCTCTGGCGCGAAGATGTAATCGAAGGCCTCGACGCGTGCCGGTGTGCCGTGGCACAGGCCGACTTCGGCTTCGGGCACGGACAGCGAGTAGGGCAGACTTCGCAGCCACTCGAGGTTTTCCGGCGCAAGCGCGTGCGCGTGGGCGTCGAGAGCTTGGCGCGCTGCCTCGTAGTAGTAGTCGTAGTCCATGCGGCCCGCGACTGCCGCGTCGTGGTTGCCCAGAACCGTGCCGCTCGTCAATTCTCGAACGATGTCGCAGCACTCGTTGGGTGAGCCGCCGTAACCGACGGTGTCCCCCAAGCAGTAGTACCCGTCGATGGACGCGCTGGAGTAGCGCTCTATGACGGCGGTGAGAGCTTCGTAGTTCCCATGGACATCACTGAAGATTCCGAGACGCATCCGTGAGATTGACCTAGACGATGGCGGGGGCTGCGACAAGCACAATGCGGTGCGCCTCGAATTACTCGGCGGCTGGGAGTGTAGCCGAACCCCTTCGTGCCTGCCACCCGGCGCCCCGTGACGCGCAACGGGTCAGTCCAGGGTGTCGCCCTTTTTTTTCTTCTTTTTCTTTTTCTTGGGAGTGTCTTCAGCCGGGGGCGAGCTCTTCGGGGGAGGTTTCGGGGTCACCGGCGCGGGTGTACTGGCTTTCGGCGGCGGCTTGGGCGCGGTTGCCGAAGGTTTGGGAGCCGGCTTCGCGGGGGGCTGTGTGGGCTTGGGAGCTGGGGTCGCGGCGGGCGGAGTGCTGGCTGCAGGCTGTCGTTCAGTGTCGTCCGCGGGCTGCAGGGCGGCCTTGGGTACCCACCCGAGCAGTCTGCGGTCCGCCGCGGCCGGATCGGTCACCAACACGAGGAGGTGGTCGTCGTGTTCGGCCAGGCGCTCCACCGACGTCCCCTGGTTCAGCTTCGCCACCACCTCCCCGTCGTCGGGTGCGCGCCGCAGTTCGACGTCCGTTGGCAGTTCACTGGAGCGCTCTTCGGCAGTGCCTTCGAGCGCCGTTTCGTCATCGAAGCGTTTGACGTCGACGACGTTGGCGGCGCTGATCGTCGGGGTGGGCTCAGCTGCGCTCGCGGCGGGCGGCTCCGCGTCAGACGGCTGGGTTGCCGACGGCTCGGTCGCCGACGACTCGGTGGAGGGCACTTCGGCCGTCGCTTCGGGCCCGGCCGCTTCTTCCGTTTCGCCGGACACCCGCTCGATTACCTCGCCCAAGATCCGTTTGGCCACGTTGCACCCGCTCGAACCAAGCGCGACGATCAGCGCGGACACCACTACCACTGCTCGCATATCCACTCTCCTCGGAGCCACGGTCCCACGGACGGCACGCCGAGGTCAACACCGCTCACGGCGGCGTCACCTTCGATCGGTGATCGGCCAGCTGCAGCTCGGCGGCCCCGGTTCGGGCTCGGGTTCGGGTTCGGGTTCGGGACTGGCTTGGGACTCGGAAAAGGAAAGTGGCCGCGCTGCTGGCGCAGCGTGGGGTTCGGTTTCGGAGTTTCGGCGATGTGGTTCGAGGTTTCGGCGTCAGCCTTCTGAATCCAGCAGCGCTCGCGTGCTCATGAGGGGAGCGCCCGGAGCGGCTTCATTCCGTCGAGCTGTTCGTGGGTTGTCCTGACGAGCACCAGGAAGATGGCCGCGAGCAACCGCTTCCAAGGAATGGCCCGACGTTCGCTCGAGCGCTGGGTGACGCTGCGAAAGAGCGACAACAGGGTGTAAACCACTCTGCGTAACACTGCGATCACGAGAGTCGTTCGAGGGTTGGATGTAACCCAGGGGTGGTCGTCCTCCTGGAACGAGACGTCCAACACCTGATGGGCGGTTTCCACACCCCAGTGCATTCGCACGAGCAATAGCCATTGGGCGGCGCTGAGCCGAGCCAATGGCAGGCTGGAGATGAAGTAGCGGTTTTCGGCGCCGACGCTGCGGCCCTGCCCATCGAAGGTTTCGGCGTGGATGCGGACGACAGTGCGCAAGTGCTCCCACCCGATAGGCGCAGCGATGCTCTGCGAAGCCTCTGCAACGTACACTCGCCGCACAACTTTCCGGCTGTTGACCACGTCTTCGCTCACCGCTGCGGCATGTGCCGCCTCGCGCCCGCCCAGACAGCGTATCGCTTCTGTGAGCAAGGCAGGCTGCGAGCCTTTGAGTCCAAAAAGGTAGTGTACGCCGCGACGGCGAGCGTAGGTCGCATTGTCGAGCGAGCACGCTCCGGCATCGTAGGTGACGAGTCGAAACAGGTCGAGGCTGCCGTAGGCATCGAGCAACCCGTCGAGCGCCTTCTCGAATGTGCCCATCTCGTTGGTGCTTGCTTCAATCGGCAACACGTCGATGACCGGCCTCGCGGGGCTGGTCGTCAATGCTGCGGTCACCGTGCGCAACGCGCCCAAGAGCGGACCCGCTTCGTTCTGCGTTTGGCGTTGTGCGTAAAAGTCATCGCAGCCGGCGATGACGGTTGCTTTGCCGTCCAACGCGACGACTCCGAATGGGAAGCCGCTTGGTTCGAGCGCCTTGCGACGCTGCGCCTTGCGGACCAAACGATGCATGGTGGGCCGCAGTGCTTCGGGAGGCAGCATGCCCAACATGTCTCGAAGCGTCGTGTCCGGAACTCGCTTGGGGAGCCCCAACCAGCGCCGCATTGCGGGGCTCATCGACTCGGTCAGAAGCTCCACATCAGCGAGGCTCTTGCAGCCCGCAGCGAGCCCAACCAGCACCGCTCGGAGCAACATCGGTAGCGCCCAGCGTCTTCCGCGACGATCTCTTGGGTCCCGGATGTGCTCGAGCTCAGCTTCGGTCAGGCGTTTTCGCAGCATCCCCGCAATGCGGCGCGTGATTCGAGTATCTCCCATTCGATTGGCTTTCAGTCACGGTCTATGGTCACTTAGAATGTTACCTTGTCGTGATCAGCGTTGCGAGGTCGTCGAATCGACGCAACGAGGCGCGTCCGAGGGACGCGCCTCGCCGGGTGCTGCCTCAGCGGATTAGCCGGCTCAGCAAATCTTTGAGCCGCACCGCCAGGCGAAGTGTGTGCGTCACCTCCTCCGCGGGGGCGCTCTTGAATACTCGCGCGAGCTCGACGGCCGCCGCGGCTTCGCAAAGCTCTCCGAGCGCAATGGCATACACGCGACTCTTGTCGGCGCGGCTGCGCCGGCCGGCGCCTTCAGCGATGTTGAGCACGCAGGCGATGGTGCTCTTGCGAGCTTGCTCGCGAAGCCGCGCATCGCTGATGCGCAGGCTGCCGATGTGCTCGGCGAACTCGATGGCGACGCGGTAGGCGATGAGCGAGTGATGGGGAAGGGTTGAGAGCGGGGGTTGTGTCTTCGTCATGCCCTCCTTGGCGCAGGTTACGTGACAGCCTTGCCGAACCACACGCACCCGCTTCCGCAACCCGAATCCGAGCCCGAACCCCCGCCTTGGCTGGCGCGGAACGTGCGCCGCTGGCAGGACGAAGACTCAGCCCCTGCGTCAGCCTCGGCGCCGAATCCGACTCCGCACCGGGCCCGAATCCCGAACCCGAACCCGCTTCCCCGCAGAGCGATTGCGAATTTGTGCAGCGGCGTACCCGCCCCCGAATCCGAATCAAACCAGCTTTGTCATCGGACACTTGCCCAGCGCGCCCGGCTCGAACACCAATCAAGGCTCACGGCGGCGTCAGTTCGGCACGGCGAGCGGCGCGTGGATCACAATCGCCCCCACAGCCCAGCCAACGCGCCGACCACCAGCAGCGACACCATCAAGCCGAGCACCAAGAACCCCGCTGCCGGTTTTCGGGTCGTTGCCAGACCGAGGTGAACGGTGAAGCTCGTGATCCCCGCCGTGTAGTAGGGGACGAACCACAGCGCCAGTGGCCAAACAACGACCGAGGCTGCCCATTTGGCGTCAGTCGCGCCGCCCAACACGTGGCGCTGGACCAGAGCCGCGGCGGGGTGGGCGACCAGGAAGAACGCCAGATACAACCCCGTATTGCGTTGCCACCGTTGGCGGCTCGAACTCGGACGACCTCGACGGTAGAGCTGGACCCCGCTGAGAACCTGCACCACGACCGCGGCGAGCAGGAGCGGTTCCGTCAGGGGGGTCCGGTAGACGAGCCGCAGCGCTGACGCGACTGTTTCGTGATGGCCGCTCAGCACACACAGCTGATTGAGCAGATGTGCCACGCCAAAGGTTCCCAGAACGATCGCCGAACCGCGGTGCCAAACACCGGCAGTCAGCGCTCGGGAGGGGTGAGAGGGGAGCACCAAGTCGTAATTCCTCATGCCCTTTGGACGAAACGGCGGGTTGGCTCGTGACGTGGCCTCGCTGATTTTTCAAACAGAGACCGTCCCCGTCGCTGGCGTCTGGCTACCGATCAGCGGCGCTTGCTGGCGCGTCGTCGGTTCAGCAGCAGCGCGATGGCTGCGCTCAGCGCCAACCCGCCAGGCCGTGTGGGCTGCCCGGGGGTGGAGCAGCCGCCCTTCACGGGGCTCGATTGCACGGGGCCGGGGGGCGGCGTCGGTGCGGCAGAGGGCTGCGAGGCGCTCGGGGGGGTTATCCCGTCGGGCGGCGTCGGCGCCGGGGCGGGGCGCTGGGCGGAGGGTGAACGAGGGGTCGACGCTGCAGACGGTGCAGAAGATGTCGGAGCTGCGCCGGCTACAGGAGACACCCCCGTGGACGACGGCACGGGAGGGTTGAACGGCGGTGCAGCCGTGGCAGCGCCTGGGGGCAGCGGCGGGCCGCCGGACCCGTCGCGCCGCGCGATGGCGTCGGCCTCCTTCAACCAACGCCATTCGTCTTTTTCGAACCACGCCGTAGAGAAGCCGTCCAGCTCGAGCAAGTCACGCGCCCAGCCGGTGAAGTAGTCGAAGCTCTTTTCGTAGAAGTCGTGGTTGCCGCCGTAGAAGAACGCCGCGATTTCCTTCTTCTCGAAGCGGTAGCCCTTGGACGCGTACAGCAGGTTCTTGCAGCTGCGAACCAACGCCGGGTCCAGCTTCGTCGTGTAGAAGCAACCGCTCCAATGCAGCTCGTCCAAGTTCGGATAGGAAACGCCTCGAGACGTCGCGTTGTACGAGATGGTGACGTCTTGAGTCGGCGTCCAGTCGTTGCCCTCGAGCACGTATTCCACCAGCCCGGCGCGGCCGGTCTTGGGTGGGTGCGCCTGCAGTCCTTTGGAGACTTCCTTGACCACGACGTGGGTGAACGGTGGCAAACGCGCCACGAAACGCGCGTGACCGATGGATCCTTTCCAACCCGCGCCGGTCTTGGTGACGTAGGTCGTGTATCGATAGCCCTCGACGTTTTCGCCGGTACCCATCGAATAGCTGTGTTCTACGGTGACGGCTTTGCCGGGAGGAAACGTCACGTCGAACAGCCAGACCACGCCGAGGTATTGCGACCACGGCTGTTCTTTGGCGAGTTTGCCTTCGCGGTGTGGGACCGGCTTGCCATCGACGGTCGTGCGCAGCTTCTCGAACGCCACGCCGACGCAATCGGAGTCGACCTCACAGCGCAGCTCGGGAAATCCAACCTGCAGCCGGGTCGCCGCTTTGGCATGGTTGACGAAGACGTACTTGGCGTGGACGTCCCAACCGTCGTGATGGGCCAGCAGCTCGATGTCCTCCGAGCGCATCTCGACCTGATTGTTGGCCATCGGCACCAGCTGACCCGACCCACCGCCGAACGTCGCGTCGTTGGCCTGCGCACGGGTCGCCAGAAACGACGCGGTCGCTACCGCCGTCAGCACCCTCGTCGATCGTCCGGTTCGTTTCACTGGTTTTCCCTCCGTCATGGCTATCGCTACTCACCCCAGGTCGACGACCCAGGCTTCGGGGACGCACTCACCGACGACCTGCCGTGCTAGGTTAATCCAGCCCGTGCAGCGGTCCAGGATCGCCGAATCCGCGCTCGCGACGAGGTGTCCGTCACTGACGATCCGCGCGTCGGCGCGCGCCTCGAGGTGGACTTCGTGCTCCAGTCTGCCCGTCCACACGTCGCGGATCATCGCCGCCAAGCGTCCGCTGTTCGACACGGGCGCGTCGAGCACGACGTGCACACGATCGATGGCCATGCGTTCGAGCACACGTGCCAACGCGTCGATGCTCGCCTCCGTTTCCACGACCCGTCGGTACGTGCCGTGCACGCTCGCGATGTCCCGCGCGCAGCCGTCGCGCCCGAGCAGCACGACGCCGCCGCCCATCGCGACCTCGACGGTCAGCAGCACGTTGAAGCCGTCCACCCACAGCTCGGCAATCGGTGTTGCCCGAGCGGCAGACCGCGTCGCCCCGAGGGCTGCGAACGGTCGCTGGTGATCCGCGCGCCGTTGCAGTTGATGGTCGGAGCAGGCGCTGCGCAGCACAGCCTGGCGTTGCCGCTCAATCAAGCCGTGGCGATCCCCGACCAGTTTCAGCGCCGACGGGATCGCGTAGCCGCGCGTCAGCAACCAACTCAGATCGGCCGTCGCACGCCGTAGCGCGCTGAGCGCTGCCGGACCAAAGGCGTCGGGATCTTTGGGATGGGGTCCGCGGTGGGAGCGCGAATCGGGCATGGCTTCGTGTCATCGAAGTCTACCCGGCCGACGGTCGCCGTGTCGAACGAAGCCTCGCGACCCGGCTACAGCGCCGCGAGCCCGACGAGGTGAGACGAGACGACCGGTGCCGTGTCGGCGTCTTCCCACGGCAGCTGGGGCCACCAGCGCTGCGTCGCGATGGCTTCGCTCGCACGGCTCGCTCGTCGGCCAGAGCTCAGATCGACTTGACCTCCAGGCTTCGGCGTCGAGACGGTGACTCCCTGTTCTTCGGCGGCAGCCAGCACCCGCTCGACCGGCTCCGTCCAGCCGTGCAATGCCAGGTCGAAGAGCCCCCAGTGTACCGGCAGTAGGTGCTTGCCGCGTACCATCCGATGGGCCGTCACCGCTTGTTCCGGCCCCAGGTGCACGTCCCGCCACATCGAATCGTAGGCGCCGCTTTCGATCATGGTCACGTCGAAAGGCCCGAGGCGCTCCCCGATTTCGGCAAAGCCCGGAAACATCGCCGTGTCGCCGCTGTAGAACGCGCGATGGTGGGGGCCGATCATCGCCCAGCCCGACCACAGAGTCGCGTCGCGGTCGGCCATGATGATTGAGCGCCCGGAGAAATGCCGGGCTGGCGTGGCCACCAGGCGCAACTGCCCCACGCCGTGCTCCTCCCACCAATCCAATTCGACGATGCGCTCGGCAGGGACGCCCCACGACTCCAAGTGGGCTCCGACCCCGAGCGGCACGAAGAAGGGCGCGCCGCTGGTCGTCGCCAGCGCCGAAACCGTTTCGCAGTCGAGGTGGTCGTAGTGGTCGTGGGAGATGAGCACCGCATCGACCTTCGGTAGTTGCGCGAAGGGCAGCGGCGGCGGATAGAAGCGCTTCGGCCCTGCCCACGTCACCGGAGAGACGCGTTCACTCCACACCGGGTCGATCAACAGTCGCTGACCGTCGAGTTCGACGATCAGCGTCGAATGGCCGAGCCAGGTCACCCGCAGCGCGTCGTCGTCGACCGTTCCGAAATCCGCGGCGCTCCGCGCCTGGACGGGGACCGGGGTCGTGGGTTCTCGAAACTCGCTGCCGTCGAGGAAGAACTTCTGGGTCATGCTCAGCATCGACGCTTGCGTGCGCGGCAATGGATCGACGAAACGCGATTCGCCCAAAGCACCACCCCACTGCGGGCTGGCTTGCATGCGTTGCAGCCGTTCACCTGAGGCTCGGGCCCCCGTCGTTCGCCAGGTCGACGCAGTCACGTAGCCTGCGAATGCGAGCACGGCGGCCAGGGCCGTGAGAAGGGTTCTGCCCCAACGACTTTTTGGGAAGTGCATGTCATCCGTCTGTACGGGCAATCGCGCCCAGGAGTGACGAGTCAGGCGCGGATTGTTCCGCCAACGTGCTCCTTTTGCGCGAGCCCCGGCTGTGCGGCCCGCGAACCGTCGAACGTTGGTAGGTGGCCGGCAGCCCGGAGCGCCATTGGGCGGCGCGGGGAGGCGCCTCGGAGACATGCCGGTGGGCGGTCGGTGAAATGGTCGTAGATCATCGCACCTTCTCACCCGATGGCGAGACGCAACGAGGAAGACCTGCAATCCGTCGGGTTTCGTGTACGACGCGGTGGGGCAACGCCGCTCACTCGATGCAACAGAGAATGGAGTAGAGCGCGACTGCGATGGGCGGTGGCTTTCTGGACCCTCACCAAACGGGGGCCTGAAAAACTGCCCGACAATCCAGCTCGCCCATTTCAATGTACTGAGTGCATGACTCGGAGGAAACGACCGATCGGAGCGCGGTCAGGTCGTTGGAGGGTTTCGATTGCGAACGCTACTTGAAAACGAACACTTCTGCGTGTCGAGGTTCGAGTCCGAGCCAATCCTGTCGTTGGTGCGGACCGCCGTGCCGTTCGCCTCTGCCGAGCAGGTTGCCGCGGTGTGCACCCCCGTCGCGAAGGTATTGGAACAGGCCCGTCGTGATTGCCGCTATTTGTTGCTCGACACGCGGGATGCCGTCGGCAACAACGACCCGCGCTACGAGCAGTCGTATGCGGACTTCCGCGCAGCGGTCGTGCGTGGTTTCGACCTGACCGCGATCGTGGTCAGGACCATGGTCGGCAAGCTGCAATCGCGGCGCTTGCTTGCCGCCGATCGAGCCAGCGGTTGCGCGGAGATCTTCGACGACTACCTGCAGGCGCTTCGCTTCCTGCGAGCCGCTGCGCGCGGCGCACGCCGAACCGCCGCGCGCTGAGATTCGGGTGCGAGCCCGGGCGCGACCACGACCCAGTTCCCAACGCGACTTGGCTTCGCTCGTGCGCAGACCATTGCACTGGCGCGACGGGTGGCGGGACTGCGCTGTTGTACAGGGCAGACAATCGTGCTCCACTGCCGCCCGATGTCGGAACATCCCGTGGTCTGTCGGTCGTTGGTGAAACGTTTCGGCGACAAGACGGCCGTCGCCGGCATCGATCTGAGTCTGGACTCGGGCGAGTGTTTTGGTCTGTTGGGTCCCAACGGCGCGGGCAAGACGACGACCGTCGAGATGTTGGAAGGGTTGTGTCCGCCGGATTCGGGAACGCTCGAGTTGTTCGGAATGCGCTGGGGCACCGGACACGACCAGCTCATGCGCGAGCGCTTTGGTGTGCAGCTGCAGGAGACGCAGTTGGCGGACAAACTGCGGGTCGACGAGGTGATCCGCTTGTTTCGCTCGTTCTATTCGAGCGGCCACGACGTCGAGGCGTTGCTCGGAATGGTCGAGCTCGTCGAGGAGCGGGCCCAGCGTTTTCACACGCTGTCCGGTGGACAGAAGCAGCGGGTTGCTCTGGCTTGCGCGCTGGCAGGCCGTCCCGACTTGCTCTTTCTGGATGAACCGACGACGGGGCTCGATCCGCGGGCGCGGCAACAGCTGTGGAAGGTCGTCGAGCACTTTCGCGACGAGGGGGGCACGGTGTTGCTCACGACGCACTACATGGATGAAGCCGCAGCCCTGTGCGATCGGATAGCGATCATGGATCAAGGGCGGCTGATCGCGCTCGGAACGCCCCGCTCGCTCGTCGATGGATTGGGACTGGTACAGTTCGTGGAGTTCGAGGCCAGCGTCGCGGTGGACGAAGGCAGTCTGCGAGATCTTCCTCCGGTCGAAGAGGTCACCCGCCGCGGCGTGCGCTACCGTTTGCGAATCGATCGAAGTCTCGCGGCTCTGCGCGCCGTGCTGGGCGAACTCGAACGGCAGGCGGTCGTCCCGATCGGGCTGAGCACACATCAGGCGAGCTTGGATGACGTGTTCTTGAGCCTGACCGGACGCGGGCTGCGTGCTGCTGACGAGGCCCAGCAGGAGGAGCCGTCGTGAGTCAACAGAGCTATCATCCGCTGCTCGAGCTCATCAAGGCCCGGCTCCGCGAGTTCTGGCGCGAGAAGGGCCTGGTGTTCTGGGTGTTCGGGTTTCCGCTGTTGATGGCCATGGGCCTGGGCCTGGCATTTCGAAACCGTCCGCCGGAAGTGCCGTCGGTGGCCGTCGTGGCCGACCCTCGAGCATCGCTGGCGCGCGCACTGATCGAAAGCGACCGACTCGACGCGACCCTGGTCGATGCGCCGGCAGCGGAGCGCGGCCTCAGTCGTGCGAAGTTCGATCTGATGGTGGCGCTGAGCGATGGCGTCGAGCCGGTGTTTACTTTTGACCCGATGCAAGATCGCGCGGCGCTGGCCAAGGCGGTGACCAACGACGTCCTACAACGCGCCGCCGGGCGTGTCGATGCGCTGCAGCCATCGGAGGTACGAGCCGAGCGCCCCGGGTCGCGCTACATCGACTTCCTCCTGCCTGGCTTGATCGGGTTGAACCTGATGGGCAGCAGCATGTGGGGAGTCGGTTACAACCTCGTCGTCGCGCGCAAGCGCCGCTTGTTGCGGCGCTACGCCGTGACACCGATGCGCCGGATTCACTTCCTGCTTGCGTATTTCTGCTCGCGGTCGATGTTCTTGGTGCTCGAGCTCTCCGTCCTGCTCGTCTTCGGTTGGCTGGTGTTCGATACGGCCTTGCAAGGGCGCTTCGTCGATTTTCTGCTGTTTGCGGTCTTGGGTGCGGCGTCGTTCGCCGCGATCAGTTTGATGATCGGCGCGCGTGTGGAGAACACCGAGGCGGCGAATGGTTGGATGAACCTCGTTCAACTCCCCATGTGGGTACTGTCTGGCGCTTTCTTTTCGTACGAACGATTCCCCGAGTGGATGCACCCGCTCATCCGTTGGATGCCTTTGGCGAGTCTGGTCGACGGCCTGCGCGCGATATTCGTCGACGGAGCGTCGTTGGTGGCGTTGTGGTATCCGGGGTTGGTGCTGGTCGTCTGGGGGGCCGTCGGTTTCTTCGTCGCGCTGCGCTGGTTTCGTTGGCAGTGACGTCCGCATTCGGGCGAGCCGTGCACGTGGCTGTGCGCCGATGCAACGCCCCACTGCGCCAGCGCCCGTTGCGGTTGCAGGAACGCGCTCCTACAGTCGTGCCATGCGTCTCATCGGTCAGTTCGATTCGCCGTTCGTCCGCCGGGTGGCGGTAGCGCTCCGTCACTATTCGTTGCCGTTCGACCATTCGCCGCTAGCTGTGTTCGCCGACGCCGAGCAAATCGCGCAGGTCAATCCCCTGTGCAAGGTGCCCACGTTGGTGTTGGACGACGGCGTCGCGCTGACGGACAGCTTCGTGTGTCTGGAGGTAATCGACGACCTGGTGAGTTCACTGAAGTCGTCGACACGGCCGTTGCTCCTTCCGCGCTCGGGCCCGGCGCGGACCGACGGCTTGCGCCTGTGCGGCCTGGCTGCTGGCGCGGCAGAGAAGGCCGTGAGCCTGGTGTACGAGCGGGCGGTTCGCGAGTCTCGTTCCGAAACGTGGACGCGTCGGTGCCGTTGGCAGATCCGCGGCGCGTTCGAGTTGCTGGAACACGAGCGGGCTACGCGCACGAGTGAGATGCTCGTGGGCAACCAGCTCAGTCACGCGGACGTGATGGTGACTTGTGCGTTCACGTTTGTTTGTGCGGCTCACCCCGATTTCTTCGCCGTCGACGAACTGCCGAAGATTCGAGCCCATGCGGCGCGTTGCGAAACCATGCCGGAGTTCGCCGAGAGCTATCAGCCCTTCGAGGTTCGCCTCGACTGACTGCGCCGTTCGGGACTTCCGGGGTCAATAGCCGAGGTGGGGCATGCAGGTGGGCCGTTCGCGGCAGCGACGGCGCTGACTGTGCGCGTGTGGTTTCGACGTGCTCATGCTAGCCTGTGCGGCGACAAATGGAGGGGCGGGAGCGGTCGCAGACCGGGGTGAGTCGGCTTCGGCGGTTCCTGACGGGGAATGCAGATGCCCTTTGGACCGTCAGTTTCGAATAGACCGAAGATCGCTTGGGGCCGCTTCGAGGATCCGAACCTGGAAGCGCGTTTTGCGCAGCTGTTCGCCCCAGGTCGATCGCGTACCACGGCGTACATGATGCTCCTCCTCGCAGGGGCGACCACGATCGGGCTCCCATTGGACTTGGTGCGGTTGTCCGGCGGGTCGTTGACTGCCGCCTTGGTACTCCGCGCGCTGTTGGCAGGGGGGCTACTCGCCGTTGCGGTGGTCCTGTTTCGAGGCGTTCACTGGAGAAACTTGCCGTGGGTGGTGAGCGCTGCGATGTCGCTGGCGCTTTTGCTGTACGCGGTTCTCGCCTACGTCTACGCCACGGCCACCGGCCGCAGCGATTACCTCATCGTGCTGTCGGTCGCCGCCGCGGTGATTTGCGTTGGACACCCGGGGCCACCTCAAAAGGCGTGGGTGGTGATGGCGAGCGCGGGCCTGGCGATCACTGGGTTGGGCATTGCCCTCGGAAGATCCGCGACCGATGTGTTGTGGGACGACGTGACGCTTGCTGGCGTCACTAGTGCGGCTTTCGCCGTCAACGCCGTGCTGCACTCGGGAGCTCGCAATGCCTTCTTCTTGAACGAACAGCTGTTGGGCGCACAACAGGAGCTGCGCCGGGTGCGAGAAGCGGAAGCCGCTGCCGCTCGTCGCGCGTTGCGCAAACGCGACGAGGAATGGTGGGCGATTGTCGACAACGGTCAGGTCGTCGTTGCCCTGGTCGACGAATCTGGCCTGCTGGTGTTCGTCAACGAGTTTGCCAATCGCGTGGGTCTCGCGGAGGGCACGCCGTTCGCTCAGTATGCGGTGGACGGCGGGGATGTCGCGATCGAAGCGGCGCTCCAGGCCGCGTTCCAACGCGGTGAATCGAGTGACTTCGACCTCGTGTTGCCTGAGGGGGACGCGAGTCGAACCGTTGCCTTCCGCGTCACCCCAGTCGGAGAGACCGCGCCGCACGAGCGCGTCGGGTTGGTGGGGTTGGACATCACCGAGTCCCGCCGAATGCACGAAGATCTCCTGCACTCGCAGAAGATGCAAGCCGTCGGAGCCTTGGTTGGAGGGATTGCCCACGACTTCAACAATCTGTTGACCGTCATCACCGGCTGCACCGAGCTGCTGCGGTTCGAAGATTCATTGGGGTCGCTCGCGGATCAGTACGTCACCGACATCGCCGACGCGGCGGGCAACGCCACGAAACTCACGCGCCAGTTGTTGTTGTTCAGTCGACGCACTCCGTCACGCGCCTCTGTTGCTGATCCATGCCGTTTGGTCGGCGCCATGACGAGCTGGCTCGAGCGGCTGCTGGGCTCGAACGTGGAGCTGCAAGTGCAACTGGACCCTGATGCGCCGTCCGTGCGCGCGGATCCGGGGCACATCGAGCAGGTGGTGATGAACCTGGTCGTCAACGCGCGCGACGCGATGCCGAACGGCGGGCGCATCCGGCTCTCGGTGGTTGCCCACGGCGATGGCGTGCTGTTGACGGTCAGCGACGACGGGGAAGGGATGTCCGTCGACGTACGGGAGCGCATCTTCGATCCATTTTTCTCGACGAAAGCTCCGGGGCGAGGAACCGGATTGGGACTTGC
Organism: Deltaproteobacteria bacterium; assembly: GCA_003235365.1. Classification (GTDB taxonomy): domain Bacteria; phylum Myxococcota_A; class Polyangia; order Polyangiales; family Polyangiaceae; genus SZUA-265. Next base: position 14,513 of record QJWJ01000268.1, read on the forward strand.
CACGGTCAAGGGCGTCGTCGAGCGGATGAAAGGCGCGATCGACGTGCGCTCGGAACTGGGCGCAGGAACGACGTTCGAGATTTGGTTGCCGGCAGCGCCCGCGAGCGCACACTCCCCCAGCAGCGAAGTGGACGTGTCGGCGGTGGCGCGGACCGTGCTCGTGGTGGACGACAGTCCGGAGGTGTTGCAGCTGGCTTGCGCGATGCTCTCGCGCGCCGGGTACGACGTCGTGGCGGCGCACGACATCGCCAGTGCCTGTCGAGAGGCGGGGCGATGCCAGAACTTGGATGTGGTGGTGACGGACGTGCACTTGAAGCACGAAAGCGGCATTCAGCTGGTCGACGCGCTCGATGAATTGGGCTTGGACGTGCCAGTGGTTTACATGTCCGCTTTCGTGGACCATCCGCAGCTACTGGCGGACGTCGAGGCGGGGCGTGCGATCCTCGTCGACAAGCCCTTTTCGTCACGGGAACTCGTTCGTGCCATCCGTCGAGCTCGCCGGCTATTCTCCCCCCGTCCGAGCAACGCCGCCGCCGGCTGACCACACCTTTGACGACTGCCGCCAAGGGCTCGCTGGAAACGGCCGCGGAGCGGC
>QJWJ01000360.1 GCA_003235365.1 Deltaproteobacteria bacterium
CGACTCGCGTAAAGCGTAGTCGCTCCACTTGTGGCCATTCGTGCTCGGCAAAACCTCGGCTCGTTTTTTGGCAGACACGCTCATAGATTAGCAGCTGCGCGAAAAAACCCGAGGAAAACGACACATGGCATCGAAGGCACTCACCAAAGAACAGAAGAGTATCGTCAACCGGCAGAAGTCCGACACGCGCAAGCGGGAGCGCGACAAGGCACAGGTTGCCCAGGTCTCCTCGGCCGTGATGGCGCCGGTGGGTGCGGTTGCGGCCGCTGCGGCCGATGGGTTCGCGGAAGACGGCGAGCTCCTCGTGGGGCCCGTGCCAGTGACCCCTGTGGTGTCAGTTCTGGCGGCCGTCGGAGGTATCCTCATGGGTGGCGTCGCTGGATCGGCCGTCACGGGCCTGGGTGTAGGTGGGCTCGACGGATGGTTGGCCCGGAAAACCCATGCGGCGGTCTTGGACCGCGACTCCAAGTAAAGCAACTGCCTCGCGCGAATGGTCTCAAAGCTGGCTGCTTGCCGGCGGAAAGTGTGGGAATCAGATGAACATGAAGTCTTTCGCAGACAAGTTGCTGCGAGAAAGCGGGTCCGTGGGCAACATATCAATCGTGCCGCAGCAGGTGGGCGCGGTGTCAATCGTGCCGCAGCAGGTGGGGCTGCCCGTCAAAATGGCAACGGGCGACGGCCGCGCGGTCGCGGTCGAAGAGCGCGGCTACCTGTCGGGCGGGTTGACGTTTTGCGGTCTGCCAAGGGTGAACGTCGCCAACGGCGCAACGGACCAGCGAATCACGGTCAACGTTCGCAGGCCGTTCGTGCCGCAACTCCTGCAAATGCCGTCGACCACGACGGGGCTCGATCTGGTCGAGTTCGGGACCCAGGGCATCGGGTTGTTTGCGAGCGATTCGCCGCAGGTGATGCCGCAGGAGTGTGTGTCTGAGGTGAGCAGGATGCCACAGATTCAGTGGCCAACACTGGACACCAACCGACCAGGATTCTTCCTGGTGAACAATGCTTCTGGCGCTGCGGTGCTGTTTCGTGGCGTGTTTTGGGGGACGAACCTCATTCCTCAGATGGGCAGCTGACGGGAGTCAGTGCTCACAATCGCGACACCTTTACCGGATTGGCCCACCGGGTTCACATCCGAGCTTGTGCGGCGCCTGATAGATGGCGCCGCACGAGGATATCTCCCATGGTACGCTCTGCATCCTCTGCCGCCACTGTACACCTCCGGCGTGCGATATCGGCTCGAACCGGGGCACGGATCCGGTGTAGACGAGTTCGCGAACCCTTGGTTGACGCACGCGCGCGGCTGGGGTGATTGCGATGATCTGGTAACCTGGTACCTGGTCGAGCAACTGGCGAAAGGCGTCCGTGCAATGTGTGGCGCCGAGTGGAATGGCCAGGGTGTGCACGTTTGGGTTCGGATGCCAAACGGACAGATTGTCGACCCAAGTAGAGACCTGGCATGAAACAACGGACGAAACTGATTGTGGGTGGGGTCGCTGCCGCGGCCGTGTTGGGCGCGGTAGGCGTCGCTGCTGCGGCCTCGCGCCGCGACGCCGAGCCGGACGGAGATGAGGACGCTTCGGACACGCCTCCTCCCGTGGCACCCGAGCTGCCGGATGATATTGACGTCGAGTTGCCCGATGTCGAGTTGCCCGATTTCGACGACGATGAGCCGCCTGTGGTGGTCCAGCCGCCTGTGGTGCTCCCGGTGCCCGATGAGCCGCCTGTGGTGGTCCAGCCGCCTGTGGTGGTCCAGCCGCCTGTGGTGGTCCAGCCGCCTGTGGTGCTCCCGGTGCCCGAGGATCCGCCTGTGGTGGTTCCGTTGCCGCCGTTGCCCCCGACTCCCTTGCCGGCGCCGGCGCCGCCCCCTGCCGTGCCGGCAGATACAGCCGAGCTGGTTCGAGCGTTGCTCAGTGACGAGCAACGCGCCGGCTGGAAGCGTATATCCTCTGCCGTCAAGGCCTGGCAGAAGAGTCGTGGACTGGTCCAGGACGGGAAGTTCGGGCCGAAGTCTGCGACCAGAATCGCATTGGAGATTGGTACGATTCCGATTGTTCGCTTCTGGCCTGCATCCGCGGGTGCAAACCCGCAGGCAGCACTCAGTGACTATCGCGATGGCCTGTTGGCCATCGCGAAAAAGGTGGGAGGCCAGCATGGGGAGCTCTTGAAGCTCTCCGCCACGCGTGAACAAGGCCAATCGTTTGGTCCACCCACAGGTGACAGCGGTAAGGCGTCGATTCTTACCCGATTCCCGAAGGGGTCTACCCCATGAGTATGAGCTCCGAAGCGCAAGTAAACCGCATCCTGAACTCACTCGGATGGGAGTGGTACGAAGACGGAGTCGTGCTCACGGCAAACGTGAGCGGAGACGCAGTCCGCGTGCTCGTTCCGTTGCGCGTGTTGTCTGTTACGTTCGGCCGTGAGCTTGCGTTGCCGGGCGCAATCGGGTGCGTCGGTTGTGCTGACCTGGTCCAGTCGATTGGCGCCGCGGCGCGCTCTATCGACTACGAGCCGCAAGAGATTGGTCTCTCACGGACCCAGCGACGCGCGCGTCGCAAGGTCCGGAGTAAGCGCCGCCGTCGCAAGCGACGGAAGTTTTTCCGCGGCATCAAGCGCGCCGCCGGCGGTGTCGTGAAGGCAGCCAAGAAAGTCGCCAAGGGCGTGCTCAAAATTGCCACGTCTAAGGTCGCTCAGGGGCTTGTCGCGGCGCTCGGCACGGCCGTCCCTGTGCTCGCCCCGGCCGCGGGCGCCGTCGCGACGGCGCAAGGGGTGGTCCGCAAGATTGCTGCCGGTGTCGATGCCGCGCAGCAAATCAAGCGAGGCAAGCGGTCGCCCCAGCTCGAACGCGCGGTCCGTGCGGGCTTGGCGGCCAATCAGATTGTGCGGGACCAAGCCACGCGCGCTCGCGCCGGTGATCGCAACGCGCAGCAGTTTGCCGGCGGCATTGCCGTTGTCGCAGCGGGACGGGCCTGACTGTGGGTGCCGAGGTAGCGCGACGCAGCACGCCGTCAGACGCGCAGACGGTGCTGAACGCCCTCGCAAGGGCGTGGCTCGCGCGCTTCGGTGAGCCACTGCGAGGCGATGTCGCGGCGCTGCTGCTGGCTCTGAGTGACCTGGAAACCGGAACGTGGAAGCACGTCCGCAACAACAACCTGGGTAACCAGATTGCCGTTGGTTCCGACGACTTCATTCTTGCGCCTGGGGTGGGGCCAACCGGTGAACAGACAGGTCGCTTCGCGGCGTATCCGTCGCTCGACGACGGCGCCCGAGCGTTCGTTGCACTGTTGACGCGCGACTCGCGCGCCGAATGGCGCGCTGGGTTGCTCAGTGGTAACCCGGAAACGTTCGTGCGAGCGCTGAACGGTCAGATGGGGGGACCGGCGTACTTCGAAGCCTCGTTTGAACGATACTTCCGCGGCTTCTTGTCGCGCTACGCGAGCTATGAGCAATTGGCCGCGGCGCCGCGGCCAAGAAGCGAGCGTAAAAACTCGAATTCACCCGAGTCAGGTAGCGGTGCCATCGTGGCTATCGCTGCACCCGCGGTGCTGTTGGGTGCATGGATTGCGTGGAGGTTGGCAAAGTGACGGCGCTACCCGACAACTGTGGTGATGACCAGCTGTTGATTATCCGCGGCCACAACCGCTGGATAGTTTCCAGGACCGACCGCGATGCGGTCGACCGGGCTGATGCCCAGCGCACGACGGGGGCATTCCTCGCTCGGGTGCTGGGTCCAGCAAGCCCACCGGGGACGCGAAGTATCTTTGAGGTGCTGTCGGTGACGGACGAATCGACCCGGCTCGTCATTGGTGCGGCGCGTCCGATTGATGTCAGTGCCGTGCAGCCGCAGGACGCAGCGCAGGCAAACGAGTTGCTGTTGCCTGGCACGGAAGACCGGCTGATTGCGCTCGAACCCAACTGCCCGGTGCGACGCACACTGCGTGCGCAGTCACCGTGGTTCGTTGATGTGCAGTTTGACTGGCGTGCACCGGACACGCGTATTCCGTGGCCCCGGCGCGCTGTGAGCGACGCTGGGTTGGGGGATAACGCCGCAAACACCGGCCTCGACTTCCTGCTGCTGGCCGCTTACTTCGGTGGCGAGGCGCGGTCGCAAGACACCGACATCTTGGCCGAGATGTCGCGGGAAGCGCGAGACGCGGCCAAGCGCGCGCTTCGCGGCATGAGTCCCGTACTGTTGGCGAGTCTTATCGGTGCTGCTGCCGGCGCCGGACTGCTTGGCTACGCACTGTGGAGGTTTCGGAAGTGAGTTCAATTCATCAGTGGGCAGAACGTGTGCTCAACACCGTGGAACAGGACGGCGCCAGTGTTCACCGAGTGCGGCTGCTCACTCCTGACGACGGCCAGGTTTGGGAGTCGTGGTTCGCGCCGTTCGGGCCGGCCCCGGAATTCGCGGTGCAGGTCGACACGCATGTGCGATCACTGGAAAACGAGTGGCCAACGCGACAGGTTCGCGTTGTGTTGGTTGCCGAAAGCGCGCAAGGTGAAGTGCTGTCTCAGTTGCCGTTTAGGGTGACCGGCAAACTCCGTGGCGCGTCTATCGACTCGATGGCAACGGCGCAAAACGTAGTTGCCGACAACTTGGTGAACACCGTGGAGAAGTTGGCGCGCCTGAGTAACACGCAAATCGACTCGGCACGCCGGCAGCTCGAGCTCACGCTGGAGACAGTAATCCAGCAGACTGAACTGTTAAAGGTGTACCGCGACAAAGCAGCTCGTGAACCGGAGAACAGGCCTTCGGTCTTGCAAGAGGCCGCAACCATGTTGGAGCCGTACGCGCCGCGCGTGCTGGCGTTGCTAGAGGCCGTGGTCTCTGGGAGACCCAAGGCATGACGCAGTTCGATCCCACCCGCTTCGTCGGGCAGCAGTTCGAATCGATAATGTTCGCCGGCGAGACGCGGCGCCAGACGATTGTCGAACAGAATCACGTGCCGGTCGTTGATGGCCTAGTGGTTCCCACACTTTGGGCAGTCACAGTCTCGGGGCAAAACATGCTTCTGGAAGTGCGGTGGGGCACTGCCGCAGGACAACGGCTGAACGACGTCGTGCTCCCGTTCTTCGCGGCGCTGCCGGGTCGCGTGCAGATTACGGCTCGCTTGCGTGACACAGGTGCGCCAGGCAGTGCGTCCCCCACCCTCTTGGCGACGCAAGGGCCCGTGGCCTCGGTGGCGCGCACGGTTGCGACCGCGGCAGGTCCCCTGGGTCCCTACGCGTCGCGAGTGACGGCGCTGGCTGCTGCTACCGTCACTGTGCTTGGTACACCCGTAGTGGTCGCAACAGGGGATGAACTCGCCGTCGTTGCCGACTCAGAGCTTACAGCGGGAGGGCCAATCCTGGTCGAGCACTCACTATGACCATTGTTGTGTGCGGTGATTGCGGCAGGCGCATCTCTGGGGAATGCGTCGCCTGCGGTGTGCAGTCCGCCGGACGCGCCTTGACCGATTCAATTGGGTCGATTGCACATGGGACGCAACGACTCTTAGACGCGCTGCAAACGGTGCAGCGTCTGCTACCCCAATCAGACAGTAAACCCAAAAGACTCACGAGAAAGAAAAAACCATGACGCTTCCACTTCGATATTCCTTGCAAGGTCCCTTCATCGAAAACGCCGCCGGCGGTGCTGCCGTTCCGGGCGAAGGCTTCCAGCTGCGCTTGGCCGAGTCGCAGGCTTCCGGTGCTGGCGTGCAGTTCGTGACATCTGCGTTCGAGCCGTATCTCGCACTCATCCCGGGTCCCGACCCCAACATCGACTTCGTGGCGAGTCTCCCGAATCCGCGCGAACAACTGCGCTACAAGGTGAACGCACATTTCGAGGTGCGCAACTCGTCAACCGACACCTTCTGCACTCTCACGACGCAGTTGCAGGTCTCGTACGATGACCAGGCAACCTGGGAGACCGTGCCATTGGCGGAGAACGAAACCACGGTGGAGCCCTTGGCTTACCGCACGGTAACCATCGACCAAGTGCTCGCGCTGGGTGCGGACTTGGCCGCGCCCGTGCCCGAGGATGCGCCGTCATTGACGGTGCGCATCGCGTGCCAGGCGAGTGACGATGTCTGCCTAGTGGCCACCGAAGGTGGCGAGCAAGGCACCGCTTGGATGTCGATCGCAGAATTGCTCTGAGGCAAACACGATGAAGGGCACGATTGTACCGGTTGTCTCTCACGAGGGCGTGCACCCTCAAACCTCGGCTATGTTGGCCGAGCTGCAACAGCGCGGCGCTCGCCTGATGGTTTCGCAAGGCAACGCTGATGTCGCTGCCGGTCGAAACCTCGTGATGACGCGTTGCCTGAAGGACGCGGTCGCAACCGGCTGCGACGTCATGCTCTGCATCGATGACGATATGGTGTGCGACGCCCAGCATGTCGCAGACCTGGTCGGCCGCGCGCGGGCCACCGGCGTAGCGCATAGTGGTGTTTACTCGACGGCAGCAAGCGCGCTGGCTGCGACTCAAATGCCAAGCGGGCGCTACCTGGTAGGGATGGGCATGCTTGCCATCCCGGTTCACCTGCTCCAGGCGTTGGCTGAGAAGCTCGGCACAATCATGGCCTACCAGGATTTGGACATGGTGCCGTTCTGTCAGTCCGGCCCCATTGGTGGCCGCTGGGTGAGCGAGGATTACCAATTCTGCCTACGGCTCGGTGGTGTCGTCCTTGACCACCGTGTGCCCTGTGGGCACCTGAAGACCGTCGCGCTTTGGCCCGACGATGAAACTCTCCGAAAGATTGCCGCGGGTGAACTCCTCGGCAAGCCGGATCCGCAACCCAAGCGAAGGGAAACCCAGCATGCCGCAGTTTAGGATTCCTCCCTCAGGCGCGTTCTTCAGCGGCACCGCTGCCGGGCAGGTGCCCGTGTGGAATGGAACTGAGTGGCTGCCGCAGACGCCATCACCGGGGGGCCAAGAGCTGTACGACTACGTGCTATCGTCACGAGACGACCTGGTGGACGTAGTCGCGCCGGTGGGCGGTGTGTTCGAGTTGCCGTCAGGTAGTTACGCCATCACAGCATCGTTTGCACTGAACACCGACGAGTCGCTGAACGTCGCCAACGGCGAACTCGTGCTGATGACTTCGTTCGGGTTTGCCCAGCTCAGTGGGGAACCCACGAGCGGCACGGGCACGTTGCTCAATATCGAAGCCGGAGCCGACGTGGAGCTCCAAAACTGCGTGCTGCGGTGTAACGGCAACACCAACGAGTGTATCGTGACAGCTGGCACGCTGCGCATCTTTGGAGGTGCTATTCACGGTGGGGCCAACTCAACCGAAGCTCTGCATGTAGCCGACGGCGACTGCCAGGCGGTTGGCGTCGAATTCACGGCAGGCGCAAGTTCCTCGGTGTTCTTCATGCTCGACGGGACTGCACGGTTTACAGGGTGTGCGTTCACCGGCGGGCAGGCGTTCGCGTGCGTTCAGAGCGGGGGCGAGCTGCATATGACTTCGTGCTCGCTCGTTGGAGGTACGTCCCAAGCGCTGGCGCTCGATGGCGCCAACGTGATGCGAGCGGTGCTCACGGACTGTTATCTCACTGCGGGAAGCACCAACGCGGTGCTGGTGCAGAACGGCGCGAGCGCAGACCTGGAACTGGCGAACTGCGACATCGTGGCGGACGCCATCAACGCACACTGCGTCCGAGTCACGGCTGGTAGGTATTTGCTCGTGTCAGGCGGTGTGCTGCGGTCGCTATCCGGCACGCCAGGAGACGGCGTCCAGCTAGGCGGGGTGCTGGTCGGGATGACCATGGTAGGCACCCGCGGAGAAAACCTAGATGACTTCGTTCAACGGGTGAGCGGAACGGTGCTCCAGGCCAGCATCACTGCATGTTCATCCAACGCAGCGGGCATCAATTGGGCTGCCGCAAACATGCCTACCAACGGCCTCGCCATAGTGGGCTGCAACTTCGCAGCAGCTAACCCCTTTACCGGATTCACCGCGGCGAGCGCGCGCGTGAACGTCAAGGCCTGCACCGGGGCCGCACTGCTCCAAGAAACCGCTATCGTTCCGTAGGAAGGAAACACCTGATGAACCTGCAAAAGGTAGCCAAGACGCTCGCAGCTGCCGAGCGAGAGCTGGCGAAAGCGCAGAAAAAGGCGCAGCGCACTTCCAAGGCAGCCAATGCCCGTTGGGCCGCCCTAGCCAAGGGGCCAAGCAAGGCGCGGTACGCCGCCTACTGCAAGGCGGTGAGAGCCGCTGCCGATGCGTCGTGCGAAGCGGCTTGGGCTGAGCTGCAGCTCAACGCTGCGATCCCAGCGGCCACCAAGAAGGCCACCAAGAAAGCCACCAAGAAAGCCACCAAGAAGGCCACCAAGAAGGCCACCAAGAAGGCCACCAAGAAGGCCAAACGCAGGTGACCGTTGATGTCCCATTGAGCGACGAGAGCTCACTATTTCTAGCGGGCGTGCTGACCACGCTGTGGCTGATTGCGCGCCTGCAAAACCACAGGAAGGACCGGTAAGACAGTGACTAAAACCCAACTCAAAGGCATCGAGCTGCTACTCGCGGCGCTCGCTCTATCGGCGTGGCTGGCAGTCGTGCTCGGCCAATCGGGCTGCGCGACAACGCCGAAGTTGAGCACCGTGGATACCGTCCACATAACGACGGATCCGACGCCAAGGGTGGATGCCAGTGGTCTGCCTGTGTACGGTGAATGCCGGCAGCTGGATAACGGGCACCTCGAGGTATGGGTCCATGCTGGGTCAATCGCGCAAAGCGAGGGACGCGAGCTGGCCCGTCGTGACGTTTGGCGGGCGTTGCAATTAGCAAGGAATGCGGTAACCAGTTGCGCGCCCAGTGCATACCTGTTCCCAACGGAGTGGCCGAGCATGGGCCCGGCGCCGGGCCCGTCAAGCGAGCCCACGACCACGACCAACACGCCTCAGAATCCAAGCCCTCCCACCTCGATGCCTCCCGCCGATGCGGGCGCGGCCCCCTGAAAGCGTAAGCCCAATGCCGCAACCCCCCCCGTGGCGCGCGTATCCACTCGGCACGCCCGAGAATGTACTAGGTGACTGTACGCAGACAGCCGGTACGCGAATGCACTGGCAAGGTGCTGCTGCTGTCTATCCGTTCCCGACGGTGGCCGCGCCACTGTCGTTCGTCTCGACGGACCCGCAAGACTCAGCGGGGGGAACGGGTTGTCGAGAGGTAGAGATTGAGTGGTTGGACGCCAACCTATTGAAGCGGGTCGAGCGCTACGCAACCAACGGAACAACACCGGTGGTGCCGGGAGAACAGGCGTTGCGCGTGAACAGATTCGAGTCCACGGTAGCAGGGACCGGCGGCTTCAATGCCGGCACGATGACCGCGCTTGTGGGAGCGAGCGTGCTCGCTCACATGGTGCCGAACTACGGGTCGGCGCTGGGTTGCCTGCGCAGCACACCGGTGAACCAGCAGCTGTGGATCGGTGATGCCTACGCTTCTCCGACGAACGGGATTTTTCAGAGCAACCCGGACGTCACAATCCTCTATTACAACATGTACACCCGCAACATACAGACCCGAGCGGTGCAGCGTTTGCGCAGTGCTCGGGCATTGCAGGGGACTACCCAGATTGTGGGGCTGGGACAACTCGTGCCACCTGGTTACGATGTGTGGTGGGAATTCACGAACTTCGGTGGCGTCAACTTCTCTTCGTCGATCCAGTACGAAGCGCATTGGGGTGCCCCGGTCTGATGGCAAGCGCTCGCCCGCGCCCGCCCGGCTGGGAGCAAGACCAGCAAGCGCAGCAGGACCAATGGGTCTATCAGTCCACGAGCTCGCTGGTCCCGCCGCAGCGGCTAGCGGACCATACGGCTTGGGAACTGGTCGGGGTGGGTGGTACCCCGGGTCAAGCGCTCTACGTGTGGCGCTGCCGAGTCTGACCCGAGTCTGACCCCTCAACGCGCAACGCCCCACCCTGGCAGCAGGGTGGGGCGTTGCGCGGAAGCTCAGTGCGGCGGTCTAGTCAAGTAGGAATTCGACCCTACCGAGCTCGGCGCAGCTCGGGTCGAGCTCGTGGCCGCATACGCTGCACCTCGGTGGGGTCACAGCAGGGCGCTCCAGCCGCGCGCGCGCAGCAGGCGCCACTCGGGGTGGGCCTGAGCGCATACAGCGCTTGTGCGTAGCACCCAGGGCAGCGCTACGCGCTTCGCAGCGTCCCCGACTGCCTCGTGCGACAGTGACGGCCAGCGCGTCAGAAACCGTCGCCAAGCGCGACGGTACGTGAGCGCTGCGAGCCGTGCGATGTCCGGGTAATGCTCCCACAGCACCTTCCGTAAGGCGTGTTCAGAGCCTGCGGCCTCGACCGCTTGCGCGTAGCTCGTGGCCGCGGCTACGCGGCGCAGCTGGACCGGAAGCCGGCTCACCCGAACCACCGTCGCCACCATGGATCCCGCGTGGCCACGCATACCACCGTGCGAGCTGGGCGGGTGTGTTCGATGTCATGCCGCACCCCATACAGGTCGACGTAGCTAGATGCGCCCAGGGGAGTCGGGTCATCCAAAAACACCCCCCAATGGTCAGAGTGCGCGACGAAAGCGACCGGGCGCGATTGCCATAGCACGCCGAGTAGCCTGTGGTGCGACGGTGCCCATACGCCGAGCTCGCCATCAACGGCTAGCTCGGTGGGGATGCAGAGAGTGCCGACCCATAGGTCGCTGGACAACTGGACCCAGTCGACGTGACCGGTGCAGGTGGTGCCGTTTTCTCGGCGCAGTCTGACTGATGCTCTGATGCTCATTTGACGATTCCTTGCAGGACGGTCCAGCGACCGCCGGCGATTAGCTCCCATGCCGCATGCACCACCGAATCTGGGGTTAGCTTGCGGGCCACATGCGGCGCGCACGACGTGCAGACATCGCGGTCATGGGTGTAGGTTGAGGTTGGGTGTTGGCCGGTCAAGTCGTGCATCACATAGGCGATGCGCAGTCGTTGCTGGCCAGGGATTTTGGCGGGGCAGTTGCAGCACGTTCGGGTCATGTGCATTCCTCATCAGCCAACCTCGCGAACTCTAGCGCTCGTTCAAGCGCCTCCCACCGCCGGGGCGATGTTCCGCACCGGCGGCCACGGTGCAAGGTTCGGTTGGGTGGGCAGTAGATGGCCTTTCGGTCGGAGCGAACGACTCGTCGCAAGTCGGACGCAAAAGCGAGCGTGACTGCGTCGTCGCGCTGCTCAAACTCACCGAGGCGAACTTCTCCCTCAAAGACCTTGTACGTGAGTCTCATGTTGTCCTCCGGGTGAACTCGCCGCTGGCCAGGTCTTCAGTCGTCTGAACGTCGCGAAGCACCCAGGCGAACCTGCCAGCGGACGGGAAAGCGTCGGCCGCTTGAACTGCTACGGTTCCAGCGCAGCCGGCGCAGCAGCCACCGGCTATGTATGCCACGCCTTTGGTGTTGTCTGGCGCGAGCAACAGCCGTTGTCCGCTGTCAATCTGTAACCCGCACCATTGACAGTTTTCTTTTGGCGGTAACATCGTCATGCGCCGCGCTCCAGTTCGAACCACGGTGGGCACGGGATTGTGGGGTGGGGCACCGTCGCTTCGATCCGCGCGTCCCGCTCGGACAGCCGTAGCGCTCGCATGCGCACGAGGTGTCGCAGCTCGTACACGGCTGCCTCACAGACATGACGCAGCGTCTGATGGGCCTTGACGGTCGTTTCCTCGCGCGCCCGTGTTTCTCGCCAGCGGTTACCCTCGGCGCTCAACCCCCAGTGATGGGTCAATGCCTCGCCCAGGATGCGAGTCTCTGGGCTGCGTAGCGCCCCGTCGAGTAGGCCATCACGCGTGCTCGGCAACCGCAGCACGAGCAAAACATAGGGGTAATCCAGCTCAGTAGGCCAGTCGGAGCCAGACACGGGCGCCGCTGCCGGCGGCAGGATAGTGTACGTCGCCGTCGCGATGAGTCGGAGCCCGAGGGCGTACTGGTAGCGCAGTTCCCTCGTGTCGGTGCAGCTGGTGATGATTGTCTGTCCGTCTAGGTCGCCGTCTGATTCGGCTCTTGTGTTGGTGTGGGCCATAGGTGAATAGGTGCCCATCCCCGCCCGGCGAGCACGACCAGGCCGGGCGAGGTGGGCGAAGTGTGTGTTGTGGTCGTGCCGGTATATCGTGGCACGCCCAGGCATAGTCGCGCCACGCTGTCAATCCGTTGCGTGCTCAGCCGTCCAGTGTGACAGTGAGCACCAGGTGACAACGACCCCCAAAAAGCGAAGGCCCACCCCCGGGAAAGGGGTGGGCCAGGAAGCGCGGCGTAGGTGAGCGGCCGTGCACGAGGGAGTAGGCCAGGACGCGGCGCCGGTGTCAACGGCCTCGTGCGGCGGCTGAGCTGCAGCTGGGTGTCGCGGCGCGCTTGGCACTACGCGAGTTTTCCGTCCCGCATTGGTAACTATGCGTAACTACGGACCCGGCCGCCAAGCCGCGGGGCGACGTCCCGCGGCCACAATCGCACCCGAGGCGAGCCCGCGAGGCGAGGCCGACGGCGCGCACGCCGGCGCAGCTCGCAGGGCGTGGCTCGCGGGCAAGCTGCACCGCTACCAGCGCGACCGGGTGCGTAAGTGTCGGCTGACCCGGATAGGGCCATCGGTGCAGCTCGTGTCGCGAATCGAGCCGCAGGGCGCCGGGCGGCTCGTAATCCGGGGCACCCACACCTGTGGGTCGGTGCACTCGTGCCCAATGTGCGCCGCGGCAATCCTACGCGGTCGCGCGGCCGAAGTCGGGGAAGCGCTCGACAGTTGTAGTCGCGAGCGAACGCTGTTCGTTACGTTCACCTTGAGGCATCATGCATCTATCCCATTGCGGCTGCTGCGCCTGCTCTTGGCGCGAACCTACTCTAGGCTTAAGAGTGGCCGAGGAGGTGTTGAGCTCAGGCGCGCACTTGCTCACGTTGGTGACGTCCGCGCAGCGGAAGTCACGTGGGGAAGCGACAACGGCTGGCACCCTCACTTGCACGCGCTGTGGTTCTTGCGTGCAAGTCCGCCTGACGATGCGGGCGCACAGCTATCAGCACAGTGGCGGAGTGCAGTGGTCGCTACACTGGGGGCCGTCCGTGCAGCCGCAACCGGAGTGCGGCCGAGGGGGGGGCGCAAAGGGGAGCCCTACGCGCTGAACGACCTGCAACGGCTGGTCGGGAACTACTACGCCGCGCACCTTGACGAGTTGCGCGAACAGTTGAGGCAACTCTCTGATGCGGATGTAATCCCGGACCACTACCATGGCGTTCGTGCGGAGCCTGTATCGGCTCAGTCGGTTGCGGACTACCTGTGCAAGCTGGGGTGTGAACTCTCGGCGATTACCAAGTCGGCGGCAACGGGCCACTATACGCACTGGCAGCTCGCGAGCGAAGTCGCTCGCGGCGCGCGCTGGGCCATTCCGCTTTGGCGCGAGTACTCGTCGGCCATGCTGGGCGCGCGTCACCTGACGTGGTCCCGCGGCTGCCGCGACGCGCTGGGCCTCGCCCCTGAGCGCCCGGACGCGACGCTAGCGAGCGAGGCGCCGGAGTCGGCGGACGTCGAGCACGTGCTGGCGACGGTGCCCGGCCGAGCATGGGATACGTTGGTGCGGCAGCAGGGGCATAGATTCGTGGCTCGGTTGCACCGCGAATACGACTCGGGTGCAATGGCTGACTCGGGTGTGCACCCAGGGGCAGCACACACCCCACGAGCTACCGCGGAGGATGTCGCTCCGGTTTGGTGGGAGCGCTTGGAGTCAGAGGCGCGAGCACGCGCGGTCGGTGCTGATTCGTGGGGCGCGGCGCATCGTACAGCGCAGGCGCGAGCTGACTCGCGCGAGCGCTTGCGTGCGCGAGCGAAGCTCACGCGGCGTGACCGCGAGCTTGAGGTGGAAGAGCTGCGAGACCACTTGCGGGAGGACTACGGAATCGGTCCGCCTTCCGCCTTTGCCAGGAGTAAACCCGATGACGCAACACAATCGACCGAAACTGCTATGGCTTGCGGTAGTACTTACAGGGAGCAAGGTCCCGAGCAAACCGTTGCCACCGGACGCGCACTGCCTCGCGATGGTAGCCGCATCGGATTACAAGGACGCAGTGGCGCGCCTGAGGCAGCGGGCATCTAGAGCAGACGTTGTGTATGCCTTGGATTACCAGGCAACAGGAAACCCGGCGAGCTGCTCTAGGCTGAACGGGCCAATACCACTATGGGCTGACGAGTGAAAGCCGCGGTAAAGGTGTTGGATGAACTGGCGTCCGGGCGCATCGCGCCCAGGACCGCTTGGGTGCGCATGCTGCGCGCTGTCGAAGGAACCCCGTTGACGCAAGCTGAGGCCGAGAAGCTTTACGAGCTGTTTCGCAGAGCCAAGCGCAGCTGGCGTGCTCACTCATCAGCTTGAGCGTCGCAGACTAACTCGGACTGTTCCCGTTCTGCTGCCCAGGCGATTGTGCCTCGCAGCAGGGCGCTGAGGGTGATGCCCTCACGCGCGCAGTACGCGCGCGCAAGGGCGTACGTTGACGCCTCGACCTGTATCGGCGGGGTGTGTCGCAGTGCTCGACCTTGGAGGTAATCGCGCCGCTTGCGCGCGCGACTGCGAGCGTGGCGATGGTTGCGCACTGCCTCAGCCGTGGGGATGTCAATCGTGCGTACGCCAAAAAGCGAAGCGAGCGAGGCGACGGATGCCCAGCCGCGCGGCGCAAACCGCTCGTATGCGCGCCGTGGGTGCGCGGCCCAAAGCATCCTTGCTGCTTCGGTGGTGTCGTCAACCGTGACACTCGGGCACTGGATACCCAGCTCGCCGCAAGCGTCCAAGCGCCGCTTGCCGTCTAGTAGCTCGCCACGGTGCCAAAGGACGGGAGTTAGCACGCCTCCGTTGCGAATCGACTCGCGTAAAGCGTAGTCGCTCCACTTGTGGCCATTCGTGCTCGGCAAAACCTCGGCTCGTTTTTTGGCAGACACGCTCATAGATTAGCAGCTGCGCGAAAAAACCCGAGGAAAACGACACATGGCATCGAAGGCACTCAC
>QJWJ01000543.1 GCA_003235365.1 Deltaproteobacteria bacterium
TCCTCCGAGTCGTCCACGTCGTCGGCATCGTCCTCCGAGTCGTCCACGTCGTCGGCATCGTCCTCCGAGTCGTCCACGTCGTCGGCATCGTCCTCCGAGTCGTCCACGTCGTCGGCATCGTCCTCCGAGTCGTCATCGTCGGCATCGTCCGCGTCCTCGGACTCATCGTCGTCGTCGAGCTCGTCGTCGTCGTACTCGAGGTCGTCGTCGGCATCGTCACCGTTGCCTTCGTCGTCCGAGGCCGGTTCGTCGTATTCGATGTCGTAGTCGTCGAAGAGCTCGTTGGCTTCCCGGTTCAGCCGTGCAACGGCCGAGGACTGCAACTCCAAGCCGTCGTCCACGTCGTCGTCGACCTCGTCGAAGCTCTCGTCATCGTCGTCGCCCACGCGTTCGTCATCGTCCGCGCGCTCATCGTCGTCCGCGCGCTCATCGTCGGCGTTTGCATCGGCGTGCTCCGGGGGCGCGGCAGACGGCGTCGCGAGCAGTGGAGTGTCCTCGCTGTCTGCGTCGGCCTCCGACACCTCCGTACCCTCGACCACCACTCGAGTCGGCTCGGGCGCACGCCGCGATCTGCGCGAGCGGCGCGAACGCCGCGCAGGGCGTTCGCCCGCGCTCGGTTCCGCCGCCTCCGCTTTTTCGACCGGTGGAGGCGCGAGAGACTTTTCCTCACGCGGCTCCGAGTCGAGATACGCGTCGAAGTCGTCCGGCCGGATCAGGTCCTCGACGTGTAGGAACGCGGCGCGCTCCTGTCCGACGTCGATGAACGCTGCCTGCATTCCGGGCAGAACCCGCGTCACTTTTCCGAGCACGACGTTGCCAACCGTGCCGCGGTGGGCGGTTCGCTCGATGTGAAGTTCGGCGATGACCCCGTTCTCGATTAGTGCAACCCGGGTTTCCTGCAGATCTACGTTGATGAGTATGACGTTCCGTGCCATGCGCTCGGCGGGGCGCAGACCACTCCATGGAAAGCAACGACCGACTGTCGCCGCGAAACGTTTGGGATGGTGGCTGCCCCTGAATGGCCCGGCGTGCCCCCATCACGGGACCTCCGGGCGTGGAGGAGAGAAAAAGACTCGGACCAATGGTGGCCCTGGGCACAGTTTTAGGAGAACTGTCCCGGGGAATCAATTGGGAATCAGGACAGAAACGTTTTTTCGAAGCGGAATGCTCGCTTGCGTCAGATGCGCTTCCCGCGCCCCCTTGACCGCTTTGGGCGCCCGGCCGATGCTCGCCGCGTGCAGCGCGGCTACCTCGTCCTAGACATCGAGACGATTCTCGACCCCAACCTCCCCATTCTCGAGCCCCATTCCGACGGGTTGCCGCCTCCACCGCACCACCAGATCGTGTGTATTGGAGTGCTCTGGCTCGACGCGGACTACGAGGTACGGCGTCTTGGCATCATCGGGGAGGACAAGAACGAGGCGGAGATGCTCGCCGATTTCGCTCGGTTTTTGGAGCGGCATCGTCCCACGCTGGTGACCTTCAACGGTAGGGGCTTCGACATGCCTGTCATCGCGACGCGCTGTCTGGCCTACGGCCAGCCCTTCGCGCATTACTACCGCGATCGCGACGTGCGCTACCGGTTCTCCTCCGAGGGCCACCTGGATCTCATGGACTTCATCTCGGATTTTGGCGCAGCGCGGCGTACGAGTCTGAACGTCGTTGCGAAGATCTGTGGCATGCCCGGCAAGGTCGGTGTCGACGGCAAGGACGTCGGTCCGCTGATCCACGCAGGTCGGGTCGATGAGGTGCGCAATTACTGCCTCTGCGACGTCTTGCAGACGGCGGGGGTGTTCTTGCGTACCCAGCTGTTGCGCGGTGAGCTCGATCGGGCCGAATACCTCACTGCGATGCGCGGGCTGATCCGAACGGCACGGGACGATGCCCGCGTCGGGCCCGTCGTGGAGGCGTGGGATCAAGAGAAGCTGATGCTCGGTGAAGACGTCGAGCCAGCGGCATAGCTCCTCCCCCGGTCATCCGACGTCAGCGCCGTGCTCCGCGTGCGTGCGCAGCGGGCCGTTTCGGTGTTGCAGGGCCTGTCCCAGCAAAAACCCCTGCCGTGTCCCATGACAAAACCCAGCGCCGGTTGTAAGACCCGCGGCGTGACTGCCCAGCTCAGTGTCAACGTCAACAAGGTAGCCACCCTTCGCAACTCGCGTGGTGGGTCCGTGCCTGATCTGTGCGAGTCGGTACGCGCCATTCTCGACGCTGGCGCTCGCGGCATCACCGTTCATCCACGCCAGGATGAGCGACACATTCGACGCTCCGACGTGACCGCGCTGGCCCAGCTGCTCGCTCCGCTCCGCGACACGGTGGAGTACAACATCGAAGGCGATCCGCGGCCCGACTTGATGGACTTGGTTTGCGAAGTGCGTCCGCACCAATGCACCCTCGTCCCGGTGCGGCCCGGAGAAGTGACGAGCGAAGCGGGTTGGGATCCTACCGCGCCCAGCGACGCGTTGGACGCAGTGGTGGAACGCCTGAAGAGTCGAGGCGTGCGCGTGAGCGTCTTCGTCGATCCGGATCCGGCGGCTGTGACCTGGGCGGCGCAGACCGGCGCTGATCGAGTCGAGTTGTACACCGAGCCGTTCGCGCGGGAATTCGCGCGCGGGCACGAAGCGGGCATGGCGAGCTTCATTCGCTATTCCGAGTGTGCCAAGGTCGCCCACGGGCTCGGTCTCGGCGTCAACGCCGGCCACGATCTGGACCTCGACAACCTGCCGTTGTTCCGCGACCTTCCTCACCTGGACGAGGTGTCGATCGGCCACGCGCTCATCAGCCGGGCACTGTTCGTGGGGCTGAACCAAGTCGTGCGTGAGTACATCCAGATGCTCTCGCCCTAGGCTTAGACCAACCCGAGTCGGCGCTCGGCGGCCGTCTCGAGACCGACAAATACGGAAAGACCTCGGATCAATCCGCGCCTGCGGTGCTTTGGGGATCCGTTCTTAGCGCTCGGCCGGCGGGGTGCCGAGTGCTACACGTAGCTCGATGAGCTTTGCTGCAATTCGGAGAGCAACCGGTTGCTGTGCCGTCGTCGCCGTTGTCGGTTCGGCGTTTGGACCTTCAGCTTGTGTCGGGGACCCCGCCGTGGTCGACCCGTCCAACGACGGTCCGCCGCGGTCTTCGAAGGGCTGCGTCGCGCCACCGGAACCGGCGGCGGCGGTTCGGCTGGTGCCGGTATTCGAGAACTTGAAGATCCAAACGCCGGTTGCTCTCGTGCAGGCGCCGCGGCAGGCCGGTGAACCCAGTGGTCGTTGGTTCGCGCTCGACCAGCACGGTCTCGTCCACTCCTTTTTCGCCGAGGACGGCGCTCGCGTCACCGACCTGCAGACGACCGATCTCACCGATCGAGTGGCCATCAAGGCCGACGGTCTCGACGAGCGCGGCCTGCTAGGCATCGCGCTGCATCCGCGGTACCCGAGCGATCGTCGGGCCTTCGTCGGTTACACCTTTGCCGGCCCCGGCGGGTTGGGCTCGCGAGTTTCGAGCTTCGTCGTGGAGGAGCGCGGCGTGCTCGATGCGTCGAGTGAACGTGTCCTTCTCGAGCTGAGCCAGCCCTACACGAACCACAACGGGGGCAACGTGGCGTTCGGCCCAGACGGGTACCTGTACATCGGGTTCGGCGACGGAGGAGCGGGCGGAGATCCGCAAGGCAACGGTCAAAACCCGAACACGCTGCTCGGTGCCATGCTGCGCATCGACATCGACGCTGCCGATGCTCCATACGGGATCCCCCAGGACAACCCCTACGCCCAGAGTGGCGGCAGGGCTGAGATCTTTGCCATCGGGTTGCGCAACCCGTGGCGCTACAGTTTCGATCGTCAAACGGGCGAGTTGTGGGTGGGCGATGTCGGGCAAGACGATTGGGAGGAGGTGGACGTCGTCGAACTCGGCAAGAACTACGGCTGGAACAGCATCGAAGGGTTCGAATGCTTCCCGCCGGGAGCGGATGATTGTGAACGCGGGGCGTTTCAAGCGCCGGTTCACAGCTACGTCCACGAGGGTGGCGCGAACCGTTCGGTGACAGGGGGATACGTTTATCGAGGTGCTGCCGTTCCCGAGCTGGCCGGCAGTTATGTGTTTGGTGATTTCAACACCGGGGAGATATTCAAACTGGACCGGGGGGATGACGGTGCGGGCGTAGAGTTGATAGTCGGGTCGGGCGTAAACATCTCGAGCTTTGCCGAAGACCACGCGGGCGAGTTGTACGTACTGGATTACGGCGGTGGGCGAGTACTGCGCATCGACTCGGGGACGGAGTCGCGTGACGTACTGCCACGGTTGCTTTCTCAGACCGGTTGCGTCGATGTCGCCAACCCCAAGAAGCCCACGGGCGGAGCGGTGGCGTACGATGTTGCAGTTCCGTTCTGGTCGGATGGCGTGGAGAAACACCGTTACCTAGTCGTGCCTGCTGATGCGAAGATGACCCCGCAGCAGGACGGCGATCTGGAACTTCCGCCCGGTTCGGTGTTGATCAAGCATTTCGAACACGACGGCCGGATTTTCGAAACCCGGTTCTATGTTCGGCACGACGGGGGAGGTTACAGCGGTTACTCCTACGCGTGGCGTGAGGACGGCAGTGACGCCGAGCTCGTCGAACGCACCCGAGAAGAAGACATCGGCGATTTGCGCTGGATCTTCCCGGGTAGGGAGAGTTGTGGACAGTGCCACACCGCCGCCGCGGGATACTCGCTGGGGCTCGATCTCCGGCAGCTCGACGTGCCGAGTGACGACGACAACCAGCTCGCGAAATTCGCGGACGCTGGGCTATTGCAAGTACCGAAACAATCTAACGAATCCTTTCCGCGGCTGGACTCTGACGCCCCGCTCTCCGATCGCGCGCGGGCGTACTTGCACGTCAATTGCAGCTCGTGCCATCGCCCCGGTGGGCCTGGCCGCGGCGGTTTGGATCTGCTCTTCGAGACGCCGCTGGCCAACTCGGGGCTGTGCGAGATGGCTCAGTTGGGCGCGCTGGGGACGACGTCCGGACGCCTCGTCGCGCCCGGCAATCCAGAGGATTCGGTGCTGTACGTTCGCGTGTCATCTCGCACCGCGGACAGTATGCCGCCGCTGGCGACCAAGTCGGTCGACCCGGAGGGGGCGGGCATCTTGTTCGAGTGGATTGAGTCACTCTCAGTGTGTCCGTGATCGCGACGTTCCAAATCAGGAGGTGTCCAGCGACGACGGCTTCGGTCGCTATCTAGGTCGCAACACTTTGAAAACTCAGCGTCTCGGTTCTATGCTTCAGGCGCTCGCACCGTCGAGCTGTCGGAGGTTTGTTTGCTCGGTTCGTTGACACCCAGTGTTTCGCCGAACGCGTATGCCCTTGGTTGGCTAGGGCAGCGTTTCGTCGACGACGACCACGAGCGTGAATTCCGGACTCATCGCGAACCGCTGGATCAACGGCACTGCAGGCTGGTTTGCCTCGCGGGTGGGGCGTTCTTTGCGTTGGGGCTCGGCCTGGACATCGAACAGTTCGGAGGCGCATCCAAGGTGCCGTCGTACGTGTTCGGTCTTCGCTTGGCGACGTTGCTCGCCGGGGCGTTGTCCGTACTCGCGCTGAGCGGCCGCCCCTCGTACCGTCGCATCGAGCTCGCTTACATCGCGTTCTGGACCCTGGGCATGTTGACGTACTGCGTCGTGGTGCACGCCTACGTGACGATGACGGGTCGGAGCATGCAGACGATGTACTATCCGCTGTGGGTCTTGTTGGCATTGCTCGCCCAACCGGGGAGCTGGCTGGCGGGGATCGTCGCGGCATCGGCGGCAGTGGTGTCGGCGACGGTATTGAATGCGTTGCTGCTTCCCAACGCGGATCGATTGCCGGCGCTGTTGCTGCTTTGCCTGATCGCGTTTGCGATCGCTGCCGCCGCACAGCTCGGCCCGCATCGAGAGCGCCGGACAGACTACGCCAACCTGCGACTCGTCGAGGCGCGTTCTCAGAAGCTGCTCAGGGCTCGCGACCTACTACAAGAGCAATTGGTCCACGCACAGAAGACCGGGGCCATGGGCATGCTGGCGGGCGGTGTCGCCCACGACTTCAACAACGCGTTGACGGCCATTCTCGTCAGTGCGGAACTGCTCGAAGCAGATCTGAAGGCGGGCAACCTCGACGCAGAAGAGGGGGCTGCGTTCCTCGAAGAAATCATCGCGGCGGGTCGGCACGCCTCGGGACTCACCCGACAACTGCTGCTGTTCGGGAAGCGACGCAAACCGAATCCCGAGTGTGCCCAGCTCGACGCACTCGTCGAAGAGGTGGCGGAACTGTTGCGGCGCCTGGTCCCTGCACACGTCCAGTACGACGTCGAGCTGAACGCTGGTGACGCGTCGGTCCTGATCGACCGCACGCATCTCGAGCAGATCTTGAGCAACCTCGTGGTCAACGGCGCCGAGGCGATGCCCACCGCCGGTTCGCTCCGGGTGCGGACCTACGCGAGTGACGACGGCGCCGAAGCCGTACTCGAGGTGAGCGATACTGGTTCCGGCATTCCGGAGGCGGCGCGTGAGCGTCTGTTCGAGCCGTTCTTCACGACCAAGCAAGCCGCGACGGGCATTGGGTTGGCGACCGTCAAACTGTTGGTCGAGGAAGCGGGTGGCAGCGTCGAACTCGCGGACTCCGGCGGCGAGGGCACGCGGGTGATGGTGAGTTTGCCCCGCGTCGCCAGTCGCGTGTCCGAGGCTGTCTCACTGCCCGCGCCCAGTACTGGCCGACGCGCCAAGCCAGCGTCTCGTCGCGTTTTGGTTTGCGATGACGATGCTCGGATCCGTCGCTTGGCGGACGCGACCCTGAGCCGCGCGGGGTTCGAAGTGGTGACCGCCGACACGCCTGGCGAGGCATTGGGTATTGCCACAGCGAGCGACTCGCGCTTTTCGTTGTTGCTCACCGATGTCGTCATGCCGGGACTCAACGGTCGCGAACTGGCCGACCGCGTCCGCAAGAAGTGCCCGGGGATCTCGGTGTTGTACATGTCCGGCTACACCGACGGCATCGTCGAGCCGACCGCGGGCGGCGATGGTGGGCATTTCATCGCCAAACCGTTCTCAACCCGCGTGCTCGTCGAGCAGGTGGAGACGATCCTCGGCGAGGCGGAGGCGTCCGTTTCTGCACAGGCCTGAGCTGGTGGCGACGGCGGGTGGACAGCGAAGCCGATCCCGACCATCGAGCTCGCCCATTCAGAGGCAGTCGTTGAGTGGGTCGAAGGCATTGCCGCTGCAAGTGCGGCGCGTGGTCTTGGTGTTGGAGCGGCTCGTTTGCGGGCCAGTTGGACTCGAGCGACGGACCGCCAGTTCTCGTTCGGCGCGACCGTCGGAGACGACCACTGCGAGTCGAACGTCGGTTTCGGGCCAGGTGAACGTCCAGGTTGGATCTTCGGACAGTTGGTGTCGGTCGAGTAGCGAGTAGCCGCCCAGAGCGACCAGACCGAGCAACGCGACACCGAGCGGCAGCCACCAGGGAATGCCACGCCGCTGCGCTTTCTCTTCGGCTACGGCAAGCTCCAGTGCGTGCTGCTGACGCATGGCTTGCAGGTTCCGCTCGGCGTGTTCGCGGATCCGCTGCACCTCGCCGTTTGCCGCTTCGCGTGCTGCCTCGCGCAACTGCGCGGCACGCAGTGAAAAGGTGGGTCGCTCGTGGGAGTCGGGCCCATGGTCTGCGGCCGCACCGCAGTCCTCACTGGTTGTGGCGTTCATGCGGTCTGGGACTCCGCGGCTCAGCGAACCTTGGAACCCCACCCGAAAAAGAGCCCGAGCTTAGAGCGGCAATCACGTTGATTGCCGCGACAAATCAACTACCCAGAGCACCGAACAGCGAGCAAGCGAGACCCAACGTGGCCCCGAAAAGCGCCCTCACACAAGCAGGGGCGAGTTTTCGGGGCGATTCCGTGCACTGGCAAGCTGATCGGCGCTCCTAGCCCGACGTCTTCCGATACACCTGGGTGAGGAAACGCCGGCATTCCTCTTCGTCGCTCGAGATGAATTCCTTGTCGATGACGCCACCCGTCGCCGAAGTGCGGCGGTGCTGTAGGGCGACGGTTGCGCCCGCCACCAGCACGGCGCTGCCCCGGAAGTTGGGCCGTGCGGCGCTGTAACGTTTCGCCCGTTCCATCACTGCGGCCGCTTCGGGGCTCAGCGGTTGCATTTCCCGCAGATCGACCCACACCCGGTAGTCTCGGCCCTGGAGTGAGTCGACCGCTCGATTGTGAGCGATGACGAACGTCTCCATGTCGTGCGCCGAAAGGCGACCGCGAAAGGTGAATCGCAACACGCCGGGTGTTGACGTGGTATCGACAGTCCACTTCGCTTCGCTCGATGTGGCTTGCTGATGGTTGCTTGCCGCGCCTGCCATGTCCTCACCTGCAAACGGCACAACGCGGTGAGTAGTGTAGTGAGTTCGTGCAACGTCGTGAAATTGCCGCAGCTCGTTTGGGGTGAGTGCCGCTGCAATTTCGGCCCCCCTGCCGCGTCTGACTCACGACACCCAGTGTCCCGCCGGTAGAACGTCGCCGGGTCGAACTCACCGGCGACCACGGCCACCCACACCGAAGCGAGTCAGGTATTCCGACGAGTGAGTGCGCGCGGAGCGACGGACCGCGTGGGAGGCGCCGCACCTCGACGCCGATGGCCTCGACTCCAATCAAACGGATTTGGGGTTCGTAGGTGATCGGTTTTCGTGTTTGAGGCGCCCAGGTGCTGGGTGAACATGCACGCCAAGCGATGGGCTGCCCGACGATGTTGCAGATCATCACGTGCCATTGCGCGTCGCCAGGTCACGTCTGACCGCGCCTCGAGATTGCGAAACAGTGGTGTGTGTCGCAATGGGCGGAAGCTGTCCCGGGACGAATCGGCGTCGTGCGACAAATTACAGTCGCGAACGGCAATCGACACCAACAGTCGTGAAGGCCGTTATGGAACCGATCCCTGCGTGGGCGTCCGCCCATTGCGCGCCACTCGTTCGTGGACACTCCCTATGAAGTTTCTCAATCGCTCACACGCCCCTCGACACTTTTCTTCAGCTGTGGCCCGAGTCCCGCGTTGGTTGTGGTTGAGTGTTCCTCTCGCAGTGATCTCCTGCGGCGGAAACCCCTCCGTCAACGTGGACGACGACGACGGCACGGATCCGACGACATTGGACGGCGGTGTCGGTGGGCACCCGGGTGACGGTGGCACGAGCAGTCATCCAGGCGTGACGGACGACTTCGATCTGATCGCCATCGACCCCGACCAGAAGCCCGCGGATCCGTGTGAGGACGGCGGCTGCGCGGACATCACGGGCGATGCGGGGCCGGCGTGCGGTGACGGCGTCGTCGACGACGGTGAAGAGTGCGACGATGGCAATTCGGCGCCGGGCGACGGCTGCTCCGGCGCTTGCACCATCGAACCCAACTCGGATTGCCCGAAACGCGGTGGGCCGTGTCGTTCGACGATCGAGTGCGGCAACGGCGCCGTCGAAGGCTCGGAGGTCTGTGACGATGGTAATACGAAAGACGGCGATGGCTGTTCGTCGGACTGCGCGTCGCGGGACTTGGACTACGACTGTCCCGTTCCGGGCGAGGCGTGCGTGCCGTTGGCTACCTGTGGCGATGGCATCGTCGGTGGCCGAGAGCTGTGCGACGACGCCGGCGAGCTCGGCGGTTGCACCGACGATTGCTCGGGTATCGAAGAGGGTTGGATCTGTCTGCGTCCCGGAGAGCCGTGTCAGGTCGAGCCGCGCTGCGGTGACGGGGTGATTGGGCGTGGTGAGGAGTGCGACGACGGCAACGCTTCGACGGGTGACGGGTGTTCGGACACCTGCGCGCTGGAAACCGGGTTCTTCTGTTTTGGGCAAGGCGAAGGCTCGTGTGTCGAAGAAATCTGCGGTGACGGCGAGCGCACGCCGAGCGAGGAGTGTGACGACGGCAACGACGTGTCAGGCGACGGCTGCTCCGAGTGCGTCTTCGAGCCGGGCTGGGTGTGCCCCGGCGAAGCGAGCTGTTTGCCCAAATGCGGTGACGGGATGGTGCTCGGCACCGAGGAGTGCGACGACGGCAATCGGACGGGCGGGGACGGCTGCAACGTCGCCTGCGTGCGCGAGGCGTTCTACGACTGCCCCCCGCTCGGCGGCGAGTGCACAGCGCAGCTGACCTGTGGCAACGGATCCATCGAGGGCTTCGAAGCCTGTGACGACGGCAACACCGACGAGAACGACGGTTGTTCATCGGACTGCCTGACGTGGGACGGCAACTACGACTGCAGCGAGATCGGCCAGCCTTGCGTCGCGCTCGTCCAGTGTGGCAACGGCCTGCTCGAAGGTGCGGAGCCGTGCGACGACGGCAACACCGACGACCTCGACGGCTGCGCCGGGGATTGTAGCGCCGTCGAGGAAGGCTACGTGTGTCTGCGTCCCGGTGAGCCGTGTGCATTGGAGGCTCGCTGTGGCAACGGCGTCTTGACGCGTCTCGAGCGCTGTGACGACGGCAACACCGACGAGAGCGACGGCTGTTCCGCGACTTGCCAGATCGAAGACGGCTGGTACTGCCCGACGGTGAACGCGCCCTGTCTGCTCGATCAGTGTGGTGACGGCCAACGCAGCCCCACCGAGCAGTGCGACGACGGCAACGCCGTCGATGACGACGGGTGTACGTCGTGCCAGGTCGACGCCGGCTACGTCTGCCCCGTGCCGGGTCGCGACTGCATTCCGAGTTGTGGCGACGGCGTGATCACCGGCTACGAGGAGTGTGACGACGGCAACCGCACCAGCGGTGACGGTTGCGGTGCGGGTTGTTTGCGCGAAGCGGGATTCACTTGCGCCGCCGCCAATACGCCGTGCGCGCAAACGGTGTGTGGCGATGGCGTCAAAGAAGGTGACGAGGGTTGCGATCCGGCGCCTGGAAACGTCATTGCCGGCGACGGCTGCGGCCCGACGTGCCAGGTGGAGCCGAGTTTCGACTCCAACGGCAACGCCGTGTTGAGCTGCGGTGACGGTCTAATCACGGGCAGCGAAGCGTGTGACGACGGCAATACCGCCAACGGCGATGGCTGCTCGAGCAACTGCGAGGTCGAAGACGGCTTCGAGTGTGCGCCCTTCGTCCAGCACCCGGACAACGTCGCCATCGCGTTGACCTATCGCGACTTCAAGGCGCGGGACGCTGCGGGTGGACACCCGGATTTCGAATGGACGACCGACGCCCACGCTGGCATCGCTGGGCACCCGTGCACCCCGAGCAACCAGGCGACCTGTGGCCGTCTGGACGCCGACGGCAAACCGACGCTGCGCAACCGGGACAGCGACCCGAACGACTCGGACTTCAGCGGTATCACGAGCCCCAGCACGTTCTGGCAGTGGTACCGCGCCGACGATCCGGACGACTCGATCGACATCGACGTCGAGGAGATCGCCGGCACATTGAACATGAAGCGGGTCGGTGACGCCAGCTCCGACACGTATCGATTCGACAGCAAGGACTTCGACACCGACGGTCGGGGCGGCTTCTTCCCCCTCGACGGCATGGGCTTCGGCGACAGCT
Organism: Deltaproteobacteria bacterium; assembly: GCA_003235365.1. Lineage (GTDB taxonomy): Bacteria > Myxococcota_A > Polyangia > Polyangiales > Polyangiaceae > SZUA-265. The sequence goes on from QJWJ01000543.1 coordinate 11,502, forward strand.
GCACCGGGGAGGGCGTCTCCAACGGCTGCTGCACCGGCAATGGCACATGCCAGGACAAGAACTACCACTTTACCAGCGAGCTGCGTTACTTCTTCCAGTACCAGGGTGGGGAAACGCTCACCTTCCGCGGCGATGACGACGTGTGGGTGTTCATCAACGGTCGTTTGGCGGTGGACGTCGGTGGCGTGCACTGTGCACAGGCGGGCCGCGTCGTGCTCGGTGACGACGATTCGAGCTGCTCTCTGCACCGCGCCGACTACGACGGTGGCGACTGTGCGGACGTCGGAACACTGCCGACCTGCGAAGACACCGACTACACCGACGCCGAAAAGGCCGACGACGACGACGATCGCTACGGGCTGACCAAGGGCGGCGTGTACGAGATCGTGCTCTTCCACGCCGAGCGGCACCTGACGTCGTCGAACTTCCAACTCACGCTTCAGGGCTTTTTGGCGCCGCGCTCGGTGTGTGGCCCGATTTGTGGCGACGGTCAGCTCAAGCGCGGTGAAGTCTGCGACGATGGCCAAGCCGACAACGTCTCTGCCGAAGACGCCGTCTACGGCGCGTGCGTCGAGTGCCAGTCGCGGGAGTTCTGCGGCGACGACACGGTCAACGGCCCCGAGCAGTGTGACAACGGCTTGAACATCTCGATCTATTCGGAGACCGGTCAAGACGTGTGTGCGCCGGGCTGTGAGCTGCCGGGCAGCTGCGGTGACGGTGCGCTGCAGTCGTCGTTCGAAGATTGTGACCTCGGCGCGGCGAACAACGTCGGCGGATATGACGGCTGCAACTCTGATTGCACCTGGGGTCCGTACTGTGGCGACGGCAACCTCGACGCGAGCGAGACGTGTGATGCCGGCTCACAGAACGGTGGCTACGGACGTCCTTGTGGCTTCGACTGTAAACCGGCGCCGAGCTGTGGCGACGGCGTGCGCAACGGGCCTGAACAGTGCGACTTGGGCGCGGCGAACAACACCGGCGACTACGGCACCTGCAACCCCGATTGCACGCTGCCGGCGCGCTGCGGCGACCGCATCGTGCAGGCCGGCGAAGACTGTGACGACGGCTTGAACGTCGGTGGTTACGGCCGCTGTGCACCGGGCTGTGTGTTCGGGCCGCGCTGTGGTGACGCCGTGGTCGATCAGGGCTACGAGTGGTGCGATCTCGGGACCGAGGGCAACGACAACTCGTACGCCGGGTGTTCACCCGATTGCCAACCCGGTCCCTACTGCGGTGACGGCAACGTCGACCCGCAGGAGACCTGTGACAACGGCTTGAACGTCAGCTTCTACGCGGGTGACGGCGCGTGCGCGCCGGGCTGCGTTGCGCCGCCCTACTGCGGTGATGGCGTCGTTCAGCCAGGGCGAGAGTGGTGTGATCTCGGCACTGACGACAACACCAGTGGCTACGACGGTTGTGACGCCAGTTGCGAACTCGGGCCTTACTGCGGCGACGGCGAGATCCAAGCGGAGCAAGGCGAAGTGTGCGACGACGGCGTGCAGAACGGCGGTTACGGTCGCAACTGCGGCATCGATTGTCGCCCCGCGCCGCGCTGTGGCGATGGTGAGCGCAACGGCCCGGAGCAGTGCGATCTGGGCACTGATGAAAACACCGGCGCCTACGGTACCTGCAACGCCGACTGCTCGCTACCGCCCCGCTGCGGCGACGGCCAACGCCAGAAGAATGAAGGCGAACAATGCGACGATGGCGTCAACGACGGCGGCTACGGGGAGTGCGCGCCGGGTTGTCAGCTCGGGCCGCGTTGCGGCGACGGCAGTGTGCAGTCGAGCTCCGGCGAGCAGTGTGACGACGGCGTCAACGACGGTGGCTACGGCGAGTGTGCGGCCGGATGTAAACTCGGAGCGCGGTGTGGCGATCGCATCGTACAAGAAGACGCCGGCGAACAGTGCGACGACGGGCCGTCAGGCAGCAACACCTGCAGCACCACCTGCAAGAACAAGGTGGTCGGCGTCAGTCGCTGACCAGCGCCCCAAACGGGTTCTTGTCTGGCGGTCCGGCGCGCGACGTCATCAGTCGGGCATCGTGAGGTCCGACTGATGACGGCATGCGCCGCCCCCCCAAAAAACATCAACCCAGGCTGCGCGCGACCAGGGCTGCCAGCTCGGTCATGCGGTGCACGTAGCCGATCTCGTTGTCGTACCAGGCGAGCACCTTGACTTGCGTGCCGTCGGTGACCATCGTGCAGCCGGCATCCACGATCGACGAGCGGGTGTCGTTGGTGTAGTCGGCGGAGACCAACGGGCGCGTTTCGTAGCCGAGGATGCCTCGGAGCGGGCCGCTCGCCGCGGCTTCGAACAGTGCGTTCACCTCGGCGACGCTGGTGGCCCGTTTGACTTCGAAGACGGCGTCGGTGAGTGATGCGTTGAGCAGCGGCACGCGCACGGCCACGCCGTCGAGTTTGCCCTTCAGCTCGGGGTAGATCATGGTGATGGCCGTGGCCGACCCGGTGCTGGTCGGGATCAGCGAGTTCAGGGCCGAGCGCGCGCGACGCAAGTCCTTGTGCGGGGCATCGACGATGCGCTGGGTGTTGGTGACGTCGTGAATCGTCGTGATCATGCCGTGCTCGATGCCGAGCCCGTCGTGGATCACCTTGACGACCGGGGCCAGGCAGTTGGTCGTGCACGAGGCGGCGGTCAGCAAGCGGTGCTGGCTCGGGTCGTACAAGTCGTGGTTGATGCCCATCACGACGTTCAGCGCGCCCTCCTTCACGGGTGCTGCGACGATCACCTTCTTCACGCCGCGGTCGAAGTACGGCTGCAACGTGGCCGGCGTGCGAAACGCGCCGCTGCACTCGAGCACCATGTCGACGCCCAAGCCGCCCCAGTCGACGTCAGCGGGACTCGCCGCACCGCTGTAGCTCAATGAGCGTTCGTCGATGCTCAGCGTCTCGGCCTCGCCGTTGGTCTCGTGGGGCCAGCGGCCGTGAACGGTGTCGAACTGCAGCAAGTGCGCCGACGTGGCAGCGTCCGCGTGTAGCTCGTTGACGTGCACCAGTTGGAATTCGGGGGCGCCCCATGCAGCGCGCAGGGCCAGGCGCCCCATGCGACCAAATCCGTTGATTGCGACGCGGATCATCAGTTGTCTCCTCGGCTCGTGCCTTCGTGTGCTGGTTGCTCAGTACTCGAAACGGGCCGCTCGGGTAGGTACAAATGCGCGATTTCGCGCTATCGAGGTGACACTTGCGTTGCGGTATCGGTGCGGGATTGCCGCACGACGTAGTCGATTCGGGCACGCACCGCGGGGCGTTTGTTGGCTTTGCTGCAAGAACCAGCCGATGCTCGATTGCGCGCTCAGTCCAGGTCGGCGCCGGCGAGCGGCGTTGGGGCGTTCACACAGACTCCCAAGGCCGGTTGACCATCGTCACAAATGGACGGCAACGTTCCGAACGCGGCGGTCAGCGCGGCTTTGGA
>QJWJ01000300.1 GCA_003235365.1 Deltaproteobacteria bacterium
GACCGACGCTTGTCGCGCACCATAAGGACTCAGGCGCAGGAGCATGTCGCCATGGCGCCAGCGTTGTTGGCCGATCGCGAGTCGATGGCCGCAGCGATGGCGATCATGCATGCCCGAGAGCTGAGCGGCACCTTGGGATTGGCGCCAGCGGTGCGTGAGGGCGAGCGCGATCGTGCGGTTGAGCTTCTCGGTGAGGCGGCGAAGAGTATTCCAGAAGCACCGCTGCTGCTCGTCGGCACTGCGACTTGGACAGGCACGCTCCCTGACACCGCCCTTGTCGCCGCCACGCGAGACGGCGCCGAGTTCCACGCGATCGTTTCCCAAGACGGGACACTGGTCCGGGTTGCAGTGGTACCGCTCTTGGATGACGGGCTTCTGCTCGGTGCGGTCGGTGTGACGGAAGTGCTCGGCGATCCGACAGCCGGAGTGCTGGCGGGCCTGACGCAGTCAGACGTTGTAATGTTAGCGGGACCGGGGCAGGTGGTGGCCAGCACCACCAGCGACGAAGTGGCCGCTGCGGTTGCGAGTGAAGCATACGCTTGGCGCGGCGACGGGGGAGTACATACCGTAAGTGGCGCAGGGGGCCACAGCTTGCTCGTTGTGACTGCCAGTCTCGAGCCGTCGGGATCCGTCGTCTTCGTTCGTGACTTAGATGCGGAGTTGGCCGTGATCCCCCGGCTTCGCAAAACGGCTGCACTTGCCGCTCTCTTTGCACTCGCGCTCGCGTTGCTACTCGGGACCATCGTCGCGACTGTACTCGTTCGACCGGTACGGGACCTTGCCCACGCGGCTGAGCGAGTGTCGGCTGGGGACTTCGAGACACCGCTGCACTCGTCGCCCGTGCGCGAGATCGACCGTGTCGCGCGTGCGTTCGACGAGATGCGGAGATCACTAGCCGCCCGACTTGACGAATTGGAGGCGGCCAACCGGGAGCTGGCTGAGCGTCAGGACCGGTTGCGGTCGCTACAAGCCGAACTCATGCAGCGCGATCGCCTGGCTGCGAGCGGGCGACTGCTTGCCGGTCTTGCGCACGAAATCCGCAACCCAATCGCCAACATACGAAACTGCCTCGAGGTCACGCGCCGACGTGTGCAGGACGACCAAACTGGCCGCGAATTCACCGACATGGCGATCGACGAGCTTCTGAGAATGCATGAGCTCGCCGAGCGTATCCTCGACCTCAACCGCCCGCGCGACACAAATGTTCTCGAGTGTGATGCCGCCAGTGTGAGTGAAGAGGTCGCCACGTTGGTGAAGACGGGGTTTGGCAGCGATGATGTCACGCTCGCGGTTAACGTCCCTGAAGCAGCGCCAACGGCAATCCCGCCGGACGATCTCAAACAGGTGCTGTTGAATCTCACCCAGAACGCATACGAAGCGGTGGGGGCAAGCGGCAGCATAGAGATCGCGGTGGCATCGGGCACGGCGGGCACGTCAATAGAAGTGCGTGACGACGGTCCCGGCATCCCGTCGGAGGTGCTGGACCGGATCTTCGATCCGTTCTTTACGACCAAGACGCATGCGCGTGGAGTCGGACTCGGTCTCTTCCTGGCGGAGGGTATTGCGCGGCGCCATGGAGGGCGGCTAACCGCTCACAACCGGAGCGGCCAGCGCGGTACCCTATTCAGGCTCGAACTTCCCCGTGCGGCAGGGCCGGTCGAGCCCCCGAGCAAGCGACCGGCGGGGACGCAGGCCGCAAGGTGACAGTGCAGCGGCGATCGAGGCTCCTGCTGGTCGATGACGACCGAGCCTTTAGGCTTTCAACTGCCGAGCTACTGCGGCAGGACGGATACGAGGTTGCTCTGGCGGCCGATGGTCAGGAGGCAGCGGAGGCGGTGCGCGATGCCGCGTTCGACTTGATTCTGCTGGACCTGCGCATGCCAGGGGCGGACGGGATGTCAGTCATAGAGGCGTTACGGCGTTGGGGCGCTGGCGTTCCGATCCTGATGATCACTGGATTTGGCACCATCGACTCGGCAGTTCAGGCGCTGAAACTCGGTGCCGACGATTTCCTGACCAAACCACTCGATCCGGAGGTTCTGACGTCGCGCATCGCCGAGCTGCTCGACCGTCGACCGACCGTTCAGACTGTGAAGGAAGAGGCGCTCCGAGGAATCGTGGGACGGTCACCAGTAATGCAATCGATCTTCGACGCGATTCGAACGGTGGCGCAGACTGAGACCACGGTGCTGGTGACAGGAGAAACCGGTACTGGGAAGGAATTGGCAGCTCGGGCGATCCACGACCTTTCGCCACGATGCGACCGTCCGTTTGTGCCAGTGAACTGTTCTTCGATGACGGAGACCCTGCTGGAGACGGAGTTGTTCGGCCACGTTCGAGGAGCCTTTACAGGCGCTGTGAGGGACAAACCCGGACTGCTCGAGGTAGCCCAAGGAGGCACAGTATTCCTGGACGAGATAGGTGACACCACCCTGCCACTGCAACAGCGTCTACTTCGAGTGCTCCAAGAGCGTGAGGTCATGCGAGTGGGGTCAGTTCGACCGGTGTCAGTCGACGTGCGCGTCATCGCCGCCACACACCGCGATCTCCGTGCGGAGATCGACGCAGGCCGGTTTCGCGACGATCTGTTCTATCGCCTCAACGTATTTCGCATCGAGCTACCGCCTCTGCGGCTGCGAGACGGCGACGTGCCCTTGCTGGTAGAGGCTGCACTCGAGCGGCTGCGAAGTGCTCACCATCAGTTCGCAAACCTGTCTTGTTCACCCTTGGCGACGCGGTTGCTGCGCGCGTACGACTGGCCGGGTAACGTGCGTGAGCTGTTCGCGGTTGTGGAGAGCTCTGCCGTGCGAGCTGCGGGCAGTCGCATTGAGGCGCAGCACCTGCCCGAAGAGCTGCGCAGCGCCGTCGAGCAACGTGGTGCGGGGGGCCCGCGCTATCGTCCCAAGACGAAGCCGCAAGACGAACGCGAGGCCATTCGAGCTGCGCTGGAGGAGACCAATCGGGCGCGTACGCGTGCGGCGGCACTCCTTGGCATGAGTCGCACTACGCTGTGGCGTAAGATGAAGCAGTATGGACTCGACGAGGAGACCTAGGACCCGTCACTTACTGTCACTGGATCTGCTGAACTCAGTGACGCAACCGGTTGGGGGGCGCTGGCTATGCGCGGACCGCGAACGATCTCTCGATACCCCAACCAGATGAGTGAGAGCCCGATCAGCTCCATAACGTACAGGACTTCAGTGTGTCCGAGTCGCGTCGCCATTCCCCCGATGCCCGGCAGGAGGGCGCCTACCGCGATCAACGTGTTGCCCCGGACTCTGTGCGCGCTGTCACGCTGTTTCCAATATCGAAACGCCGAGAGAACGGCGCCTCCCACAAGGAAGATGAATGCGTAGGTGTTGATGAAAGGACTGAATAGACGCACCCACTGCCATCCCATGGCCGTTCCTGAGAGCCGGTGTGCCTCGACGGCTCCGTAATTGATCGGTGCAAAGGCGACGGCTATGGCTGCAACGACGATGAACGGAACGAGAACTGCCGCCAAGATGTTTGCGGTTTTCCGTTTTAGAAGTAAGTAAACAGTGCCTTGCGCCAGGGGCGCACCCCCGAGGAGTGCGCCCGAGATGTACCACGCCTTGAAAATGGCCACGTTCCAGCCGAACAGGGTCACTGACGATTCGGTGACAGTGCCGACACCGTAGAGCAAAACGCCTGCCGCCCACCATGCGAGGTGTGGTCCGGACCGGACGCTGCGATAGCGGTCGAAGATCACCCACGCGAAGAGTACCGCGACAACGGTGGTGACGATCGGAAGGTAAGAAACGAACGAACGCATCAGAACACCAGGTCGTAGGTGAGCATGAAGCTACGCTCGGGGTTTGGCCGGAAGAAGCCAATGTTCGCGAACTCCGCGTAAAGTGCGTTGCCGAGGTTGGTCACTGCGAGCGTCAGACGATGTGTCAGACCGGGCTTCTGGGCAATCATGATTCCGGCGTGGATCGACTGAGTCGTAAAGGATGGTAAGATGCTCCCGACTGGATTGCCCGGCAGCAGCTCGGGGTCGTCTCGCTCGAAATTGTGGCGGATTCGATACTCGCCGAATAGTCGCCCACCCCATCCGACATATCGTACCGACCCGACCAACTGATTGGAAAAGCCGTCCCCGGTCGGATTGTTTTGATCCTGCGCCACGTTCTTGGAATCGAGGTGTGTAAAGTTGCCGCCCACGTCGAATCCGTAGGGGAGGTGCATATCTAGTCGCAGTTCGACTCCGCGGACACGCAGCCGATCGATGTTGACGTTCTGATACTGTGGGAGGTTACTGGAACTGTCGACCCCACCGGTCTCCTGGATGCGAATGGCATCGTAGACCGTGTTCTGAAACACGAATGCATCTGCTGAAATGATGCCACGGTTGAGACGCGCACCGAGATCCACATTGAGGCTTGTTTCAGGTTCGAGATCAGTGTTACTGAGCTGATATCCAAAGCCTTCAGGTGTAACGCCCTCGAAGAATCGTTCGATCAAATTGGGTGAGCGCAAACCGCGGCCGACCGTGCCGACCAAATTGAGACCGGACACGGCCTCTACAATGGCGTTCAGGGACCCAAC
>QJWJ01000134.1 GCA_003235365.1 Deltaproteobacteria bacterium
GGCGAGCCGGAACCCCAGGTTGTAGTCCCGGAACGCAGGCGAGTTGCGGCCGCGGAAGGCGGAACGGCAGAACTGCGCTGGGTAGCTCCAGCCGCCGCCGCGCACGACGCGCCTGGCAGCCTCCTCTGTGGGAGCAGTGGGGCCAACTGGGTCCACCGTGCTTTCGCTGCTGTAGTCACCCCAGGTGTCGGCGCACCACTCGTCGACGTTGCCGAGCATGTCGCGCATGCCCCACGCGTTCGCCCGCAGCTGGCCCACCGGATGCGTCGAGCCCCCGCTGTTCTTGCTGTACCAGCCTAACTCGTTCAATGCGGGGTCGTCTCCGGTCGGCGCCATGCACTCGGACCCATCGTTGAACGCGCTGCGCGTGCCCGCCCGGCATGCGTACTCCCACTCGGCTTCCGAGCAACCATAGCAAGCTCGTTCCGCAGACGACTTACAAACTCGCTGACATCCCCGTACTGGTCCTTGAGGCGCGCGTAGCTGACGAAGACCCGCATGGGCGGCGAGGGTAGCACGGTGGAGCGCGCGGGGAATGGGACTTAGAACTCGCGCGAGCGGCTCGAGGCAGAAGCAACGTGCCGCGATTCGCGGATCCGCCCCAGAAGACTCACCTGCTCACTGCCCCGCGGCGAGCCTGAAACCCAAACCGCTGAACCGGAACGTAGGCGCACTCCCACTCCGCTTCCGTCGGCAGACGCAACCCGGCCCACTCGGCGTACACTCGAGCCTCGTCCCAGCTCACCCCCGCTACCGGCTGCCGCGCACGGTTGTAGCGCCAGTCTGCCTCTTACCATTCGTTGAGTGTCAAGGTGTACAGTTGCCAGTCGCCCGACGTCGCCGCGGGAGAGAGGTTGCGAGCCTTGCAAGCAAATGAAACGAACTTGCCGTTGCCCGAGACCGAGACGTACTTGCAGTCGTCGTCCGGCTCGGTGCCGCCTTCACCAATACTCAGGCGCCGCACCCGTTGGGTTCCTGGGTCGAACTGGTAGATATCCCACGTGCCATTGCCATCTCCGTCTACGAGATCGGACGCGACGCTGGCAAATACGATGACGCTTCCGTCCGCGGAAGCGGCGATCTCGTAGCTGTTGTCATTGCCGGGTTCACCCTGGGGGGTTTGGCTCACCAGCTGCACTGTGTCTTCGAGGGCGTCGTAGCGCTGGACCTGGCCTTGGATGCTGAACACCACGTAACGACCGTCATCAGAGATGCCGGTACTCCCAAACCCGTAGTCCCTGCGGCTCGATCCGAAGTCGAGCGAATTCGTCTCGCGATCCATGATGAGTAGCCGAGCGATCCGCGTGCCTCTGGTTCCGGGAGGGCGCTCACTCCAAGCCAGCCAGCGGCCATTTCTGGAGATCGCGGGGTTGTCGGTCTCGGATTCGGTTTGGCCCGGTTCGCCTGCCAACGGGATCGCCGTCCCCGTGGAATCCTTGGCGTAGGCTACGACCCACTCCCCGTCGTCGAGGCCACCCGAACAATCAGGCCAGTCTTCCCAGGCGACGAGCTGGCCGTCCCCTGACATCGCGGCTCTATACGGACAGCCGGGCGTCTCGACCAGCTTGGTGGTCTTCGACCCCCTGTCGCGTTGATAGAGGTGAATGCCCGCCAACCCCGCCAGGTTGGCTGACGACGAGTTGAACAAAACCAGTTGGCCGTCGTCGGAGATCACGGGTTCGAAACTGAAGTGGCTGCCAGGTTCGCCCTTGCTCGAGACGCTGACGAGTTCGAAGCCGCCTTGCTCGCGATCGAGCAGCAGCACATCAGACGCTCCGTTGACGTCATCGGGGAACAAGTCGTCGGCCTCGGAGTCGAAGACGAGAAAACGCCCGTCGGAACTCCAAGCTGAGTAGGTCGTATCTCCCCGTGCTGCTTGGCAATCGCCGCTGAGCGTGATGAGTTCAAGTGTACCGGCGGCGGTTTCGAACTTGGAAGCGCAGTCCGCTTGGACGGGGCTCTTGCTCGGACTATCGCTGGTACGCGGAGTGCTCGACGCCTCGTCCGCGTCGGCATCGACGTAAATCACTTCGTGTGAGCGCCCACCGCAACTACTCAGAGCAAACGGCAACAAGAACGCTGCTGACCAATGAACATCTCCCATTTCCCATTCCCGTCGCCGGGCGAGTAGCTTAGACTCCGCCACCGGTGTTTGCAATGTTGGAGCGACATCAATCTGCGATTCTAGGCGGCGTGGTGATTGTGTCACTTGCGGCCAATTGTGGTGGCAAGAACACAATCGAGTACGTGCAGCGCGGCAATGACGATGCCGACGGAGAAGAGACCTTCGACGGTGGGGCCTCGATCGACGACGACTCCGCTGAGGAACCGAACGGCAACGTCACTCGCACCGCCGCGTCAGAAACACCGCAACGCGAGGCGCCAGCTACCGGTAGCGCCATCTATGTCAAGGCCTCCAACCCCGATGCACAAGACTCGTTTGGATCGTCCGTGGCCGTTGCCGGTCGTTGGCTCGCTGTCGGGGCACCGAACGAGTCGAGCAATGCCACTGGCATCAATGGCAACCACCTCGACAACAGTGACGACCGCAGCGGTGCGGCCTACCTCTTTCACGATGCTGGGGATGGTTGGTACCAGGCGGCCTACATCAAGTCTCCTCGCACGCAAACGGTAGGTGGCTTCGCTGAATCGGTCGCGTTGACGACGCGCTACCTGGCGATTGGTGCTCCTCGGGAGAATGGCGGCGGAACGGGGGTGAACCCAGAGTACGTCGCCGACGTCACCGGCGCGACGGGTGCAGTCTTCGTCTACAGCCTCTCGGATGATGCGCCGCAATTCGACGCGTATGTGAAGGCCTCGAACACCGGCAGCTTGGACCACTTCGGGTACTCGGTGGCGCTCAGCGACGAGCGTTTGGTTGTCGGCGCACCGCGCGAAGACGGCAGCGCGTCGACAGTGAATGGACAAGACGACAACGTCATCGAAAACAGTGGGGCGGCCTACGTGTACGTCCGTGAGGAGAACTCGTGGGTGCAAGAAGCCTACGTGAAGGCGTCTGTTCCTGAACGTCATGCCGAATTCGGTCATGCGCTCGCCATTGAAGGCGAGCGGTTGGTGGTAGGGGCTCCCAACCAGTCCCAGGCTCTCGTGGTCGATGGCGAGCAAATGGATGCGACGCCCGAGGTGGGTGCGGTCTATGTGTTTGAACGGTCAGGCTCCTGGAAGCAGACCGCGACTCTCGACGCTGGCAACTCGCGCACCCGCCGAGGCTTCGGCTATTCGCTTTCCCTCGATGGCGACACTTTGGCAGTGGGCGCGCCTTTCGACTCCTCTTGTCCTGGACCCGTCATCGTCTCGACCTGCGTGGAAAGTGGAGCCGTGTATATCTACGAACACGAAGCGGGGGACTGGCGCCAAACGGTGCAGCTAAAGCCGTCGGACCTGCGAACGGAGGACTGGTTTGGGTGGAGCGTCTCGCTGCTCGGAGACGAGTTGGTAGTCGGAGCGCTCGGCGCAGGCGTCCGCGCCAGGTACACGGGGGAGATTTACAAGTACCTTCGAGTCGACGGTGAGTGGCAACTCGACTCGACGACCCAATCGTCCAACATCGACCCGGGAGATAGGTTTGGCGTTTCGCTTGCCCTGTCACCGACGCTGTTGGCGGTGGGGGCCGACGGCGAGGCAGGCGCCGACGGCGGTCTGTGGGCGGACCCGTCGGACAACGGTCTCCCGTACTCGGGGGCAGCATATCTGTTCGCCCGGTAAGTCAGCGAGGCCCCCGAGCTACCGTCCCAGGCTCTGCCGCCTAATTTGGCGAGCCGCAGCGACACACCAACAAAAGCAGGGCGCGAGGCCCTCTTGCGAGCTGAGTCAATCCGCCACTAGCCGCAGCACGCTGGCGGCGGGGTAGCACCCAACGCGTCTTGGCGCACCTTCAGCGGTGCCGGCGCCTTTGTGAACGAGCCAAGTACCGCAGCTGGTGCACGGCCACCCGCCTGTTCCGCGCCAGGGGATCCCATGAGTTGGCTGGCTCTTTCTCGGGATGCTACCGTTGCCTCATGGTGGAGTCGCGCCCTTTCTCGATCGTGTTCGTCGCGGGAGTGCACGGCGTTGGCAAAACGACTTTCTCGACCGCTCTGGCACGGGCAACCGGGGTGGAGCACGTCGCTGCCAGCACACTGATCAAGGCGGCCCGACAACAGAGTGACAAGCGAGTGAAGGACGTTGCTTCGAACCAGGATGAACTCGTTGCGGCGTTGAAGAGCTACTCATGCCACGCCACCGTGCTGCTGTTGGATGGACACTTCTGTCTGATTGGCGCCGGAGATCACCTTGTCGATGTGCCGACGGCAACGTTCGAAGCCATCGCCCCTACAGCTTTGATCCTGCTCTGTGCTGACTCCGAGGCCATCGTCAGTCGCTGTGTGAAGCGTGATGGGCGGGCGTTGCCGTTGGACTTGATCGTTCGGCTCCAAGACCGAGAACCGAAGCGTGCCACGCAGCTGTCGAAAGTGTTGAGCGTTCCCTTGCTTGCGCTGAATGAACCTTTCGATCAGGCGCGCGCGATGGCGTTGGTAGGAGCGATCGGGGGCTGACGGGCGGTGC
>QJWJ01000461.1 GCA_003235365.1 Deltaproteobacteria bacterium
CGTCACGCAACTCGGCCACGGCCATCCGCACAGTCGCGGCATGGGCGGCGTGCTCACCGGACAGCCGCTGCTCGCGGGTAACTACAACACCAATGGTGGCAACGCTGGTTTTGCTGCAGGCCCCTCGATCGACCAGGTGATCGCTGCATCGATCGGCGCGGGCGCTCGCTTCTCGAGCCTCGAGGTTTCGGCGGGTTGGTCCACGGGCATCACTGCGGGTGGGCAGCCGCATCCGGGAAACATCATCAACTACCAGGCGCCGTCGAGCCCCGGAGGGGCTGCAGTGCCCGTGCCGCCGGCAACCGATCCGCTCAATACCCTGAGCCGCGTGTTCGCAGGTATCGACGGCAACGCGGATGCGGCGTCCCAGGCGGTTGCCTGGAACACGTCGATTTTGGACGGTGTGCAGGAAGACTTCAAGCGCGTGATGGCACAGCTCGGTTCCGAAGATCGCGCGCGCCTGGAGGCGCATCTAGCGCTGGTCCGCGAGACCGAGGAAGGGCTGAAGCAGGTCGTGGACGAAGGCTGCGTCGCGCCCACCACCATCGACCCGACGCCGGGCTACTACGATGATCCGATCGCAGAGGGAGTTTCCCGAGGAGATTCAGATGGCGGAAACGCGTCCATCACCACCGGTGCCAAAGTACCGTTGAAGGGTGACGCGATGACCGACCTGTTGGTCTCGGCCCTAGCCTGCGATCTGACCCGCGTCGGCACCGTGCAGTGGTCGGATTCAGAAGCGAAGTTCATGCTCGGCTTCTTGCAAGACGACAACGGCCAACCCCTGAGAGATCACCACCACGGCTATCAACACGACCGCGGCTTTCAGCCGGGCTCACTCGAGATCATCTACCACTTCTACATGGAAAAGCTCGCGTACCTGCTGCAGAAGCTCGACTCGGTCGACGAAGGCAACGGCACGTTGCTGGACAACTCGCTGGTCATCGCAGTCACCGAGATCCAGATGCCCGAGAATCACGCCCAGAACAACACGCCGTTCATCCTGGCAGGCGGCGCCGCGGGGCGGCTGCAGACGGGGCGCTGGCTCGAGGTGAACAGCCAGCCACACAACAATCTTCTGGTCTCGATCCTGAACCTGTTTGGGTTGCCCGATCAAACCTTCGGCCACCCCGATTTCTGCACGGGGCCATTGTCCGGGCTAGCTTGAGTCGTCCGTCGTTTGCGCTCTCATGCCCCCGCGCTCATGAGCATCGCCAGCTTCTCAGCCAGGCGCTCGCGGCCGAACGGCTTCGCGAGGAATTGCATGTTGTCGCCAAGACGGCTTCCGTCCGTCATCGCGTCTTCCGTATAGCCAGAGACGAGCAACACCTTCAACGAGGGATGCGTCCGTGCCAGGCGCTCTGCGAGGTCGATACCGCCCAGGTTCGGCATGATGACATCACTCACCAACAGCTCGAACGACGTCGCGTTCCCGCCGAAGCGTTCCAGCGCATCTTGGCCATCGCTTGCCTCCTGAATCGAATGGCCCAGCGCCTCGAGCATTTGCCGCAGTGCCCTCCTGACTTCTGCTTGGTCTTCCACCAACAAGACGTTGAGCGCACCAGCGCGCGCGTTCGCACTCGGGTGAAGCGGCGTCCCGGCGGGCTGGGAGCTGCGCTCGTAGGTCCGAGGGAAGTAGATGTCGAACTGCGTTCCTTCGCCCAGCGAGCTCTTGATGGAGATGAAACCTCCGCTCTGAGCGACAATGCCTTGCACGGTGGCCAGCCCAAGCCCAGTCCCTTCCCCTTTGGGCTTGGTCGTGAAGAACGGCTCGAAGACACGGGCGTGGGTCTCCTCGGTCATCCCACGCCCCGTGTCGATGACGCTGATCTGCAGATACTCCCCGGCAGGCATGTCGGGGTGCTCGACGTCTCCAGCGTCGATCTGCAGGTTCCGGGTATGGATCGTCAACCTTCCCCCGTCCGGCATTGCGTCGCTGGCATTGGTCACCAAGTTCACGATGACCTGCTCCAGTCGCGATTCGTCCAGCCGCGCACAGCCGAGAGACTCGTCGAGCTCGATGTGGAGCTGGATGTTCTCGCGCACCAATCTGCGCAGGAGCTGCTCGAGGTGTTCGATGGTGCCGTTCGGGTTCATCACCCGCGGTTGCAGAACCTGTTTGCGACCAAACGAGAGCAGCTGACTGGTCAATGCTGCTGCGCGACTCGATGCCGCGGACACTTCGTCGAGCAGAGACGATTCACGCTCATCGATGTGCCTGCGCCGCTTCAGCAGGTCGACGCTGGCAGAGATGACCGTAAGCATGTTGTTGAAGTCGTGGGCTACACCGCCAGCAAGGCGGCCCAAGGCTTCAATCGACTTGGACTGAGCGATCCGTGCGTCTAACGCTTCGCGAGCTTTGGCCGCCGCTTCACGTTCGGTCACATCTCGCACGCACAGCAAACGGTCCGACTCGCGCTCGGGATGACCGACCAAGGCAAAGCTCGCCTCCAACCACCTCCCGCGCTGTACTTCGAAGGACACGGTCGCCGCTTGGCGCGCGGTACCCAGCGCGGCCAACGCGTCGCTCGAGCGCTGCAGCGCGTCCTGTGTCAGCCAACCAATGTCGGCAAATGGCCTGCCGATGGCGTCATCGGCCGCGACACCGCTCATCTCTACCGCCGCCGGGTTGAACATTCGAACGACCCCGTGTCGGTCGAGCACGATCATGGCCTCCGGGGAACTGGCGATCACGTCGCGAAACCGCTCACGGTGCGAGAGCGCGAGCAGCGACGCCTTCGTCAGTGAGCGAAGCGCGAAGTGAACCAGCGCGGCAATGATCAGCAGTTGGATCGACAGCTCCACCCAAATCTGGACCTTGTCCGAAGTGGGAACGGGCGCACCCGTCATCACGAACCAGCCCAGCACCAGCGACGACAGCCCGGCCACCACTGCTGCGCCCTGTGAATTCCAGCACAGCCCCGTGATAGCCACGAGTGTGATGTAGGAAGTGACGCCCGCCGGGTACCCAACGCCGCCCCTGACCCAGACCAACATCGTGACCAGCACGAAAGGCCCGAGCGAACAGAGCGCTCCGGCAAGCGGCTGCCGATGATGCAGGCGAAATGCGGTGGCGAACACCCCAAGCAGACCCGCGTAGCACCACAGCACGATGGCTGGCTCGTCGCGCAGCGGGGAGGTGACCAGAAGCAGGAACACGAAAAGCCCCGCCAACAGCGCGAAGTAGCGAGTCGCCGTGCCGCGTATCGGCGCGAAGATGTCCTCACCATCTCCGGATGCCATGGCCATCGTCATCGGTTGTACGGCCACGCCGCACGCGTGTCTAGATCGCCAACCCGGCAGAACGAGCAAAGGGCGCACTTGGGTAACACAGGGGCGGCTCAATCCTCACATGGACAATTGTCGACGACGCTGGCGGATCAGTAGAACGTAGCCGAGGTCGAAGACGAAGATCAGTACGTACAAGAAATGCAGGAACCCCCAGCTCGGGATGTCCGGGCGAAGCGCGGGGAGCAGCACTGCGCATTGCACGCAGGTCCCCAAAGTACCGACCATCTTGAGCCAGGCGGCGCCGTAGCTGATGCCTCGCAGGTCGTCGCGGCGCTCGAAGAACAGGAACACGAACAAGACGCTCATGACCAGGTTGATCACGAACGCAACGATGAACCCGAGCAAGTCACCAAACGTGAGCACGAACGTGAGTTGACCTGCAAAACACACCACCAGTGTTGCCGTCACCACCCACGGAAAATGGCGCCGCACCTCGGGGATGTGTTGGGTGGACCGACCATACTTGTACAATTGGCTGAGCAGCAAGACGTCTATCGCGAGCCAGGACCACTCCAGCACCGTCCAAATTCGGCTCGGGTTCGGCAGGACGAACACCGCCATCGCCTCCCAAGTGAAGTTCAGGCAGATCGCCAGTAGCGGCAAGGTATGCACCTTGTCCGCGGAGGCCTTTCGAACGAGCAGGTAGTACGCGACGGTCCACAATGCACACCCAACGACGCCGATCAGAAAATACGGGCTCGCGATAGGGTCACTGAGCCCGCGGTCGATGTGCTGGAGCAACACTTGCTCCTGCTGTTCGAGGGTGAGCTGCTGAACCCGCGTTCCCAACAAGTGCCCCAGCGCCTCGTTCCAAGGCAGATCCCGGTTTGGGATCTGCAGCAGCTTGACGCACCCCGTACCGAGCAGGCCGAGCCAGAGCAGCTGCAGGCTGCGGCGAAAGCCCAATCCCGGCGGAGCCAGGCTCATGGGACCGGCTCCGCGGGTTGCTCGGGCACGCTGCATCGGCGATGCTTCCAGTCGTCGTGTAGCCGAGTGGGGATGCGAAACAGACGGCGCTTCGGTCCCAGCTCTTGATCGATGAAGTGCTGGATCAGGCGGATGCTCAACCAGCGGAACGCTCGACGGCCAGCGGGGTTGCTGCGCACGAGCTCATCCGTCGCTTCCGCTATCCACGCGACCACGCCGACGAGGGCGTCGAAAAGCAATCGGCGTGGGATGCCGACCGTCTTCGAGAGCTCCCGCCCACACATGAAGCGAAGCAAACTCCAGCGGAACCCCCGCAGCGGACCCAAAACGTCTCCAACCAGCCCCGCGAGTGCATTCGTCATCTCTCGCCCCGCATCCGAGGGGGCGTGCTGGCGGCGCTGCAGAATCGCAGTGAGTTGCTTGGCCTCGGCGATGGTGCTGGGGATGTTCTGGGGCTCGAGACCAATGATACGTCCCACGACGCGCCAGGCATCCAAATAGGCTTGTGCCTGCAGCGGATTAACCTCGAGATCCAGACGCTCCAGCCCCTCCAAAACCACGATGCTGAAGCTCATCAGCGTGTAGAGCAAGTCAGCCTGATTGATCGGCACTCCGAGCCGCACCACGTCCCACTCGAGCTTCGGATCAGCCAAGATCATGCGTCTCACGGCGGCGTGCATCAACCGCACCTTCTGCGCCGAACGCAACCCCCTTCCGTCGGGTGACAAGCCACCAGGACTCATCACATCGACGATCATCTGAGCAGTCTGCGCCACACGCAGGTTCGGCCTCTTTGCGAGAAACCCCGTCTGATACAGGACTTGAACCGCTCTGGCGTTGGCGTAGTCGAAGGGCAGCGACCGACAACACAGCACCAGCATGATCTCTGGACCGTGCAGCGCAAAAAATCGCTCGCCGTGACCCGCCAGGGCAACTTCACTCGGATCCAACACGACGCTGTCGAAGTACTGGCGCACGACTGCCGGCAGCTTCTCGGGAACCGGATCGTCGTTCTCCACCAGCCGCCCGAGGAGGCGTTGAATGCCGCTCAGGTTCTGCTGGGCAAACAACGCGTCGATCGTGCGATCTGCAACCGGGTCACCGACTCGAAGCAGCTGTTCGAGGTGCTCGTCGCTCCATTTTGTACCTCGCATCTCCCGCTGTAGCCTCCACTGCAGTCCCCACAGCGGGAGCATTGACCATCGGCCTCGAGCCTGCAAATGCGATGGTTATCGACAACATCGCTATCGAGCATTGCGTATCGTCCAGGGGCACAGCGTCCGGCATCGACACACGCAGCAACGGCCCCCGCCATCCAAGGGCCACCGTGACCTGCATTGGGCTACATCGGCTCACGAGCAACTCAAACGCCGTCCAGCATGCCCGACCTCGAGCGCCGTGAGTACCCGCCGCGCAAAGTCGACCTCGCTGCCACGCGGATTCGACGAGCGATGTAGCTGGATCACGCGCTGGCCCGCTTCGACCCGCTGCACCGCTGCCCGCGCCTCGTCGAGTGAACACCCTGCATCGGCAAACGCGAGCGCCTCGGAGTCTACACGCCCAGCCGAATCGCGACGGGCACACGCCGGTTGCAGCGGTAAGCGGCGTTGTCGGACACCAAGCCGCACGGGGTCATCGGGGCAACCCAGTGCTCCAAAAAAGTGATTCACTGATCCAAGCAACGATGTGTGCCGTCGTAGGGGATCGCCCGTGGCCTATCCACACGCGGCGCCGTGCATGCGGCGCGACGCTGCTACGCGTCAATCGAGGTCATCCATCACCGTTTGAAACTCAGCGGAGAACGAACCATCGGTGCGCTTGATCTCGGACCCGGTATCCCAAAGCACTGGCACGATGCCGCGAACGAACGAAGCCCGAGCCACCGACTCCATCCACAGAATGCGCGACGCCGGCTCTCGAACGTAGTTCTCGCCGGGAGTGACGCCGAACTCGCCCAGGATGACGGGGATCGACCGGCTCTTGCTGAACGCCCCCAGCTTGTCGAACAGACCCTCCAGTGTCGCTTTTTCCTGGTCAGTACCCCAAGTCGTCGCCGGCGATCCCCAACTCTCGACGGTGTCGAGTCCGCAGAACGTGTAGGGCGTGTAGTAGTGAAGGGAGAGAAACAACTTGCCAGAGCCAGCTGGGTCGTCGGGCACCTCGAACGCATCGACGCAGGTCTTCTCGATGTCCGTCGTGAACCCGACGATGAGCAGCGCTCGGGAGGCATTGTAGCCCCCCTGCGCCCGGACCGTGCTGACGAACAACTGATTGAGCTCGTTCAGGGCCGCGTAGTCCGGAGTGCCGTTCGAATCTCCATTCGCGTAGAAGCGCGCTTCTTCGTTCAGCCCTTCGAGGATGAGCTTGTGGCCAACGTCACTGAAGCCGGTCGCGATCTGCTCCCAGTAGCTGGCAAACTTGGTTTTGACGTCGGCGGTCAAGAGGAACTCGTTTTCGTTCGACTCGTTGAAGATCCACCCCCCATCCCAATGGATGTTGACGATGGGGTACATCCCGGCCGCTTCGATCCAGCCGACGACTTGCTTGACGCGGTCGAACTTGGCCGCATCGATCACACCGTTGTTGGCATAGGTATCCCAAGCCACGGGCACGCGGACCGTCTTGATGCCACGGCTGGCGATGCCGTTGATGAACGCTTCGCTGATCAGCGGCTGCCCCCACCCCGTTTCCCATTCGGTGGTGTTCTCCAGCGTGTTGCCGATGTTCGTGCCGAACCCCATGTCGGCCACCATCGCCGCAGCGTCGACCTGGCCCACGTCGCTGGGCCCGGTGCTACCGCCGCTGCCCATGGGCAGACCACCGATCCCGCCAGCGCCCTGAGTGGTCGGGCCCCCGCCGTTGCCTCCGGCGCCTGTGGCGTCCGGACCACCTGTCCCTCCGCCAGCAGCGCTGCTCCGACCGGGGCCGCCCACCGGGAGGATGCCGGGGTCCGTCGGAGTGCCCGCTGGAACGCTGGTGCCAGGTGAGGTATCCAGCGGATTGGAACTACTGCTCGCTGGACCGCCCGGGCCGCCCATCGAACTGGCACTGGTCGCCGTGGAATTGACGATAGCCCCCGATGGGTTACCAGTCACCCCGGGCACGATGCCACCTGAGAAGGTCGAGTTGACGGGGTCGCCACTCGTCGTCGCGCTGACCTCACCGTCACTGCCGTCAGTGCTCGTAGAACACCCCAATACAAGCAACCCAACGACAGCGATCGCGCGCCGCGTGAACGAACCGCAACACGAGCGCTGCGTGCGCCGGGCCGCAGCGAAATCCACATTTGCCATGCGCGTCAAACTCGCACACACGGCGTCGCCTTGCGAGGCCCACCGTGCGTCGACCGGCAACGGCACGTCGACGTCCAACGACCCTGTCCGAGACGCGTACCGTCGAAAACGACCGTACACCTTTGGCCGACTCCGACACGTTGGATACGTTTCCAACGCGAAGAATCTGAGCGAAGATGAGCTTCGTGGAAACGGAAACGAGCCATCGAACCATGAACGCATGACACGAGTGCCTCGGCAGGTACCGATTCGCAGTCGCCACCGCAGCAGGTGTGACAGGAGGACAACCGCGCTGGCTCGCGCGAAGTGTGCCTCGGCGAAGTCGCGTATGCCGCCATCGCCACCACCGCGGGTCGAAACTCTTCTACTCGGGCACGCCAGGGCCAACCCTACCCCTTCCATTCGCCTCACCGTAGCAAGGCTCTTCCCGAGGCGCTTGGCCACTCCCGAACGCGTCAACGTGGAACAACCCCACCCCGTCATGGTGCAACCCGCCCGTCTGGCATGGCCGGGCAGGTCTGGTACCATCAACTACCAAAGAGCTCGCCCGGTAGTGAGGCGCAACAATTCGCGGCGAAGGGAGCGGCTCCCAGCGGACCGCGTTTTGAAGTAGGCAGTGCCCACATCACCAAAGCGAGCGACGAGAGCGTCCTTGGGCTTCAAATGGCGAAAGGTGAGGACAATCGAACTGGAGGAAACGGCGTGCTGCCCCTCGCGACGGGGCCCCGAACTGCCGAAGGCAGATTGGGTTCGGGCGTAGGGTGCGAGCCGTGCCGCCGAAAGCGGGCGAGGCAGAACCCCGAGCGCGGCACCGGGCTTCTGCCCCCTACTGCGCCGCTGGCCACTTCACCGGCACAACCATGGACACCGCGCCGGGCTCCAGTTGGACCCAGCCTCGATAATCTGGCCCGGGGATGTAGCTGAGGCCGTCCTCTGCGACGGCGACGAGGCCCGTGCCGTCTGGCGACCAGGAGACGACCGCGGGGACCCATCTGTCCTGTAGTTGGGCAATTGACGGGCCGCCGTCGAAGTTCACGACCCAACGGGCGGTTTGGCAGCCGCGGTTGATCTCGAGGCATTCGTCGTCATCGGAGGTGGCGACGAGCAAGGCCTGGCCGCGCTCGGCTTCCGCGGGTTTGTCGTAGAGAGCGGGTTGGATTTGTCCCTGCTTGAGTAGTGAGTCGCCAATCACCGAACCTTCGAGCACCACGGGCTCGGCGCGCGCCTCTGCATCGTCGAGGTTCACCGTC
This sequence comes from Deltaproteobacteria bacterium, assembly GCA_003235365.1. Lineage (GTDB taxonomy): Bacteria > Myxococcota_A > Polyangia > Polyangiales > Polyangiaceae > SZUA-265. Next base: position 8,762 of record QJWJ01000461.1, read on the forward strand.
CACAGTGACGCCCGGCGCTCAGCGCTTTGGCGGGCGAAGAACAGGCGGTTGCTCTGCCGCAATACATCCATGTAGCGAGGCGCATAGCGGTCGACGCTCAGCTCGCGGGACACTCCTCCCTGCTCGACGACGATCGCGACGGAACGATCGCCGTCGGGCTCCTGTGGCTCCCTGGAGACGGAAAAGAACAGGCTCTCGTCGTCGATGAACCCGACGATGGACTGGGTCGACGATCCGATCCCCTCGCGGATCGGCGTCTGGCCGCTGTCGCGGACGATCGTGAGGTGGCGCTCAGCAGCGTACGCGGCGACGGGCCGCCGATAGACGGCGTAGGCTACCGCAGCGCCGGTCGGTGACGTGGCGTACCCGTTGAACTCGTAGGCTGCGGAGAGATCGCCATGGGGGTGCTGGTCGACGACCAAACCAGTCGGCACGTGTATGCGGCCGATCTTGGGGATTTGATCGGGGACGATCTCGACTTGGGGTGGGGGCAATTCACCTCCCCCATGGGTCGCAGCCGTCGGGGAGCCGTCGTCGGGCCAGTGCGTCCACCACCAGGCACGCTGCCCGTCGGGCGACCAGGTGAGTGGCCCTTGGCGAGTGAACAGCAGCGCTTCGGGTTTCGTACCCATTCGCTGGGGCTCGCCGGTCTCGCCCGCAAACCACAGATCCCATACGCCACTCGACGTGCCGAGGGTGTACAGCACGCCGAAGGGTGACGCCGTGAACGGCTGCCGCGAGTCGATCTCGCCGATCAACTCGGGCTCGCCACTGCCCACGGGGATTCGGTAGTAGAGCATCTGATCACTGGAAAGGATCACCGCAAACAGCGTGTCGGACCCCATCCAGGCGATGGAGTTGTACGACATGACGTCGCGACAGCCCGCTTCTGTCGTCGCTTCGAACTGCAGCGGCGCGCCGATCGCGCGTCGCTCGAAGTCATCGGTTGCCGACGCAACGGACAGCGACGGAAGCAAGCGCTCTCGATCGCAGGTCACGAACGCAACGTGGCTTCCCGATGGCGACCAACGCACCCAGTCTTGGGTGACGTACTCCTCGGCCGAGCCTGCGAGCGCAAACGTCTCCGGCTCGAGCGGATCGTCGAAGCGCACTATCGACAGTCGAGGATTCGGCGGCTCCGCATCGTCACGGGTGAACACCGCGACCCAACGCGGCGCCAGCGCGGGCAAATTAGCCGGCGGTACGGCCTCGACGTCGCCGGACATCTCATCATCTGCTTGATCCGTCGCTTCGCCGTCGTGTGCTTCCCGATCCGCTCTCGTGTCAGTGTCGCTCGTCGCGCCACAACCGCACAGAGAAACGAGCGCGCCCCCGATGATCCAACTCGAACGCATGGAGGCAGGCTACCACGCGTGCGCCGCGCGGGCCCGCTCTGTGGCGGGCGTCGTTGGTGAAACGTTTCTCGAGCGATCGCACTCGTAGCGAGTGGGCACGGTCACGACTACCGCCGCGGAGCGGCTTCGTTCATGCGAGCCGCTCAACGTTCGCCATCGAACGCAAATACGCGAGATGATCTTGTCGATGGGCGCCGTACGCCCACCCACCATGACTCGACGCGCAACCCGCGCGACTCTCCCGTCCTGGCAGCGCTTCGGGGGCACTGCTCGCAATGAGGAGTGACCCCGGCGGGGCGTGCGATGCGGATGCGAGCCGACACGTTCGTCTGCCCGCGCGATTCACCCGCGCCATTCATCGGGTGAGTGAACCGCTTTACGTCCCTTCCGCGGCGAACGAACTGCTCGATCGCAGCCGCGCACAGTCAGTACCGGCGAGCCGGGAGCTGCGGGGGGACGAGTCACGAACGCGGGGCGGGCACCTCGCGACTCAGGCCCCGCTCCAAACCCAATCGCGTGAACGTTCACACGCCAGCGGGTCGATGCGCAGTGACGCCAAGCGTATGCCCTGCAGCACGCGATGCGTATTTGGCGACACGATCGAGTTCTTCACATTTGTCGGCTGTGGCGTCAGGTCCGGTACGCAGCCCGAGACGAAACTCTCAGTGCATCTGGATTCGGAGTGAGTCGATTGGGGCGGCAGGTGCACACGCGACACGAGGAGCAGAACCCCTGCGCTTCACGCGATCGAAAGTCGCCGCGGCAGGCATCGACACTCATGGCAAAACTCGGACGCGCAAACGCGGTGGACTGGACAATCCTGGCAGCAGCTCTCTCCCTCGTCGGAACCGCTTGTTCATCTGGTGGGGGGACGGGCTCGAACGACACCGCCGTCTCCGCGCCGACGACGGAGACGATCACCTCGAACAGCTCGGCGACATCGAGCGGTCCTACGACGATCCCGACTCCCACCCCCACGGTGGTGGGGCCCGTGGGCACGCCAACCGTCAGTCCTGTGGCCGCGACTCCCGGAGCTACTGCGACCGGCGGCACCGCGGGCGCAACCGCGACGAACGGACCGGCGCTCACGACGCCAGGACCCGTCGACCCCCCCGTTGCCGCGGGCGGCTCCACACCTGGTGCAACGGGGCCCGCAGCGGGCGGTTCGGCAAATGGCGCGGGCGGAGCGACCGGTGGCGCCGGCGGAGGCGTGGGCCCTGGCAGCGACATGCCCAACAGCGACGGCTGGAACTACAACCCCGAATTCAAGGAGTTCACGGGTGAGGATTGCGACCTTCCCGAACCGGCGTTGCTGTCTTCGCCGAGCCATCAATTGCCAGATCCATTCTTGATGGCTGACGGTTCACGCATGTCGAGCAAGGAGCAGTGGGCCTGCCAGCGCGCGTGGCTCCGCAAGAACTTGGAGAAGTTCGTACACGGGACCAAGCCGGGCAGGCCGGAAGTGGTCACGGGCTCTGTCTCTTCAACGGCTGTGAACGTTCACGTCGAGAACGGCGGTAGCAGCGCTGACTTCATGGTGCCGATCGACTTGCCGTCGGATGCCAGCCTGCCCGTCCCGGCGATGTTCCAAGCGGACGGCTCCGGTGTCCCGACCAGCTTCCTCGAGGGCGAGGGCGTGGCAGCCATTCGGTACAGCCACGATTCGGCCGAAAGTGCCTTCAACAAACTCTACGGAGGCAGCGGCGTCGCCGATCCGATCAAGTGGGCGTGGGCCGTGAGCCGCGTCATCGACGTGCTGGTGGATGAGGCAGCCGCAGGCGGCAACGACATCGTCGACCCTCATGCCCTGGCAACCACGGGCTGTTCGTACGCGGGCAAGTCGGCGTTCATCGTCGGCGCCTATGACGAACGCATCGCGTTGGGGATCCCTCAGGAGTCAGGTACCGGGGGGCTCGGCTCCTACCGAGTCGTCGCAGACAGCGACCGAGGGCCGAACCAAGGCGAAGACCCCGAGCAAGTCAACGAGGCCTGCAGTCAGGGCTGGCTCACTTCGAACGTGTGCAACGGCAACGTGGACAGCATCCCCGCCGATGCGCACTTCTTGGTGGCGATGTACGCGCCCCGCGGATTCACGACGCTGGACAACAACCGCATCGGGCACCTTGGACCCGTGGCGCAATTTGCGTCGGCCGCGGCCGGCGCCGAGGTTTTCAAGGCGCTGGGGGTGGAGAGCCACGTCGGCTACCACGGCGGCAACGACACCGACCCGCACAACCACTGTAGCTTCTACGCGTCCCAGGAAGAGACGACGCGCAAAGCCATCGAAGGCTTCCTCACCAAGAAAGCGGAGCCCGCCAACTTCATGGAACCCAAGTTGAAGGATGGCAGCGACCAGCCCGTGAACTTCGACCTCGCCAACTACATCAGCTGGGACACTCCCACGATCGAGTGAGGTGACGATCGAGTGAGTTCGGGGCCAACCCAGCGTCGACCAAGGCGCCCGGTGCCACCTGACGCCCTCTGTGGTGGGCTCACCCTTGGAGGGTGGGACCCCTCGAAGACGGAGGCCCGCTCCGCTGGTTTTTGGTGCGCTCCTCAGCGCTGCCAGGCGGCTCCTCGGACTCGAGGCGCCGACGCAAGCGTGACAGCGCACGGTTTTGCAGCTGACGAATTCGTTCGCGCGACAGCGACAAACCGCGACCCAATTCCTTGAGCGTCTGTTCATCACCGCCCAGCAGCCCGAAGCGCCGACGCAAGATGTGGGCCTCGATCGGTTCGAGCTCCGCCAGTAAGCTGTCGAGTTTGCGTTTCCACTCGCCGTCGAACAACGCTCGATCGGGAGCAATCGTGGTCTCGTCCTCGAGGAGATCCACGAACGAACGACCGTCGTCGTCGTCGCCGACGGGGCGATCCAGCGACCAGCTGTGTTGGTCGGGACGAGCCAGTACCTCCTCGATGCGCTGCTCGTTGGCGCCCGTCTGCTTTGCCAGCTCCGCGACGGACGCGTGCCTACCGGTGCGTGCCAATGCGAGGCGGTTGAGACGCGCCACGGTTCGGTTCAGGTCCTGGCGGTGCACGGGAATGCGCACGGTGCGGGACTTGTCGGCGTTGGCTCGGTGCACCGCGTGGCGGATCCACCAGCTGGCATAGGTACTGAATCGAAAACCGCGACTCGGATCGAAACGCTCGACGGCGGTGATCAGTCCGAGATTCCCCTCTTGGATCAGGTCGATCAACGGCAAGCCGCCGCGGGCATAACGCTTGGCGACCGAAACCACCAGTCGCAAGTTTGCTGCGGCGAAGGCCTGCTTGGCATCCAACTGGGCGCGAAACGCCCGACGTAGCTGCTTGCGATAGGACCTGGCGCGCTCGACATCCCCAGCGTCCTGGGACTGGAGCGTGGCCTCACACCACTGCTGGGCGGCTTCGAACGCTTCGCGCAGACAGCTTCGATCGACGTCGCACTGCCGGAGTGCTCGAGCCAGGGCTCGGATCTCCGAGGCGCCGTGGCTCTGCCCGGGCACGTCGCGCGAGCCGGCCCGGAGTAACAAGCCGCGCAGCAACGGCAACGCAGCGCTTCGCTGTTCCGCCTCGGCGCCGGACAAGAGCTTCTCCAGCGTCGGCGCCAACTCCAACACCAGGGCTTCACAGCCCAGAAGCGCCGTCCAGAACGCACGTTCCTTTGCTTCGATGTTCGTCGCCGCCTCGCACTCCTGCACTGCCGTAAACGTCGAAGAGCGCCCGACGTCGCTGAGATACTGTGCCAACGCGTCGCCCGCAGAAGGTTCGGCGGAACGCACCTGCCGTCCGGATGTCGACGCGGCGGTGTTGGTACGTGCGCTGCGTGCGCGCCGCGTGCGAGGTTTCGACTCCGCTGTGTTCTGTTCGGCGATGCCTGGTTCTCTGCTACTCGGTGGGGTTGGTGACAATTGGACGGTCATTGAACTCCTGATTCTCGGGTGACGAGCGACGCGCGCGCGTTTCAACGCGGGCGACGAGCGATGGGTAGCGAGCCATGCAGCGCGGGTGGGTGCTGCCACGAGGAGAAAGGCTGCGCCGCGCTCCGGCCTGGGCAATGGCCCGCTCGGAACTGCTCCGCTGGTTCTCCTGGTTCACCTAGAGCAGCAATCAGGTTGATTGCTGCGACGAATCAAACACCTAGAGCACCGAGCGGCGCGCAAGGGGGCCGAAGGTGGCCCCGAAAAGCGCCCTCACCAATCCTAGGGCGATTTTTCGGGGCAATTCCGTGTGGTGGCAAGCTGATCGGTGCTCGAGTCGTCCTGGAGCACACTCGGCACGACGCACTTACACCAGCGACGTGGACCGGGAACCCTCAGGCAACAGGTTAACGTAACACGATCTCCGGCGAGATGCAACGCTTGCCCATATTCGGTCACAGCGCGAAGCGCAACGACGACCTGCGATCCTTCGCCCGTTGGCTTTCGCAGACCGAAGCGCCGCTGTCGATCGGGCTGCGTCGTTTGCGTCGTGAGGCGGACCGGGTGGGGGCATGACCCCGAATCGTGCCGGGCGCGCACAAGGCGTTGCATCGACGGTGATTGGGATCTGCAAGCGATGGCTGAGCCGTCGGTGCACGGTTGCAGGTCCTGCAACCGATGCTCGACCCAGGATTGTCGAGGCACGGCCCTGTGCTTTCGACCTGACCGCCCCGTTTGCCTCCGAGACTCACAGTCGTTCTGGTCCCCTCTTGCCAATCGACAGCGGCGCTTCG
>QJWJ01000095.1 GCA_003235365.1 Deltaproteobacteria bacterium
ACCTCCTTGCCACAGCCGCTCTCGCCCGTGATGAGAACCGTCGAATCAACCTTGGCCAGGCGCCGGGTGATATCAACGACCTCACGCATTGCGGAGCTATTGATGACCAGTTCTCGAGGCGCTGACGGCCCCGCTGCCACTCGAGCTACGGCGCGCTGCTCGCCGCGGGCTTCTGGCTCCGTGCCTCCCTCCGAACTGAGCTTTTCGATGCGCATACTCCACACCCTATCAGATTGAAAGGGTCGTCGGGCGATTAACGGGCGATACGCGGGCCGGGGAGTAGTTGTCCAAGGAGCGTACGGGACTGACGATCGTGGCGTTATCGCCTGGTTGTGTCGATGCGAGGGAACGTCGTTGAGCGTGTGACATTCTGCCCGGCAATCGGGGAAGAACCAACGTCGACGGGCCACGTGCTGGTGGGCGCCAGCTTGAACGATGGATACTACGAGCCCCGTGTGACGCTTCCAGTCTGAGCGGGCATCGCGTCGAACGAGCAGGACGCGACCCATTCGAATTGAACGCGGTGCCCAGGTCAATTCGAACGATCGAGGAGAAGCGGTTGGTGACCGGGTCTATCGTACGTGCGTTGGCACGAATCGTGCTCCCTCAGCCAGCATGTTGTCGATTGTCGCCGTCTTCCACACCCAAACCAGCACATCGCATGCGAACTGGCCAACGATCAGCCAATTCGACCCTGGGCGTCGCCCGGTGATCACTCGCTGGGGGAGCACGAATTGACTCCGCCAGACGACCCCGGACCGCGACGCGACCTGGTGGACATCAACGCGTGGTTCGAGCGCGCAAGGGCTCGGGTGCGATTGAAAGCCCTGGGGCCTGGACTCATTGTCCTCGCTGTGGGCGCGGGCCTCGTGTGGAGCAGCTTCTACACGGTTCCCAGCGATTCCGTCGCAGTCATTCTGCGGCTCGGCAGGTACCACGGGCAAGTCTCGCCTGGCCTGCACGCCAAACTGCCCTTGGGCATTGATAAGGCGATGACGGTACCCGTCGAGCGCCAACTGAAGCAAGAGTTCGGCTTTTCGACACCTGGTCGAACCGACCCGTATCAAAGCTCCAGGCGCTCTGAAGACGACCTGCAACGGGAGACGCAGATGGTCACGGGCGACCTGAACGCAGCTTTGGTGGAGTGGGTCGTGCAGTACAGAGTCAGCGATCCGGTCAAGTTCCTATTTGAAGTTCGCGAGCCGCGAGAGACGCTTCGCTATGTTGCCGAGTCCGTGATGAGGGAGGTCGTCGGCGACCGCACCGTGGACGAGGTGATCACCATTGGTCGACAGGAGATCGAAACGGAAGGCCTGGTCAAGATGCAGGAGCTTTCGACGAAATACGCCATGGGGATGAGCATCGACCAAGTGCAGTTGAAGAACATCAATCCTCCCGAGCCGGTTCAGGAGTCTTTCAACGAGGTGAACCAAGCTCAGCAGGAGAAGGAGAAACTGATTAACGAGGCTCGCAGGGACTACAACAAAGTGATCCCGCTTGCCGAAGGCGAGAAGGACCAGCGGATCCGTGAGGCGGACGGCTATCGGCTCAAGCGAGTCAACGAAGCCGAAGGAGACGCCTCGCGGTTCACGGCGCTTTTTCGGGAGTACGAACGGGCACCGCAGGTCACCGGCAGGAGAATCTACGTGGAGACACTGCGCCGAGTGATGCCTCGATTGAACTCGAAAGTGATCGTCGATGAGAGCGCGAGCAGCGTGCTGCCGCTCTTGAACTTGGGTACCCCAAAGGCGACAACACGATGAAACAACTCATCAGAATCGTATCGACAGTGGTGGCGGTGGCGGCGGTGGTCACCGCGGCGGCCTCGCTCTACACTGTCAGCGAAGTCGAGCAGGTCATCGTCACGGAGTTTGGCAAACCGGTGGGCGAACCGATAACGAGCTCGGGATTGCACTTGAAGACCCCCTTCATCCAAGAGGTGAACTCCATCGAGAAGAGGGTCCTGGAGTGGGACGGCAACCCATCCGACATGCCCACGAAGGACAAACTGTACATCTCCGTCGATCTGTTCGCGCGTTGGCGTATCACCGATCCGCTTCAGTACTTCTTGCGTCTGAAGGACGAGCGAAGTGCGCAATCCAGACTCGACGACATCTTGGGAAGTGAGACTCGCAACGCCGTCGCGAAGCACGAGCTCATCGAGATCATCCGCACGACCAAAGACCGAGTGCCTCTGAAAGACGCCATGTTGGTGGACGACGAGGACGACGGCACGGTCGGAACGCTCGTGCCGATCAGGAAGGGACGGAAGCTCGTGGAGAAGGAGATCTTCGCGGCCGCAGCGGGCAAAGTGAATGTCTTTGGTATCGAGCTGCTCGACATCCGATTCAAGAGGATCAACTACAACGAAAGCGTCCGCCCGAAGATATACGACCGCATGATCAGCGAGCGTAGGCAAATTGCCCAGCGCTTCGTGTCCGAAGGCAATGGCGAGGCGGCGAGGATCCGTGGCAATCGCGTGCGGGACTTGAACAAGATTCAGTCCGAGGCGTACCGCGAGGTAGAGACCATACGTGGGGCAGCGGACGCCAAAGCCGCAGAGATCTACGCCACGGCGTACAGCCAGAGCGCGGGAGCTATCGCTTTCTACGAGTTCACGGCGACCCTTCAATCGTATGAAGAGACCATCCAGGAGAATACGACGCTTTTGCTTTCCACGGATAGCGACCAGTTCAAGTTCCTGCGGCGAATGACGCCTTGAGCGAGCGTTCGCTCGAGAGGAGTGGGTGAGTCGTTAGCCTGGGCCCTGAGCAGATCTCTGGTACATGGGAACGGTGGTCCGAAGGAGTGCGGCAAATGACGAAGAATCTACTGTCGTGGAGTGAGGAGAGGGCAGAAATGACTGCTATCACCGATGATGACTTGCGAGACTCCATGCTGGAGATCCGGCGAAGCCGCAAATGGCGAATGATCGTCGTTCTTTTGGGTCTGCTAGCGGCGGGCGCAGTGGGGTTGAGCGCAGTCCTGCTCGCCCATGAGGCCCCACCGGATGCGGCACAGACGCCGAAGCTGAAGGCGCAACAGGGCCACGATGACTAGACTGAGTGATCACAGGCGGGATCTTCGGCAAGGATCTTGGCGAACGAAGGCAGCGCGCACGGTGGGCGGGGCGGAGTCCAGCGGACCCAGAGCAGCAATCAGGTTGATTGCCGCGACCAGTCAACAATCCAGAGCTGCGACCAAACGAACGCCAAGTGCGGGCCAGAGAGGCGCCTCGCCCTGTTAGCGTGACTTCATGCGGTAACCTCCTGCATCGGCAAGCAGGTCGGTGCTCTATGGAGCAGTGTGTCCTCACGGGCTCGAGAAGGGGTAGAACATGGCAAATGACGACATACACATCAAGGTCTTCGGTCGCAGCGAAATCGGTAGCGTTCGGCGGCAGAACGAGGACGGCTTTGCCGTCGTGGACCTCGGCAGGTCGGCGGCGCTCGACGCGCTGAGCGAGCCAATAGACATTCATGTCGACGGTTTCGGCGTCTTGCTGGCAGTCTCGGACGGCATGGGCGGGGCTCATGCTGGGGACGTCGCAAGTGCTCTGACGCTGCACACGCTTCGCATGGAGCTGTTGGCGGGGACTGGGGGAACCCCCGAGGCGGCGCTGGTCGCAAGTATCGAACGGGCCAACCAGCGAGTTTATCAAGTGGCCTCGACGGACGCAGAGCGCACGGGCATGGGGGCAACGCTCACCGCGGTACTCGTTCATGCGGGGCGGGCCGTCGTGGCGGAAGTCGGGGATTCTCGCGCATACGTCCTACGAGGCGAGCGCCTCGTTCCATTGACCCGTGACCAAAGCTACGTTCAAGGGCTGATCGAGCAACAGGTGCTCCGTGACGAAGACGTCCAGGACTTCGAGCACAAACACGTCATCTTGCAGGCCGTTGGCATCCGGCCGAGTCTCGTCGTAGCGCTCAATCGGTTCGATTTGCGTCAACGAGACCGCCTGCTGCTGTGTTCGGATGGGCTCACGAACGAGGTCAGCGAGGAAGAAATCCGCCTGGCGTTGGCCGAACACGCCGACGTCGACGCCGCGTGCACGCGACTCGTCGAGTGCGCCATCTCGCAAGGTGGTGCCGACAACATCACAGTCGTCGTGGCCGATCTCGATGGTTCTGGGTTGCCAGTTTCCACCGAAGAAGAGCCTGTTTCGGTGGAAACAATCCAGGCGTTCGACTGGCTGGAAAGTGGACGAACTGATGACCTAGTCCCTTCGGCTTGATTTCGGGCGTCTTGACGATGTTCGCTTCGACCTCTTCGTCAGAGAGCTCTCGACGCTTTGCTGGGCGAGGTTCATCATGGAGCGCAGCAACCCGACCAACGACGGAACGCTGACGCCACTTGCCTACGGTCTGTCCCGACGTACGCAGTTGCTTGGCAACGAACTGGTTTGCGTGTCCGGAAGCGCAAAGAGAATGATCCTCACTCGGAGCGCGAGGTGTCGGTCGGTTCGCCAGCGTCGAGCGAGTGATTGCAGGGCATCTCGCTCTTCAACGGTGATCGTCAACTGAGCCGGTGGTTGCTCTGGCCGTCGCGCTTCTCATGCGACGGCGCGGGTCCCGGCCTCCACGGGGCATCTACATCAGAATGACCTTCCCAACGCATCACATTGATCTGTCCTCCCAATCGTCTGGACTTGGTGGCGGGTCATTGCCTCCCCGCCCGTTGGCTCGGATCTTGCGTTCCGAAGTACCTTACCTGACCGTCATCGTCGCGTTTGGGTCGACCGCCCCGTGCGGAACCCCTCATGACGATTCGGACCACATTGTTTTCGCGCGAGGACGACATCCTCGACGTCCTCAGCAACCCGGAGCCACTTCATGACCGCCAAAGAGATCCTCTTCAACACCGACGCGCGCAATCGGATAGCTCTCGGGCTCAATGCCCTTGCCGATGCGGTGAAGGTGACCCTCGGTCCGCGCGGACGCAACGTTCTGCTCGAGCAATCGTGGGGTGTGCCAACGATAACCAAGGACGGAGTCGCGGTCGCCAAGGAGATTGAACTCGTCGACCGCTTGGCAAACATCGGCGCGCAAATGGTGAAGGAAGTGGCTTCGAAGACCGCGGAAGTTGCCGGAGACGGCACGACCACCGCCACGGTCCTGGCGCAGGCAATCTACGCTGAGGGGGCCAAGCTCGTCGCCGCCGGAGCCAATCCGATGGAGATCAAGCGGGGCATCGACACTGCCGTCGAGACCGTGGTGTCTGGACTGGCGAAGCAGGCCAAGGCAACCAAAGGCAAGGACGAAATAGCGCAGGTGGGCGTCATCAGCGCCAACGGTGACGAGACAATCGGCCATCTGATGGCTGAAGCGATGGAAAAAGTCGGCAAAGACGGCGTGATCACCATCGAGGAAGCCAAGTCGATGGAAACCACGCTCGAGTTCGTGGAGGGCATGCAGTTCGACCGCGGCTACCTATCGCCCTACTTCATCACCGACCCCGCCCGAATGGAAGTGGTGCTGGGTGACGCATACGTTCTCATACACGAAAAGAAGCTCTCGGCCATGCACGAGTTACTGCCGCTGCTCGAGCGGGTGGCCAAGTCCGGCAAGCCGCTATTCATTCTGGCCGAAGACGTCGACAGCGAAGCGCTGACGACGTTGGTGGTCAACAAGCTCCGTGGCACGCTCCAGGTCTGCGCCGTCAAAGCTCCCGGCTTCGGCGACCGTCGCAAAGACATGATGCAGGACATCGCAGTGCTGACTGCGGGTCGAGTCGTTACCGAGGATCTCGGCCTGGAACTGAAGAACCTGACACTCGACGATCTCGGCAGGGCAAAGACGGTCAAGGTCGACAAGAGCACCACCACGATCGTCCGGGGAGCGGGCAAGAAGGATGACATCCAGGCGCGCGTGAGGCAGCTGCGATCACAGATGGAGGCGAGCACTTCAGACTACGATCGTGAGCAGTTGCAGACACGGCTCGCCAAGCTCGTCGGTGGCGTGGCGGTGATCAAGATCGGCGCCGCCACCGAGACGGAGATGAAGGAGAGAACGGCGCGAGTGGAGGACGCGCTCCACGCCACGCGCGCCGCAGTCGAGGAAGGCATCGTACCCGGTGGCGGCGTTGCACTGCTGCGAACACTCCCAGCCCTCTCGAAATTGAGACTCGTAGGTGACGAGCAATTCGGAGTTGACATCATCCGCCGGGCGATTGAGGAGCCGTTGCGTCAAATCGCGCAGAACGCCGGTGTCGAAGGCGCGGTCGTCGTCAACGCGGTTCGCGAAGGCGAGGGGGGATACGGCTACAACGCCTTCTCGGGCGAGTACGAAGACCTGGTGCTTGCGGGGGTGATCGACCCCGCGAAGGTGGTGCGGGTGGCGCTGCAAAACGCGGCGTCAGTTGCCGCGTTGATGCTCACTACGGACGCGCTGATCGGGGCGCGGTCCAAGATGCACGATACTTCGGATGACACCGGCATGTTTGGGGGAACATGAACGGTGAATCGCCGACCAGAGTTCAGACTCGTACCGGGCACCCCTTGCGCCGGGTTGCGTTCGTTGGGAACCACACACCGAGGCAATGCGGCATCGCGACGTTTACCGCGGACCTGAGCGGTGCGATTCAGAGATTGAGCCCGGCTTTGGATTGCACGGTCGTCGCGATGAACGACCTCGGCAAGCACTACCTCTATCCGGAGCAGGTTCGTTACCAGATCCCGGAGGAAAGTCTCACGGCCTATCGCCGCGCGGCGGACTTTCTCAACGTCAGCTCCGTAGACGTCGTGTCGTTGCAGCATGAGTATGGCATCTTCGGCGGTAAGTCCGGCGCGCACGTTTTGGCGCTGATGCGGCAGCTTCGCATGCCGACTGTGACGACGCTACATACGGTCGTGGCGGCTCCGAGTCCGTCTCAGCGGGCCGTGATGGACGAAGTCTGCGCACTCTCAGAACGCGTCGTCGTGATGAGTGAGGGCGGTGCCGAGCTGCTGCGCCGCGTGTACGAAATCCCTGAGGCCAAGATACAGGCCATCCCTCACGGGGTCCCCAGCTTGCCCGAGCGCGACGAAAGCAAGGCGAGTTTGGGGCTGGACGGCAAGCAGGTCCTGCTCACGTTCGGGTTGCTCTCACCGGACAAGGGCATCGAATACGTCATCGATGCCTTGGCCAGCATCAAGGAGCGCTGTCCCGACGTCATCTACATCGTGTTGGGAGCAACCCACCCCCACGTCAAGGAACAGCACGGTGAGGGCTACCGATTGATGCTGGAGGCTCGCAGTCACGCCCTGGGCCTCGACGGGTACGTCCGCTTTCACGACCGCTTCGTGAGCCACGCCGAGCTCGTCCAGTTCCTCGCCGCGGCGGACGTCTACGTTACGCCGTACTTGAACCCGCAGCAGATTACCTCGGGTACGCTCGCCTACGCCATCGGTGCGGGCAAGGCAGTGGTGTCGAGTCTCTATCGCTACGCCGAAGAGATTCTGGCGGAGGGCAGGGGACGCTTGGTGCCCGCGAGGAGCGCCGAAGCTCTGGCGGCTGAGATCTCGAATCTGCTGCAGGACGACCAGGGGAAGCGGTCCATGGAGTCTCGTGCTCTCGAATTCGGTCAAGGCATGCGTTGGCCAGTCGTCGCAGGCTCGTACGTCGAGTGTTTCGAACGCGCCGTCGAGTCGCATTCCCAGCGGTCGTTGGCTGTTGCGCCTTCGAACGCGACTGGGATCAAGCCGCGGGTTCTTCCCGAACTCACGCTCGCTCACTTGCGATCGATGACGGACGACACGGGACTACTCCAGCATGCCGTGCACGCCATCCCCAGATACGAGGACGGATACTGCCTCGATGACAATGCTCGAGCGCTGGTCCTGATGGCGACCTTGGAGGAGGCTCGGGGGGAACCTCCGCAACGGGTGCGTTCGCTTTCCACTCGCTACCTCGCGTTCGTGCGTCATGCGTTCGTGCCGCTGAGCGGGCGCTTTCGCAACTTCATGAGCTATGGGCGCCAGTGGACCGAGCGGCACGGGTCTGAGGACAGTCACGGGCGGGCGCTTTGGGCGCTTGGGGTCGTGGCGGCGCGCACCGAGGATTCAGGGCGCAAGGTTGTCGCGACGGAACTCTTCGAAAGCGCGCTGCCTGCCGTGGCCTCCTTCACGAGTCCACGGGCTTGGGCCTACTCCTTGCTCGGTATCGCCGAGTACATTTCAGTGCGGGGTCAGGACGGGCGCGTCGGCAGATTGGGGCGTGACCTGGCGGGCCGCCTTTTGGCGCTGTTCTCCGAGTGTGCCCGCGACGACTGGCCGTGGTTCGAAGACCGATTGACGTACGGCAACGCGCGGCTTTTACAAGCCTTGATGCTCTCTGGCCGCTGGATGGGACACGCTGAAATGCTCGCTGCGGGGTTACGGTCTCTGGACTGGCTGGCCACCGTTCAGACCACACCTGGGGGATTGTTTGCTCCAGTTGGCTCCTGCGGGTTCTTCTCTCGCGGCGGGACCAAGGCCGACTTCGACCAGCAGCCGGTAGAGGCGTGTGGGGCAGTTGCCGCATACTTGCTCGGCTACCGTGTCACCGGTGACGTTCACTGGCACGAGCGGGCAACGCAGGCCTTCAATTGGTTCTTGGGGCAAAACCAGCTCAACGAGTGGGTCTACGACCCGGCGACCGGAGGCTGTCGCGATGGCTTGCATCCAGAACGCTCCAACGAAAATCAAGGTGCCGAATCGACACTCTCGTTTCTGATGGCGCTGCTGGATGTACTTCAGAATGACCGCGTGGAGAATTCGCGAGCCTCCAGACTTTCGATGCCCCGCGCGGCCGTCGCCTCCAGGGTGATCTCGTGAGTAACCCGCAAGGATTGACCGACGTGCTCCGTCGCCACCCGAGCAATCCGATCCTGTCGGCGGGTGATTGGCCGTATCCGGCCCACACGGTGTTCAATCCGGGCGCGACGCGCCTCGCCGACGGCACAACGCTGTTGCTCTGTCGCGTCGAGGACCGGCGTGGCCACTCCCACCTCTGTGCGGCGCGGTCCGCCAACGGCATCGATGGTTGGGTCATCGACGATCAACCCACTCTGGTTCCAAGACCCGACGTTCATCCGGAAGAGCTTTGGGGCATCGAGGATCCACGGATCACGTTCGTGCCCGAGTTGAACAAGTACGTCGTCGCGTACACGGCGTTCAGCCGCGACGGTCCGGGGGTAGCGCTAGCTCTCACCGAGGATTTTCGGACGTTCGAGCGGCGAGGCCTCGTCATGCAACCGGACGACAAGGACGCCGCACTTCTTCCTCGAAGAGTCCAAGGCCAGTTCGCGCTGATCCATCGCCCGGCGACGGAGACTGCAGCTCACATCTGGGTTTCCTATTCGCCGGACCTCAACAACTGGGGACATCACAAGATGATGCTGTTGGCGCGCAAAGGGGCATGGTGGGACGCAAACAAGATCGGGTTGTCGCCGCCTCTGATAGAGACCAGTCGCGGCTGGCTCATGATTTACCACGGTGTGCGACGCACGGCTTCCGGGGCGTTGTATCGTCTGGGTCTCGCGCTGTTCGACCTGGACGATCCCGAGCATTGCGTACTGCGTGGCGACCCCTGGATATTCGGGCCCGAAACGAGTTACGAGCGACATGGAGACGTCGGCAACGTTGCCTTTCCGTGTGGCACCACGATTGGTGACGATGGGGATACCCTCCACATGTACTACGGTGCGGCAGATACTTGCATTGGGCTTGCCACCGGTAGCATTCGCGACATGTTGAAGTGGCTGGACGACAACGGTAGTCGCGAGTCCCCGAGGACGCAGGGAGCGCGTCCATGATCACGCTTCGACGAGCGCACGAGCGCGAACATTTACGCCGTCCAAGGGCGAACGCGTGGCTGACCTTCTCCCCGCAAGACCGAGAGACGCTCCGCCTGCCGAATTTCGATCATTTGCGGCTATTCGAGGAGGGTCGGCTGGCTCCGCGAAACTCGAGTCGGCAGCCAGTCTTCGAGGAGGCGGACATCATCACGTACGTGCGCGAAGGCACTGTTGACTACGAGGACTCGACGGGTCGCGTAGGTCTCATCTCGGCGGGTGAGTTTCAGCGAATGACTGCCGGTCGCGGTATCAGGTACGCGGCGACGAACACCTCATCAACCAGTTGGGCGCACGTGTTCCAACTCTGGTTGCGCCCTTCGGTGGAGGGACTCGAGCCTGGCCATGAGCAGAAACGCTTCACGGCTGCGCAACGTCGAGGGGCCTTGTGTATGATCGCGTCGCCGGATGGTCGGCGGGGGTCGCTTCGGATCCACCAGGATGCAACGCTGTTCTCGGCGATTCTCGAGCGTGGTCAGCATGTGGTCCACGAGCTGTCGAACGCGCGCTGCGCTTGGCTCCACATCGTTCAGGGAGCGGCACTTTGCGGTACCGAAACCATGGTCACGGGTGATGGGGCGGGGATCGAGGCCCAGCCAGCCGTTTCATTGACCGCGAGTGAACAAACCGAAGTGCTACTGCTCGACCTGGCATGCGCCGGCGCGACCGACGAGCGAGTCCTTGTCTAGTTCGCGTGATGTGGCCGGTCTGGGGCCTCCGCGACCGTCGACTGCTCGAGCCGTTGGAGTCTGGGAGGACGAGGGGGGGAGCGTGGCCGGTACAGCTCGCCCGCCCGACGTGTCTGACACGTTCGCACCTGCCACCAGGGTCGATCTTGCTCTTCCTGTCGAGATGGCCGATCGGTTTACGAAGCCCTTGGGCAGATTTCTGAAGATAGAGGCGGCAAGTGGTGTCGCACTACTCGTCGCTGCATGTTGCGCCATAATCCTGTCGAACTCGGCTTGGGCGAGTCCATTCTCGGGCTTCTGGCAAACGCGTGTCACGTTCGGGGTCGGATCGTTCGAGTTCGCTCGCTCCTTACAGCATTGGATCAACGACGCGTTGATGACGCTGTTCTTCTTCGTGGTGGCACTCGAGCTCAAGCGTGAGGTGGTTCTTGGGGAACTCCAGGGCTGGCGCAAGACAGCGCTGTCACTCTCCGGAGCCGTTGGCGGGATGCTCGTTCCCGTTTGCATTTACGTCGCGCTGATGGTCGACAAACCCGGCATGCATGGCTGGGGTGCGGTGATGGCCACGGATACCGCTTTCGTCATCGGTTGTCTGGCCGTGCTCGGATCGCGTGTCCCGTCCAGTTTGCGACTCTTTCTTCTGTCTTTGGCGATCTTCGATGACGTTGGAGCCATCATGGTCGTGGCAATCGGGTACAGCGACGCTCTGGCCTGGCCGGCGCTTGCCGCCGCGGCGCTTGCCCTCGCGGTCGTCTTGTGGGCATCGCACATCGGGATCCGGAGCATCCCCGTTTACTTCTTGCTTGGCAGCGTGGTTTGGCTCGCTTTTGACGCCTCGGGCATCCACCCAACGGTCGCCGGCGTCGTGCTCGGCCTGATGACGCCGGCACGAGGCTGGGTCAGTGACGAACGCTTGCATGCGATCCTCAGCCGCGTCCTGGCGTACCCCAAGGGCAATCACTGGAGCGGCGACACAGCCGACCGCGCTCACCTGCGACAAGCGGGGCGCGCGACACGTGAAGCTTTGTCCCCAGTCGAGCAGCTCGAGATGACACTCCACCCATGGGCGGGATTTTTGATCATGCCGCTTTTCGCCCTCGCCAACGCCGGAGTTACGATGTCCGGCATTGGAACGTTCGAACCCGTTTCGGTGGCGATCTTTGCTGGGTTGGCTTTTGGAAAACCGATCGGAGTGCTTGGTTCGAGTTGGCTCGCGGTGCGCTTCGGACTGGCAACACGTCCCGCGGACTCGAGCTGGTCGTTGTTGGGCGGCGGTGCTCTTCTGACGGGGATCGGTTTCACCATGTCGCTGTTCATCGCCGGACTCGCGTATTCACCGTCGATGCTGGATGCCGCGAAGGTGGGGGTCCTGGGCGGCTCGGTCGTCGTAGCCGCGACCGGACTGCTCGTGCTCGGGGTGCTCGCTCGCAGGCAGCGTGCGGGGTGACCTACCCACTTCCAAATGGCAAGGCCGAAACTCGCTCGGAGTGATCTGGAACCGGACGAAGTCCGGAATGGCGCGCTCGGCGCAGATGCTCCATCTGTTGCGGAAACGACTGGCGTCGAAGTCGAGTATCGAGTTGCGGCACGAGGTCAAGTTGAGTGACCGATCGTTCATTTTGATGGCTCTGCGCGAAACGGAGTGGCCCACGCGACGACAGGCGGGCGAGCGTCGAGCGTTGGCTCGCATCCTGCTTGGAACGTCGGGGTGTCGATGGGTTCGAGATTCCGGGCCCGAGTAATTCGAGGAGTGATGTCATGAGTTCGAAGCGAAACCTGAACAGCGAGGAAGACCGTGGCGAGTTGGCACTGGCCGTCGAGGTATTCGCCGCGGCTGGTATGACCTTCGAGCACCAGGTGCGTGACGTTGGGAGCCGCGGACCTCCCCCGGTCGACGAAGGCGGCGTTGCGGTTGGGGGAGCAATGCGGGAGTTACCCGAAGGCACTAGGCGTGATCGTACCCACGCGGTGGCGTCGCGAGTCCCTGGCGACGGCAAGACGACGGAAACTGCATTGGATCAAGTGCTGCTTCTGGAAGCAACGAAACTCGTCGCCGCGGGGATGGATCCCATCCAACTCAAGCGTGGGATCGACGCCGCGGTTGCGGTGATTGTCGACGCGCTGGCGTCGCAGTCGAAGTCGATCGACACTCACTTCGAGATCGCGAAGATCGCGACGATCAGCGCGGGCGATGATGAACAGCTCGGCACCATCATTGCCGATGCAATGCAACAAGTGGGGCGTGACGGTGTCGTCACTACCGAGGAATCGCAAACGGTGGGGACTACGCTCGCCCTTGCCTCGGGGATTCAGTTCGGCCGCGGATACCTTTCTCCAGGTTTCGTCACGGATCCAGTGCGCATGGCGGCCGTATTGCGGGACCCGCTGATCCTGCTCAGCGACCAACGTCTCTCGAGTACGCAGGATCTCGTTCCGCTTCTCGACGCGAGTGCCGCTGCAGGTCGTCCGCTTCTCGTGATCGCGCAGGATGTCGCTGAAGGAGCCTTGGCAAGTTTCGTGGCGAACAACCGACGTCACAGGCTGCAGGTGTGTGCCGTCAAAGCGCCAGGGTTGGGCCAACGGAGACCCGAGGTGCTGGAAGACCTCGCGATTCTCTTCGGTACTCGGGTCTTTGGTGGGGACCTTGCCGGGCGATTGAAGAGCCTCAGTGTCGGCGAACTCGGTGGGGCGAGGTCCGCGACAATCCACAAGCACACGACCACGTTGGTTGAGCCGCGCGGGGCGCCGCAAGCCATTCAGGGGCGAGTCATGCAGTTGCGTCGAGAGTTGGAGCACTGTGCAACTCAGCACGGACGCGACGAACTTCACAAGCGAATCACCGACATCGCGGGTAGGGTTGCGGTGATCCGAATTGGTGCGGCAACGGAGGTGGACCAGCAGGAAAAGACCGCGCGTGTCGAGGACGCTCTTCACGCCACACGGGCGGCCATGACGGAGGGCATCGTGCCCGGTGGCGGTGTGGGGCTGCTTCGGGCGCTGGCTGCGTTGAAGACGCTGAAGCTGCGCGGCGAACAGAACGAAGGTGTCACCGTCGTGCGCCGAGCAATCGAGCAACGACTACGACGTTTCTCCCAAGGCACGGGGTCGGCTCCGACGTCCGCGACGATTCAAGGGGAGGCAGGGGCGCAAGGCCGCCATTGCACGACGGGGGACGGCGTGGACCCGCCGTGGGTGGGGATGGCCGAGCCGACCAGAGCTGTGCGGCTGACTCTGCAGAACGCGGCCTGGGTGGCCGGGGTGATGCTTGCGGCCGAGGCGTTCATCGGTGGCCGAAGCAAACGTGGCGATGGCGTCGAACACGGTGATTGTTGACGGGTCGAGTCGGAGGCGCCTTCGGTTGCGTGCCCGCGTGAGCCAGCGGATCGGCGGCGGATACGCGTCTCCCAACGAGGGCGGCTTTGAGGCGCCCGTCCCGGACGTGCCCGTTGCGCGATATCGCATGCAGCTGCGAGTTCCTGGCCCGAAAGTTGCGTAATGGTAGCCCAGACAAAAGGACGCGACACATGACCCTGACAATCAAGATGGTGCTGGACGAAACCCCCGGCAGGTACTTCATCGATGCGGATGCAACGCTGCAGGCAATGCTCCAAAGCCGAGGGTTCGAGTCGAAGGGGGGCTCGGCTCGCCTGGAGTGGCATCGCCCTCGATGATCGGCTAGTATGCGACGTGCCAGTATGGGAGGACCCATGCTGGAAGCGGGCGAGAGGTCTATCCATGGTCGAGCTGAACACAATCCCCACGGTTCTCAAAGATGCCTGGTGCAGGGTCCGCCTCGACGCCATTCGGTCGGCGGCAGTGAGCACCATCTCTCAGCTCGAGGAGCTGGCGCAACGCGAACGCGCGTCGGCTGGGGTTGCTGTGACTGACTCCGCGCTGTCGGCCAGCGAAGCAGCGCTGCGCACATGCCGCGAGGAGCTGAGAGCAGAGTCTGGACTGTCGAGTTCCGATACGGTGCCTTCTTTGCCCAAGCACAGCATCGACTGGAGCTCGTCCTACGACGAATCGTTGCTCCGCTATCGGAACGTGGCTGTTGCGGCGCTGCGCAAGGCTCTCGGCTGAGACATCAACGGGCACGTCAGGGTTTCCCTCTCCGACGACCATTCTTTCCCAGGGCGACCCCGGCTCGGGCGCAATGGCTCATCTGAGCGCTGGGCGTAGCAGTTCGTCACCCCGCGTGGGTCGAGCGCCACACACCGCTGCGCTGGGCTGCGATGAGCAATCGGTCGTAATATTCGT
>QJWJ01000328.1 GCA_003235365.1 Deltaproteobacteria bacterium
ACCAGGACCGTCACCAGAACAGGAAACCACCATCGACGCAGCGAGCCCGAGCAACGTCACACGAGCGGCGGTGCCCCAGCGAGACGAGCTAGCTTCACGAACACGGGAACGACAAACAGACAGAGACCGTCGCATCATTGACCAAACCTCGGTGCCTGCCCCACACGCCACTGCCGTGTGGGGCCAATCCAGTTCCAAACTCACGAGTCGAGTTTACGCTCAGTTGTCCCAGTAATCAGTTATCCCAGTAGTAGAGGGCCGCAACGTTCGCCGCAAAGATGTTCCACGGATTGTCGCCAACCCCCGTACCGAAACTCATCGATGCAGCCTCACCCGTTCCGTTGTCATCCTCGTAGCTGACCGCATCGTAGCTGAGAGCCAAGCCCACACCGGCCTGCAGCGACAACTGAGGGATGTCGATGAAACCGAAGTGGATTTCCGCTCCGGCGCGCGCGCCGATGTCGAAGTGCAGCCCGCGGAACACCTGATCGCCGTTGCCGCCAGTACCCTGGATCGTGTTGCTCGCGAAGCCGGCATTCAATTCCGGAACGATCTGAAACACGAAGTGCTTCGTATCCCCGAGCGCCAATGGCACGCCCGCGTGGACGATGGCCGTCGTCGGCCCCGGTTGATCGCTGTCGTTGCCAGCCTGGTCTTGCTGAACGGATGCGCTCGCAGAGACGCCCACGCCCAAGTCCAGGCCGACGCCTTGGCTGAACCACATTCGAATGCCGATGACCGGCGCGGTCACGGGACTCGAAGTCGTGCCGCCAGCATTGGCGATCGTCATTTGACGGAAGCCGAGGTAGCCCATGGCGAGGTTGCCCACCTGGCCCGAGTGATCCGTCGACCCATCATCTTGCTCGACCGCCGCGGGCTCAGCTTCGGGAGCAGGTGGCGGTGGTGGTGGTGGTGGCGGCGGCGGTGGTGGTGGTTCGGGTTCGGGTTCGGGCATTGGGGGCGCCATGTCGGCACTTCCGTCCGCCGCCATTCCATCATCAGTGTCGGCCTGGCCAGACACGCCGATCCCCACTCCTTGCGCCAACGCGGGTCCCGTCACCATTCCAACCAGAGCAAACACCGAGAGCGAACTCGTGAACTTGACCATCTTTCTTCCTCCGACAGATATCTTCGAGACCGCCGCGACGTTGGCATGCGGTCTGGCGCGCATAGGAACAACCGCTGCAACACCTGTCAATCACAATAGTTGCGACGAATGAACTGCACAGGCGCCAGCCTGTGTGCATATCAGTCCCGCACACACATGTCGCTTCTTCCGCTCGTGTCGCGAGCAGCAGCGAACCGTAACTCAGGAGCCGTGCTCCTGACCCTTCCCCCTCAGCGCGAACCGCCCACGCGCGGACCAGGGGCCTGTGACGATCAAGATGAACGACCGCAACGGCAGCCAGACTCAACCTCCATGCCGCGCAATCCCTGCGTGAAGTGACATGAGTGACGTGTCCGGGTCACATCAACAGCCCATTTGGACTAAATGAGCGTTCGCAGCGTTCGCGATTCGCGAACGTTCATTCGATGCAACAGAGAATGGAGTCGAGACTCCGGCCGCAACGGGAGCGGTCTTTCGGCCTCCAAACGGGGGCCTGAAAAGCTACCCGACAATCACGCGCTCTGGGTTTCCGCGCGGCAGACTTCGCGGCGGCGAACGCCACCTTCGAGACGCGCAACCAACAAAGGAATGGACAACGCCAGGGCCAACGCACCCCAGGCGATCCACGCCATACGCGCCAGCGCTCCGCTGGGCAATGTCTGCAACACGACGGAACTGCACATTGCTCCCAGCGCAGAGCCGGTGTGCTGCACCGCCGACTGTGCCGACATGAACCGAGCCCGTTGATCTGGAGCCGGCACGCGCGTGGAGAGCGAACCGTTGGGCACCATCCGCACACTTCCCGAAAGCATGTACGCAACGAAGAACACCATGACCCCAATCGAAGAGCTGGGGTGGATGAACCCGACCCACAACGCGAAGACGTGTAGACCGCTGCCGACCACAACCATCGGCGTCGCGCCAAAACGATCCACGAGTTTGCCTGACGTTTTCATCGCGACGAAACTGAAACACCCACCGACGAGGTACAACAACCCGAGTTCGTCGCGTGGGTAACCGCGATTGTACTGCACGAACGCAGCAATGTTGGGCACGATCAGAAAGACGCCGACGGTCGTGAGGAACGTCACCAGCAACGACAACCTCGCGAGGGGATCGGACACCGGCGCGAGAAACAACTGCTTGAGCTTCTGTCCCCAGCTAGGCATCACCCGCATCGATCCTGCGCGCGCGAAGGCCAGCAAATGACCACTCATGGAGGGCATCAACCAGAGCGCAGCGGAGGTCACCACGGCGCCCAATGCCGCAACGCTGAAGAAGGGTACGCGCCATCCGAATCGACGCGCCAACTCCAACCCGATCGGCACGCCGACGACCGACGCGACCGAGAAGGCTGCCATCACGGACCCCATGGCGCGACCCCGACGTTTGGGCGGAACGGTATCCGTGACCGCAGCCACGGCGATCGAGGTGGCCGGGCCACCGAACATGCCCGCCAACACCCGCGCCAGCACCAACGACCACAGTCCCGTGGCGAGCCCGGCCGATGCCGTCGCAACGACGAGCCCCGCCATGCACACGGCCAAAGCCTTTCGCCGATCGAATCGATCGAGGAACGTGGAGCCGATGACGCCAGCGACGGCAGCGGCCAGGGTGTAACTGCCTCCAACGACACCAATCGTCGACACCGGGATGTCCAAGCCCTTGGCGAAGTCTGGGCCCATCGGCATGACGATGACGAAATCGAGGACGTTCACGAACTGAACGGCCGCGACAACCGTCACGACCCGCCGTTCTCTCGCCACATCCTGGTCACCGCTGGGCATGGACATCCGTCTGCGTTCTCATGGTCCTGTGTCGTTCAGGGCGTCGGGTATAGTGCGGGACCGCTCGACCGGGAGGGTGAGCGACGAATGAGACGCAATCGCCTACCAAAGTGGTGCACAAGACCATGTCCCGAAACCTCCCACCAAGCCGTGCACGCGCCGAACGAACGGCGGACTCGGGGCGTGCCGCACAGTCGACGAGGGGCCACGACAGCTATGTGGACTCCTTCAATAGGATCTGCATGCGAAGTGGGCATTACGGACAAGCCGATGGCGCGCTTCATAGCACGGAAGCGAGAATGGCTTTTCGGCGTTTGTCCCGTCCGGTGTCCCGACTACGTGGCCCTACGTCGTTGCTGGTGACGAGGCTTTCGCGAGAGCTGTTACTTCGGCGGCGAAATCGCGGAGGTCGTGTTGTACTCGCAAGCTCACCCAGTCTCAGCGGGGGATCGGTCGCCGACTACCTGCGACAGAGGTGGAGTGTGCCGAACGTGAAGGGCACGAGCGGCGAGACCTTCGGCCCGAACGGGAGCGGCTACTTCTACTCGACCGTTTGCGAAGGCCCGGGAGACTGGGCACCCGAGGCGTTCTCTGTAGTGAGTCACTCCTCTTCGTCGTCGAACTCTTCGTCGTCGAACTCTTCGTCGTCGAACTCTTCGTCCAGTGACAGCTCATGTGTCGTCGATTCGTCGATGACGACGGCAGCGCTCGGCGTGGGAAACGCCTCCATCTCGAAGTCTGGTTGCCCCTTGCGACCGCGCGCGAATTCCTTGCGTCGCGACGAGGGAACGAACGGCCCGCCCGCTTCCTCTTCGACGACTTGGTCATAGGCGTCGGGAGCCTGTTCCTGCCCCGTCGTAGCCGAAGCGAGAAACTCCTCAGCCAACTCTTCCGCGAATGCATCGGGCGCGACGATGGGCCCCCCACCGGGATCGGGAAAAAACGCATCCGCAGCATCACTGCGGCGTGGGGCTTTCAATGGATGACTTCGACGCGACTTCGGCATTGTGGCGACCTCCCTACCCGAGGATCCTCAGGCCGAACGGAGCAGTTCGCAACCCAATTCGCCCACTGCAAGGCTCGGTTACCGGTGTACGGGAACAGTGCGGGCTGCGCCCGTCGGGTTGACGCGCCCAACCGACGAGATCTTCACGGCTATCGGTCTGCAAACTTGGCGTCGACGAAACCCACGGGATGAGCTGGACTGCCATCGACGGCGCGTTCGAGTCTCTGCAAGACTCCTTCGATCGTGTCGGTGGATTCGGCCGTGACCAAGCCACAGCGCGCCGTCACCGAACAGTCGAACGTCGGAACGCCAACGATTCTGGAAAGGATTCGTTCCATCGCCGTTACCGCACCGGAGTGATCCGTACTGGGCAAGACAGCCATGAACGTCGCCGCAGCGACGCGCCCGGCACTGTCGACCTCTCTGAGCGTGTTCACGACGGCACGACCCACTTCCTTGAGAACTTGATCCGCCTGAACAGCGCCGATGCGCCGATTGACCTCGGAGAAGTCGTCGATACGAATCTGAGCCAAGGTCAACGCACCCCGGTAGCGACGCGAACGAAGCACCTCGCGATTGGCAACCTCCAGGATACTGCGACGATTCAAGATGCCAGTAACTGGGTCCAGCCGAGACAACGCCTCGAGTCGGACGCGCGCCTCTCTCAACTCGTCGAGCATTTGCGTCGCTTCGACGGCCCGGCCCGCACAACCAGCAAGGGTGCGAACGAACTGGGCCTGCGCCACCGACCACGGTTCCTCTCTGGGCACGCAACTGGCGAAAGCCAACGTGCCGTATACGTGACCGTCGACGTAGATCGGTGCACCGAGATAACTCTCCACTCCAAAGTGTTCGTAGCAGCGGTGCGGCGGCAGTGCCTGGGCGCTCATGTGGTGCACGGCCACGGCGCCATCGGCCTCCAGGGCCATCGCGCAGTACAGGTCGTCCAACTCGATGCACTGCCCGGCGGCCAGTGCACGGCTCGTTCCAACGCACGACTCGACGCGATAACTGCGCTCGAGCTGATGCACACGACCGATCCAGGCCTGCTCCGCGCCAAGCACACTTGCCGCCGCGCTCAGCGCGTCGGCGAGGGTGCTTGGATCTGCCGACGCCACACGACGAGACAACCGCGGCAACACCCGCATCAGCTCGTCAGCTTCTCGATCGACGACGCGCCGCTTGACGACGAACACACGACAGTCCTGCACGGCGGCGACTTCGACCAATCGGATACCCACCATCGTGCCATCGGCACTTCGCAACGCCGCCACGTCGCCGTCCGGAACGGGCACCCCCAATGGGAGCGTCCACGGCTCGGGGGGCCACGGACGGTCGAGCACCTCCGACCATCTCATCTGCTCGAGTGAGTCCGCGTCGGACAACCCCAGCAACACGCGTAGCGGCGCATTGCAGTCGAGTACGTCATCCCCTCGCAGCACGACAGCAGGCTCGGTCAGCGCTCGCGACAGCTGCTGGAGTCCGGTGAGCTCCGCCGTCGAACGCTTCGATCCGACGACTTTCAGGTCGCGCAGCCACGCCAGTGTCACGGATCGATGGACGGTCGCGACCGTCAAAGCAGTAGGCAAACACTGGCCAACAGGCCGCTCCACGCTGGATCGATGCGGGCCACCACAGACCGCCCCCCAACGGTGACAGACCGGGACCAGCGTGCTCTAATCGGGCAATGAAACAGTCTGCGCTGCTCGCGTTGCTGGGTCTGGGGTTCGTTGCTTGCGGCAGCAGCAACCAACAGCAGGCACAACAGCCACCACCCCCCGTTTACCAGGCTCCTCCCCCGGGCTATCAGGCTCCGCCTCCAGCTCAGCAGCCACCTCCCGCGGCGGCTCCGCCTCCCGCAGCGGCTCCGCCTCCGGCAGCGGCTCCACCTCCCGCAGCGGCTCCACCTCCTGCCGCGCCGCCCCCGGCCGCGCCACCGCCAGCAGCACCGCCGCCCGCGGCGGCTCCTCCACCGGTGGCCGCGCCTCCTCCGGCCGCTACCGCTCCCCCCGGCGGCACCCCGACGGCAATCCCCAACGTATTCAAGAACGCCGACGGAACGTGCAGTTTCGTCCCGCCGGTCTTACCGGGTCAGCCTCCCGCCGCACCAATCGTCGGGCCCTGCCCGCCGGGCGTCTGATGAGCACACTCCCGGCTCAGCTTCGATAACTGGCAGCGCAGACCTCGCGATGTCCCCTGGGCCATCGCTCGAGGTTCACTTCCCGTGGCTCAAAGCAACTTGGGAAGAAAGACGACGAGCCCCACGACGCTGCTGGCACCTGCCGCAACGAGCACGCCAGCCGCAGCGACGTCTTTGGCGTCTGCAACCAACGGATCCGAGCGTGGCACGGCCGCGTCTGCAAGGCGC
This sequence comes from Deltaproteobacteria bacterium, assembly GCA_003235365.1. Taxonomy (GTDB): domain Bacteria; phylum Myxococcota_A; class Polyangia; order Polyangiales; family Polyangiaceae; genus SZUA-265. Next base: position 6,270 of record QJWJ01000328.1, read on the forward strand.
TCGAGCGCAGTGTTCAGCGCCTCCGCAGTCCAGACCAGCCCGATCGACAGAGCCAGGGCGCACCACTCCAGCGGCGACACCGAGAACCAGAAGCCCAGCGCGACCACGCCCAGGCTGGCGACGGCGTGGATGCGACAGTGAGCCTCTCGGGAGAGCACCGCCAACCCGCGAAACGCTGCGGCGAACGCCCTGCCTCGACGCGCAAACCAGCCTACGATCATCGCTCGCTCGGAAGGTCGACGTCGCGACCCAGCAATCGCTGCGATGGGCGCCGAATTCGCATCCGCCACCCCCCGCCGACGTCACCCGTCACGACTTGTCGACGGCCTTGCCCGCTTCGACCCAACCGCGGATGCCAGCCGACATGACTTTCACTTCTTGGTAACCCGCTTCGATTGCGCGACTTGCTGCCTTCGGGGCCGACTGGCAACGCTCGCTCCCGCAATAGAACACGAGCTGCTTGCCCTTGTCCGCTGGCAGCTCGGAAACGTCGAAGGTCCGCGCGTTGGACAACAGCACCGCGCCCGGCACCGTTCCGAACTTCTGCCGAGTGTCGTCGCCGTTGGCGTCGATGGCAACGGCCTGCTTGGCCGCGAGCAGAGTCGACACTTCGTCGACGCCGATCACCGGCGCATCAGCGGCCGCCTGCTCTTGCGCGGCCTCTTGCTTCGCACAACCCCAAACCGCGGACAGCGCCAACACGATTGCGAATAGCTTCTTCATGGGCGCAGTATCCCTCAGCGGGCGCGGGACGCAAGACCGCGGCCACCCGGAATGGGGGCCCGCCTGATGGTTTGCGACTTTTCTGATTTTCTGAACCTCCGACGGCGGGAGAGGTCGCGGCGGGAGCTCAGCGAGGATGCCCCACGTCGAACCTGATCCGGACGCCGCGCCCACCCGGGCAGCGGAGCTCGCGATCGCCCGTGGACCACGAACCGTCGCCACGCCCCGCAGTGTGCCTTCGCCCGCCGACCGAGATCCCGCGAGCGCCATTCTCGTCGTCGCAGCTCCCATTCGTCACTTCGTCGTTCACCCTTCCCGCACTACGGCATAGTCACTACGAATGGGAAAATGCAGGCGCCGGATCGATGTTTCACCATTGGGCCGCAATCCGGCGCGCCTTCCGCTGCGCTAACCCGGTTCACTCGACAAACGCCACTGGCGCATCCCCGGGCGTTCCGTGTTATGCACGGGGCGAAGATGCGTACTTGGCGAAGGGTGTTCGCGGTTTTCGGGCCGCTGGCTGCGCTGCTATCGGCGGCTTGTGGAAGTAAGGGGCCCATTCCGGGATCAGCAGGCGCGGATGCCTCTCTCCCGCTGGGGCTGTTGGTGGATGCCGCCGCTCCGGATTTGTGCGGTGACGGCATCGTGCAAGACGGGGAGCTGTGCGACGATGGCAACGACGTCGACGACGACGATTGCACGAACGCCTGCCTCACCCCCGTCTGCGGCGACGGCATTTGGCAGGCGCCCTACGGGGAACAGTGCGACGACGGCAACGAAGACGAGCGCGACGCCTGCACCTCGGCCTGCCGCAACGCGCGTTGTGGTGACGGCATCGTACAGCTGACCGAGATCTGCGACGACGCGAACCAGGACAACTCCGATGCGTGCACGAATCAATGTGAGCCCGCACGCTGTGGTGACGGGTTCGTCCAGACCGGCGAGGAGTGTGATGATGGCAACACCGTCAACACGGACGGCTGCACCAACGTCTGCACCGTTCCGCGTTGCGGAGATGGCGTCGTCCAACCTGCTCGAGGCGAACAGTGCGACGACGGCAACGACAGCAACGCCGACTTCTGCACGGTCAATTGCCTGGCCGCACGGTGCGGTGACGGCATCGTGCAAGTCGGCGAGGTGTGTGACGACGGCAACGCGATCTGCAACGACGGCTGCAGCACGGATTGTCGAATTCAAACCTGTGGAGACGGCGTCATCCAGTGCGAGGAGCAGTGCGACGACGGCAATCTGGTGGACAACGACGGCTGCAACCGCGCGTGTCAACTGCCGTCTTGCGGCGACGGCGTGCTCCAAGGCGCAGAGCAGTGTGACGACGGCAACACCATCAACGACGACGGCTGTACCAACGCTTGCCGGAACCCCCGCTGCGGCGACGGCATCCTGCAGACCGGGGAGCAGTGCGACGACGGCAACGACCTGAACAGCGACGGCTGCACGACGGGCTGCCGGCTCGGATACTGCGGCGACGGCATCGTTCAGTGGGACGAAATCTGTGACGACGGCAACACCATCTGCAGCGACGGCTGCGCCAACGATTGCACGGCTGGCCCCGTCTGCGGAGACGGCAAGGTGGAGTGCAACGAGCTATGCGACGACGGCAACTCCAGCAACACGGACGCATGTACCGTGAGTTGTCAGCCCGCGCGCTGCGGTGACGGCTTCGTGCAGCCCCCCGAAGAATGCGACGACGGCAACACGAACGACACCGATACGTGCACGAACAGTTGCCGACAAGCACGCTGCGGCGACAAGATCGTCTCGAGCGCCCTGGGTGAGGCGTGTGACGACGGAAACGTCATCAACACCGACGCGTGCACCAACGCTTGTCTCGCGGCGCGCTGCGGCGACGGCATCATCTACACGGCGGGCGGCGAGCAGTGCGACGACGGCAACACCACCGCCGGCGACGCGTGCACCAATTCGTGCGCCAACGCCCGCTGCGGCGACGGCATCATCTATCCGGCGGGTGGCGAGCAGTGCGACGACGGCAACAACGTGTCCGGCGACGGCTGCTTCAATTGCCGAGCAGAATAGTCCGACGCGCTACTCGAGCGAGCGAGCGGCTCCACACTCAAGCTCCGCCACGGTCCGGCTCACCACTCCGGACCGCGTCCCGGGCCACCATGGCCCTGGCGTAGTCGTCCAGGGTGCACGGCGAGACGAGTTCGAATTGCTCGTCCAACAGCTCGATGTCGCGCATGCGGTCCGTTCGAAAATTGCGAAAGTCATCTCGCAATTCGCACCAGCCGGCGAGAGTCCAAGTCCTGCCCCAGAAGTACAATCCCAAAGGGCGCACGCGACGCGTGGATTCGGCACCACGCTCGTCCTCGTAGTGCATGTTCACCACGCGCCGTTCGTTGACCGCTTGCCGCAGTTCGCCGAGGTTCTCGGAGGCGGCCCGCTGAACACCGAAACGCATGCTGAACAGCGCTGCGTTGTGCAATTGCTCGCGATCGTTTTCGGCGACTACCGCATTGACCTTCTCGAAGATCCCGCGGGCGGCCAGGCGCAACCCCGAGTCGCCCCACGCCTCGACCATCCGCATCCCGAGCACGAGCGCTTCCAATTCCTCGGAGTTGAACGTCAGAGGCGGCAATCGGTAGCTGGGGCTGAGCTGATAACCGACGCCCGCTTCGCCGAGGATGGGCACGCCCGACGCGATCAAGTCGAGCACGTCGCGATAGACGGTGCGCGTCGAGACCTCGAGCGCCTCGGCCAACTGAGCCGCCGTCATGAAGCGACGGCGGCTCAGCATTCCCACGATCTGAAACAGACGATCGGCGCGTCGCATCGCTCCGACCCTACATCTTCACTTCCTTGTAGACGTGAAAGAAATCGAGCACCAGGCCATTGGGATCGCGAACGAAGAAGCTCCGCCACCCCCAGGGCTTGTCCTCGGGCTCGGAGAGCAACTGAGCGTCGGCCTTGCGCAATTCCGCGTACTTCCCGTCGGCGTTCGGGGTGGGCACGCTGATGATGACGCCTTGACCGGCAAACGGCGGTCGAGCGTTGCCGTCCGGGAACGCGTCGGGCTTCATGAAGCACAATTCGGGCGCGGCATCACCCTCGCCGTAGGCGACCTGCAGGTACGTCGGCATGTCGACAACCACACGAAAACCAGCGATTTCACTGTAGAATTTCTTCGTTTCCTCGAGCTTGGCACTGAGCAGCAACGGAAACAACTTGTTCGGGTTCTTGGGGTTCATGGTCATTCCTTTCTCGGCGCTGTCCGCGCCACACCCGAAACCTAGCGACCCCCTACTGACACCGTTCTGTCAGCAGCCGAGAGAAACGACATCGACGAATTCGCCAGGCGTCTCCCGAAGCTGTTGCCTTGCTGCGGCCATCGACCCCACTGCCCGGGCCGGACAGCGAAGTCCAGCGCCTTCCACGGCTGCCCCCCTGCCGCACCGCTGACGGCGCGGTCGACGCGAAAGGGCTTGCGCACCTCGGCACGCGCCTTGTGACGTTTATCTGAAGGACTGTCAACGGTGGGCGTTCCACTGCGTAACATGAACGCAACTTCTCACAACTGATACGCCACTTACCCGAAAGTGGCATCAGTCGTCCGCATCGTTGGCCTCGAACAGAACAGGAGGCCATCATGCAAAACGCCCAGACTCACTCGTTCATCAGTCGTGAACCCAAAACAAGCAACTCCGGTTCACACCCCGAGTTCGACGCTGCAACGCAAGACTCACAACCACACGCCCCCATCGCCGCTCCGGTGCCGAGCGACATCTTGGCGGAAGAATTGAGCAGGTTGCCCGCTTCCCAAACGCTACACGTCAGTGGCGACTACCGCGTGCTGCTCGTCCGAGGTGCCCAAGTACCGTCGGTAATGCGCGAGATCGGACGACTGAGAGAGGTCAGTTTTCGCGCCGTTGGAGAGGGCACGGGCAAGGCGCTGGACATCGACGTCTACGACGATTGGTACCTGCAGTTGCTCGTCTGGCACCAAAGCCAACGGCAAGTGCTCGGCGCATACCGCTTGTGCATGACGGACGTCGTCTACCGCGAGGTCGGCGTCGACGGATTGTACACGAAGAGTCTGTTCGTCTACGACGACTCGTTCCTCAGTCGTCTCGGTCCGGCGCTGGAGATGGGGCGCTCGTTCGTCCGTCCTGAGCTACAGGGCGCCGGTCGCGTGCTGGCGTTGCTTTGGCGTGGGGTCGGCCGACTCGTTTCTGCGTGTCCGCGCTACCGCCAACTGTTCGGTCCGGTCAGCGTGTCATCGACATACAGCGCGCAATCGCGGCATCTGATTGCAGGCTCGTTGTCGACGGGTCAGTTCCGACACGAGCTGTATGGGGCAGTCGCGCCTCTGCGCCCGGTTGCGGGTCTGGAGCCTGCCTCACTCGCCCAAGACATCACCGATCTATCCAAGCGGGTCACGAGTCAGGAGCTCGACGGCAAGGGCCTGCCCATCCTCGTCAAGGAGTACGCCAAACTCGGCGGCAGGTTCTTGGCTTTCAGCGTGGACCCCAGCTTTGGTGATGCAATGGACGGTCTCGTCGCGGTAGACCTGGATCGAACCGCTCCCCGGCTGCTGCAGCTGTACATGGGGCCTGACAACTACAAGCGCTTCAAGCTCGGGCTGCCAACGCCTGAAATCCGCGAGAATCCGACGTCCCTGCCGTGAGCAACCTGCGCGCACGACTCTCCGAACTGACGACCCTGGAGGCCATGCTGCCCGATTTTCCGGGCCACGCGCACCGCGTGCTCGCGCGCGTGCAGCATGGCTCCGAGGTGTTTCCAATTCACGCCATCGAGCTCGGAGCGCAGGATCGCCGGCTGCCCACGTTGGCATTCGTCGGTGGGGTTCACGGACTGGAGCGCATTGGAACTCAGGTGCTGCTCTCTTACCTGCGCACGCTCAAGTCGGCATTGGGGTGGGACGAAGCGTTGAACCATTTGCTGACGCGCATGCGTCTGTTGTTCGTGCCTCTGCTCAACCCCGTGGGGATGGCTCTGGGGCTGCGTTCCAATGGCCGCGGCGTGGATCTCATGCGCAACTCGCCGTCCAACGCGGACCGAGGTAGCCGATGGTTCGAGTTGCATCGAGGACAGCGGCTCAGCCCATACTTACCCTGGTACCGCGGGCAAACCGAAGGCGAAATGGAACTCGAAGCCCACACGTTGTGCCGCTACGTGGAAGAGCAGCTGTTCGACAGTGAATTTGCGATCTCCGTCGACGTGCACTCCGGGTTCTTGCCCGGCGATCGCATCTGGTTTCCCTACGCTCGTTCGGACAGACCGTTTGGCAGAACTCCCGAGGTCTTGGCGCTGAGCCAGCTGCTCGAGCAAACGCACGAACACCACGTGTATACGATCGAGCCGCAGTGCATCAACTACACCACCCACGGTGATCTGTGGGACCACGTGTTCGATCGCCACGAAATTCACGGCTCAGGCAAGGTGTTGCTCCCGCTGACACTCGAGCTGAGTTCGCGAGCGTGGTACACGAAAAACCCGCGACAACTCGCGAGTCGAATAGGCTTGTTCCACCCGGTCAAACCTCATCGCCTGGCCCGGGCACAGCGACGCCACAAGACACTCTTCGACTTCTTGATGCGCTGCGTGCTTTCGCACAGACGCTGGCTCCCGACGTCCCCAGCACACCGAGCAGCCCTGCTTGCCCAAGCGGAGGAGCGCTGGTTCACGCCCGGTGATCCGTAGCGAGCCAGCGCTTCATTCGCTCGATCACCCACTGCGGATCCTCCAACGGCAGGTCGTGACCCGCCGTGGGGTGGCTCTCGTGCGCCGCCCCGAGATGATTCGCCAAACGCCGGGAACAGCCCGGCGCGACCATGCGGTCACCCTGTGCGCTGAGCACCAACGTCGGCTGAGGCACGCGGCGTGCTTTGAATTGAAGAGCCGCAACGAGTTGCCGTACTGCTTGTCCTAGCTGAGGACCGCCGCGTCGAGGCAGTTGTGCCGCGCGCTCGGCCCAAGCCAGCACCTGCTCCGGCTCGCCGTTGGTGACGAGCGAATGAATGAGCTGCTCCCGCTCCACGTCGTCCGAGATGCGAGCGGCGCGCAGCAGGACGCCAAGCGCGCTCGGTAAGAGGCGATCGAAGGGCTGCGACAACCGCGAACTGGCGTTGATCATCACCAGATGGCTGACGCTCACCGGCAGTGTGCCGGCCAGGGACATCGCAACCATGCCGCCCAATGAAATGCCGCAGACTCCCAACGGTCGCTGCAAGGCCTGGGCCTCGACGGTGTTTGCCAGGTCGTGTGCCATCGCATCGATGGTGCAGGGCACGACCGTGTCGTCCCGGGCTCCAATCCCCGGCAGGTCGATGCAGTGAACCGGGACGCCCAAGGTGGCCGACAGCTGCTGCGGAAAGTCGAACCAGTGTCGCGCCTCTCGCCCCAATCCCCGAAGAAGCACCCAACTCGCTGGCCGCGCTGCAAATGGCACCACGCATGGATGCCAGAAGACGCACGATTCGTGCAGCTGATTTGCAGACTCGTCACGAAGACGCCCAAAGTCCTCCACCGAGCACGAGCACACTGCGCGCGTGTTTCACTCGTACCGATTTTTGCGTGCCCAGTTGAGCCTCACTTCTCCGAACGCCGTGGGCGCTCACTTTGTCGAAGGCCTCAGCGGAAGTCCCCTCCGCGGGGCGCTCTCGCGTGCGAAGGCGCTGCAAGCCGCCTGCAGCAAAGTTTGCGAGTTTCACAACATCAACACGTACGTCACTGGGGAGTTGCCGGAGACGCCGGTGATCTTCGTGTCCAATCACATGGGGTACGTCGATCCGCTCGTGATCTGCGCGCTCACGCCCTGTTCACCACTGGCCAAAGACGAGGTGCGGCACTGGCCCCTGATTGGTAGGGTCACCGAACAGCTCAACGTCGTATTCGTGCAGCGAGGCAACGCTCACAGCGCAGCGAACGCCCTGCGTACCTTGATGGGCCGCCTCGAAGCAGGCGTCAGCGTGTTGAACTTCCCAGAGGGAACCACCACGCGCGGCGAGATGCGGCCCTTTCAACGAGGCGTGTTCGGCATGTCCTCACGCATGGGCATCCCCGTCGTGCCAATCGCCCTGAGTTTCGGTCACGATCGCCTGTGTTGGGTCGACGACGACAACTTCCTCGGCCACTACTCCCGCGCGCTACTCGGCAAGCAGCACGACGTGCAGGTCGACGTGGGACCGATGATGCAGGCTTTCCGGGGCGAACCCCCGGAGCACTTCGCCGGACGGGCCCGCGATTGGATCGCCGCCGCCCGTCACCGCCAGGCTGCCGTGGCCGCGAGCTTCCAGACCGATAAGCTCACCGCGGGTAACCTGGCGGGCGCGCAACTGCCCGGCTGACGCATCGGCGATTCCAGCTGGAATCGACTCCGCCGCGCACTCTTCAGCCGTCGCTCAGTGGGCTCAGTGGGCTCAGTGGGCTCAGTGGGCTCAGTGGGCTCAGTGGGCTCAGTGGCTGTGACCCGCCGCTGGCTCCGACGCGAGCAGGCCGCCCACGAGCTGCAACACCTCGGCAGCACTACTGGCTCGCTTGCGCCCCTTCGCGGGCGGCGTCAGGGCTTCGGCACACAGATCCTTGAGCCCGATCATGCCGACCAATTTCCCGTCGTCGTCGACGACCGGAACACGACGAACCTGAGCGTCGAGCATCAGTTGTCGAACGGCGGGGACCGGCGTCGAACTCTTGCACGTGACCAAGTGCTTGGACATCGCGGACTCGACCGCGCTT
>QJWJ01000149.1 GCA_003235365.1 Deltaproteobacteria bacterium
TTGGGCTTGTCCGTTGCGGTAGACGAACAAGTCCGTTCGCGTGTGGAAGAACACGCCGTGCGTGCTGCCAAGCACCCCTTCGATCCGGTTGCTTGTCTGGTCGCAATCATCTGCCGAAGGCAGCGCCCAATGCTCGGACCACTCTTTGCCGTCAAATAGCAGTAGTCGGCCGTCGCGCGTTCCTGCCCACGTTGCTGCGTCGGCGTCGGCCCAGACGTCGTTGAGCTCGATTCCGTTCGGAACGGGTGAAAACTCGACGCTGCTACCGTTGCGCCAATCCGACACGAAGAGTCCGATGTCGCTAGCAGCGACCCAGACGTCGTCGTTGGCCCACACCGAACGGGCAACGGGGGAGGCACCGTCACCGACCAACGGATCGCCGAATTGTGTCCAAAAGCTCCCGTCGAAGCTGAATACCCGGTCACCGCTCACCGCAATACCCGCGTCGACGCCCAGCAGAACGACGTCGGTGGCACTCGTTGCAGCGCTGCACGTCGTCGAGCCGTTGGCTTTCACCTGACTGATGCCGCAGCCATCTTCTCCGAACGTCAGGAGCAACGAGGGTCCGAAGCCGACGAGTCCGACGTGGGCGTCTGGGTTGTCATTGAGGTGGGCCCACGTGCCTTCCTCGAGCAGCTCGAGGCCATTGCCGTGCAGTAGCGCGACGCGGTCGTCGGTACTCCACACGTCGACGCCTTGATCGGGCGAGGGGCCAACTGGCGCGCACAGTGGTTGCGCGCCATTCCCCGTGGGCAACACGTTGATCGGTTCATCGTCCACGACGGTGACGATTCGCGGCGAGTCGCTCGAGCCGCCATCGTTGCGGTCGATGTCAATCCGATCGGTGGTTGGGTCCAGCGAACCACCGTCAGCGAGTGTCAGGTGACCCGGGAGCGCATTCCCTCGGGGCGACCCCGCGTCGGCGTTAGTCGAAGGGACGCCGTCGGAAGGCTTGCCGTCGGCGGGCTTGCCGTTGGAAGCCTTCCCGTCAGCAGGCTTGCCATTGGACGGCCCATCATCAGAGGTGTCGATGTCCGAGTCCCCGCCGCTCGGGGTTCCGCCGTCGCCAAGCCGACCGTCGGCATCGCTCGAGGAGTTCGTCGATCCTGATCGTCCGTCTCGGCGCGCATCGACGTCCGTGTCCGACTTGGAACCGCATCCAGTGCTCGTCAACGCCAGCACTAGGCCAGCGATCGCGCTCGTTGGCGGAGCCCACTTTCCCGTTCGGGCGCGACCGAGATGAGCGTCGTGGGATGCCTGTTGTTTGTTGAGACGAAACATATGAACCATGGCGTCGACCCTGTTTGTGGTTTCTGCTAGAGGCTGCAGTCGAGTCTCCGTGGCGGCAGGGTGTACCCGAGGCGGCCACAGACGTCCGGACGCAGCTCCTGGTCACCCAAACAGCCACTCACGAGTGTTCTGCTGTCGACGTAGCAAGAAGACAGAATGGTATTCGCGTTAGATGAACGAAGGGCGAACTCGGCACGGCAGGTCGCCTCGCACACGAGATCGTTTCCGCATTGGGCGACGCAAACCGCGACAGCCTCTCGCGGCTGCACCAGTGACGTGTTGGCCTGGTCGCAGCAGCGGCGCGCCGCGATCCGCGCACGGGCCAGACAGCCGTCGCACGCTTCCTGGATGCGTGAGCGTCGGCTTCCGTGCGGTGTGAACCCACGGTGTTCGAGCCGCACGCCGTCCTCGACGACGAGGACTTTCGCGAAGAACGCACCAATGTGTGGTGTTTGTGTGCGGGGGATGAACAGTTCGGCTCGAGGTGCGACCAGCGTTCCACGGAACGCGTTGGCGAGCACCGGCGAACTCGTTCCCGAGTACACGAAGAGCACGTTGGGTTGGAGTACGTATTCGTTGATGCTGCCCGCGACGAAGAGTTCGTCGTGCACTCGAACGAAGACGGGGCCGTTCGAGTTGTCGATGTCGAGCGCGGAATTGGGCTCGAGCGCCAGGCTGCCGAATTCGTAGCTGCCCGAGTGCAGCCTCCTGCGCGTGTCTTCCTTCAACGTGAACTGATCGTACGCCCCCGGCAGGAGATCCTGGCCGTTGTCGTCGGTTGCAGGCAGGGCGAAACACGTCGAGTCGCCGTCGCATTCCAGCAAACTGACCCACTCCACGAGGGGATCGACCGTGAGGGTGCCCAGGGCTGGTCGCACGAGTGAAGCATCGACGCTGCTGCTCACCTTGACGAAGCCGTCGATCCGCATCGACTCGGGGAGACTGCCCTCGCCGAGCGCGTAGACGCTACCCACGGCAGCGTTGGCGCCCACTTCCATTTTGCCCAGGCTCAACACCATGCCAAATTGGCCGGAGCCGTTCTTCACCGAGGGCACGATGATGGACACGTCGCGACCGACGTACAGTCCGTCCAGCGCCGCCAGTGCGAAGAACTCTCGGTTCACACCAACCGGAAACGCAAATGAAAGGGTGGCGTTCGCGTCGTCACCGACTGAGGGCTCGGGGGCCTCGGGGCGCGACACACGCGGCCCTTCCGGCATCAACCAGGGGCCACTCGGGTCTCTACCTTCGCATCCGACGCTCATCACGATCAGAACCAATACGAGACAGATTCGTTCGAAGCGCCCGCTGGCGGCCCGTGCGCTGTCACATCGGGTGCAAGACTTCGCCATCGAACCAAGCGACGAATACGGCTCCGCACTCGTATTGCTCGAAGCTGTGATCCTCGAGCACGACGAACACGTCCTCCGTCGAAATACCGGATAGGGAGTGAACCGAGAGCCCCGCGTCTGGAGCGACGATTAACTCGGCGCCAGCCGCGGTTGCGCGGCCGAACGCGTGTCCCGACCGAAAAAACAGCGTGTCATCGTTACCCCAGAGCTGTTCAATGGGTTCGTCGACCCCGGTTTCGACGACCGACCACGACTTGCCGTCGTAGTGGACGAGCTGCCCGATGCTGTTGCCCAGCCACAGCCCATCGTCACCGACTCCCCACACGGCCGGGTAAGAGCCAACTGGAACGTCCTTGATCTCGCGCAGCGCTTCGCCTTCGCTCCGATACTCGACGACGAGCTGGTCTTGTCCAGAGAAGAGCGCTCTGTCCTTGCTGGCCCACGCCCCTAGCAATACGCCGTTGGCGGTTCCAAGGGCGACGCTTTGGTCTGAAGTGACCAACGAGATGTTCGCCGCAGATTCGAACTCCTCGTCGGTGGCTTCACCAGCAGCGGCGACGTAGAAGGTGTCCGTGGCGCCAACCTGAGCAGCGACGAATGGCCCCCCAACGTCGACCAGCTTCCACAGCTCACCGTCCTTGACTTGGATCAGGGTACCGTATTGCCACGCGAGAACCGCCACGCCCTCATCGGTCACGCCGATCAGGTCGTTGGCCATGTAGTCGTTGTACAGCAGCAGGCTCGTCCAACCCGTACCGTCGTTGTACTGAAGCGTTTGTCCCTCTTCCGGGCAGATGCCGGCCTCGGCGTTTTGGCAAGTGACCGCGTGGAGAAAGTACACGCCGTTTGCATCCGCTGACAAACCTGCCACGCGAGTGTGCCCGGTAAACGGCGAACAGTAGCCCGCCGTGCTCTCTTTCCAGCCGGATTCGCCCATGGGGGCGGCTGGCTCCCAATCGGGACGAGGGGGACGCTCGTCGACCCACGGCACGTAGGTTGGCGTCGGAACCGGCGTTGCATCGACGGGCACTGGTTTCGGCTCGGTCGGCTGGACCCGCGAGGGTTCCCCACCGGCACCATCGTCGCCGACAGGATCGGGGTTTGGCGAACCCGTGGGTCCGTCGTCTTCACCATCGACAGGATCAGGCCTCGATGGCTCATCGTCTTCGCCGTCGATCGGACCGGGACCCGAAGCACCGCTCCCGTCGGGCATCATGTCCGCCGGATCGTGTCGGTCGTCACGCCCGCCAGGTCCGCCGTCCCGATCCGTTGCGGTGTTTCCTGGTTGTGGCGTCTGAGCGTCTCCGTTCGGATCATCGTCGGAGGACGAACTTCGTTCGGTATCTTCGGAGTTTCCGTCACAGGCGCCCAGACACGCCGCGACGAGGAGCAGCCCCGCCCACCTGGGTACCTGCGTGCGAAGGAGCGAATGCGACACGTGAGGACGAGCTCGTTTGAACATTGATGAGTTCCTGGGACGCATCCTTAGTCGATTTCATCAGTGTTCGCCAGGCGCGTCGCAGCTGCGCGTCGCGGTTGACCGTCCTCCCTCAGTTATCGTTTTAACGTACCGGTCGATCCGACCGGTGACCTCCTGGCGGCGCATTGGCTCGACCCATCCCCACGCTGGACATGGGTTGTGTTGATCTGCTCCGCACATCCCGCTCTGTCCGTGGTTCCCCGTTTCGTGAATTCGTGAACGCTAAACCGTAAAACGGCTCGCGTTCTCCCGTGCCGCAAGTCGTCGTGGACCTTGCGGCACGGGAGGGCGAGGTGTCCGCTCGATGGCGCCCGTCAAGGACGGTCGTTCTGGACGTACGACTTCGATTCGAACTTCCCGGAATAGTAGCGTCGGACGTAACCAATGCGCGCGTGGCTCAGGTTGGTCGTACCACCCA
>QJWJ01000218.1 GCA_003235365.1 Deltaproteobacteria bacterium
TCACGGCCAGGCTGTAGACATAGACGGCGTCATCGTCCACGATCTCGGGCCACACGATCGGTTCTCGCAGGAGAACGCGCAGCGTGCCCACCAGTGTGTCGCCCTCGAACGCCAGGTAAACCTCTCCGCGCCCGATTGATTCCGCGTAGTAGCCCTCCGAGGCACGAAAGCCGCCCGGACGCCACTGCCGGATTCCACGTTCGGCAAGCCACTCCGCGACCTCCTCGAGCATGTCGATGTATCGCCCAAGGTCTGCCGCATGAGCTTGAGCAATGCGAAGGGCTGGCATACAGGTCGATTCGTAAGCTCCCAATTGAAGGGGCAGTTCCCGTGGAGACTGACCCGTCGTTTGGCGGTGCCGCCTTAGTACACCCAGGGGACGATGCGCTCTGCCCTCCGGGCGTAGTGTGCGTGGGCTGGTCCGAACGTCTCCTGAGGCACGGCCTCCTCGACGTGGATCCGATAGCCGATCGCGACCAGATGGGGCAGAGCGCTACACGCCGGGGGCCACCAGCTCGAGAACGCCAGTCCGAGACCGAAGTGCGCGAGCAGAGAGCCGGCATACGCAGGATGACGAAGTCGCGAATAGAGCCCGCCCACGACCGCCGTAGCAGCGCCGGCGCCGAGCACGTTGTCGGTGGGCATCAATTGGGCGTAGGGCGCGAGACGGACTCGATCACGAGAACCCCGACCGATCCCGTGGCGGACTCCAGCCTCAGCCCGAGCTGTTCCGCGAGCGCGGTTGGCAGCGGCACTGCATCCGGCAATGGCGCCGGCGGTGCGCCTCTGAGCCGGCCTACGTCGCCCGCGAAGATCAGATCTATGTCAAACGCGCCAGTGACACCAGTTCGATCGCGAACCACGCGACCGGTGATCGGCTCGAGGTATCTGGACAACTCCGACATCGTGACGCCATACAGGCGGTGATACGAGGTTCCGTCAAGGCGGTACCCAACCGTACCTGCAGGACCACACGCGATCTCGCCGGCCTCGCGAAGGCTCTCAAACGAGCGCGCACCGATCCGTGTGCAGTTCGGGGGCGTCGCGTTCGGCCCAAGCGTCCCGTCTTGACGCGTCACACGCAAGTCAAAGACGGGCAGTTCGCGGCTCTCGACGCGGGTCTTCAGCTGGAAGCGGTCGGCCAGCAGCCCCTTGACCATGACGCGCATCTCGTCGGCTGTCGCTGGGGACAGCGACCTCGCGTCAATCGCCCAGAACTCTGTTCCGATCCACTCTGGTCCGCCTTCGAGACGCACTCTCGACAGGTCGTATGCGAACTGGATGACTTGCCGCAGGGTCGAACCTGGACGATAGAAACGAGTCCCGGTCGAAGAGCCCCCGCCGGCAACCCCGCTCTGGGGCCTCACCGACGCAACCTCGAACGTCTGGTTGTGGGCATCTTGTGCCTGGAGCGCCAGTGGTGCGACCAGGAGCGCGACAAGCCCCAGAGGTTTCAGTGGCACGGCAGGTCTCGCACGCCCCGATGATACGCCTCCGTCACCGAGCGCAAGGCGCGCGCCGTTCCTCGGTCGCTGAGATCCCGGGTGGCAACTCCGTTTCGACGGTCGGGGTGTCGAGCACCGGGCTCTCGACTGGCGTCGGGCGATCTACAACGAGTGAGTTGCGTGAGGCCGACTGTCCAGCGACACTACGCTCGGCTGCCGTCGAGCCCCACTGACAGGTAAGTTGGACACCATGGGCGTAGCGATTCAGGGGCCAGTTACGGGGGAGGCTCGGGACGTCGTTGCGACGTTCCTGCGCACCGAAGGCTACGTTCAGCCAATTCACGACGAGGACGCTCTGTACGCCTCTTGGGAGTCGTCGGCGGTCGTCGGTGCCCTGCGACTCGCGCGGGAGCACGGCGTGACGGTGCTGCGCGGGATGCGCGTGCGGAGCGACCTCAGACGCCAAGGCATCGGGACGCGGCTGCTCGAAGCCGTCGAGCACGCGCTCGGCGATGTCACCTGCTACTGCCTCCCGTATCCGTGGCTGACAAGCTTCTACGGCCACATCGGCTTTCGAGCCGTGCCCGATGACGAGGCGCCCGCGTTCCTCGTTGAGCGTCGCGTGGCCTACGCGCGCAAGAAGGTCGATGTCGTGATTGTGCGGCGCTCTCCGGGGTAATTAGACCGCCTATCGAAGCGCCGATGTATCGGGATGAAGCCCCGTAGGATGGGGCCGATGGCGTTGGCGCCTTCACCGGGCGGAGTATCGTCAATGGCGGATCATCTGCGGCGAGCAGCAGGCGTCACCGTCCCAGCATCTCCTCGCAGTACGGTGTCAGCCCGTCCATCTCTGGCGGCATCTCCGTGCGTCGCATGCGGTCGCGCCGCATCTCGCGATAGTCGGAGTCGGCACACAGCGCCGGCGTCACGCGCGACTGGTTCAGCGTTGTCGGCGAACCCAGATACAAGACGGCGTCGAACTGCTGTTCCATCGGAAGTGGGCGCCACTCATCCTCGCTGATCGGCACGTACTCGCCTCCCCGAATCTCGCCGCGCTCCGTCTGGAAAGGGTAGTAGTCGCTGAAGTCCGCCGCACCGAGGACGGTTCCTGACACCAGTGTCAGGCTGGGCACCGTCCATTCCGTGACGCTCGCTTGAATCGCATCCAGTTCGGTGAAGGTGTTCGTCCACACCGTGAACACGCTGGGCCTCGGGGCGGACCGCTCGAGGAGCTTTACCAGAGGCAGCGCATACGGCTCGTCCGATTCGCTGTAGTTGATGCCGATGACGTGCCGGACCAGGTGGCCACTCCCGTAGATGAGCAGCGCGCGCCGGCCCTTCGCGAGCACCTCCTGCTCGATCAGGGTCGCCGGGAACGAGTCCCGCTGCGCGAACCATGTGGCGTGGTCGGCTCGGCTGTCGACCGACTCCCACTCGATAGGGGGATCGCCAAGCAACACGCGAAGCCGATCATCTGGGGGCAGCGACGCGTTGACATCGCGAACTGCCCGGTAGAACTCTTCGTAGATCGGCCCGTCCCAGATGTCGTGCGGCTGGGTCGTGTCCTGCCACACGCGTCGCAGGGATTCGGGCTCGACGGCCTCTCCTTGGACGAACCGGTCCATGACGGCCTGATAGCGCGCGCTCCCGAACTCGACCACGATGTCGTCAACAATGGCGGCAAAGCGCGGATCCCGCAGGAGCGCCAGGCGAAACGCGTGCCCTCGATCGTTGCCGTGGTCGCCTTCGTCGAGTGCCACAAGCTCGTGCGACTCGAACGCGTCGAGCACGCCCTCGATGGGATCGACCGGCACCGCACGTCTCGGCTCGACGGCGTCCTGAGGAGACCGACACGTGATAGACAGGAGGCAGACGGCGCAGACGATGCCAACTGAGCGCGCGCGAAGGACTCTCACGTCAGTCCTGCCGTCGCGGTTACGGCGTGTCGGGCACGACGAACGGTACCGAGTAGTGAAGGTGAACGATGCGCCACCCGGCGTCGGTGCGCCGATAGACCTGCGTCTCCCAGCCGCTGAACTTGGCGGGCGACCCGTCGGCAAACGTCCCGGTCAGCTCCCAGTCGTACGCGGCCCAGGCGGCCGACCCCTCGATTCCGACCGACACGTTGCTCGGCTCGAGGCGCAGCTCGGTGTACGCGTTTCGCAGGTCCTGGAAGAATCCCTCCAGTTCAGGCCGTGAGGACAGTCGGCTCGCTGGGCTGATCAACGAGGCATCGTCCGGATTGGCCCAGAGCGTCAGGAACAGATCAAAATCCAGCCCCTCGACAGCGTGAATGTAGGTGTCGAGGAGGTCGTTGATCTCCTGCTCAGCGGCCTCTACGGATTCCGCGGTGGTCGCCTCAGAGGCCGGGGGGACGTCGGTCGCACACGCCGACCCGATCACGGCGCACGCCAGGACGCTGAACACCAGCACAAGAGAGGACCGCATCACCTTGTTTCCCCCTGTGGGGGTCGCATAAGGAACGGCGACGATTGAGTGGGAGTGGGGGAAGCCCACTCCACACTCTGACATCGCGCCGTTTCTTATCGGCTGACCGTGATACTGGCTTGCAGATCCGTTGGACGAATAACCTGCATGACCGGAGGTGCGGCCACCAGTTTGACCCAGAGGGCATCCCCGTCCTTGAACCACGAAGTCTCCCTCGCCTGGCGCAACGCGTTCATGCTGCGCTGCTCCGTTCCGGAGGCTGCGTTGGCGAAGCCCGGCAGCTCGAAGATGACCCATGAGCCCGCATCCATTTCAGCCAGACTGAGAGTGACTTGCGGTCTTTCGGTCTTCACCTGGATCTCGGTGCCGGCTTTCACGGTGCTCTGGTCGCCGGAGATCTTGAATTCCTTGCCGTTGCGAACAAGCGCGATGGGCGCCTGCGGAGCACGACGAGAAAACAGAGCGGCACGTTGGGACCTGGCGAGGGGAGTGTCTGGCGCATCCGGACCGAGCGAAGCGAGCAAAGCGAACCGGGCGGTCCGCGACTCGAGATCGACCGCGCGTGGAAGCTCTCCTCTGCTGTCCGAGAGATTCAGGCGACCGATATCACCCGTGCACACAGAGGCGTTCCAGGTGGGATGAATC
>QJWJ01000305.1 GCA_003235365.1 Deltaproteobacteria bacterium
TCGTCGATGCGCGCGTCCGGGAAATCGATGTCGCCGAGTTCTGCGTCCAAGGGCGGCCCCGATAGCCAGAACACGGCAATCTTCGTCAGTTCGAACACGGGTGGATCGTCGATCTGATAGATGCCACCTGCTTGCAGGCCCAACCGGCCGGCAACCCCCTGTACGAAATTGATGTGCTGCTGCCAGTAGTAGCCCGTATCTGGTGAACCCGGCGGCTGCTCTGGAACGTCGCGCTCAATCATCAGGTCCCACTGCATCGAGTCGACCGGATCTGTCCATGTCCAGTCGGTGGCGACCTCAGTCGACCCAAACGCGGCGCCCGGGAGGTTGAACCGTCCGGGTTCACCTTCAGCATTACATTCAGGAAATGAAGGTCGGGATGCGGGGGCATCGGCTTCCGCCATCGTTGACGGTTCGGCGTCTCTCACTGCCGACCCGGTGGGAATCGTTCCTGCTTCGACGATCGGCGGAGGCTCGACGGTGGGTTGGGGGGCGCCCGCTTCCATCGCAGGCGGAGGCTGCGATGCCACGACGGTCGGGGTTTCGGCTTGTGTCGTTACCGGGACGAACGCCGTATTCCACGATCCCAGAGACACGTCTTCGCGGCAACTGAGCACCGTCGGGGCGAGCGCTGCAGCGGCGAGCAACGCCGACCGTGGTGTACGAGATGACTTCGACGCGAGCGCCCCGCGGAAGGTGCCTCCTCGCGGTGTCCTGGGTACTCGATATCGCGGTTGAGTCGCCGTTCCCGAGGTCGAGTGGCTCATTGCGACTTCTTCAGTCGACGACGCTTACTCGTCGCCCAACAACGAGCGCACGCGGCGCGCATAGGGACTGTTCGGGGCCCGATCCAGAACCGACTTGCCCAGTCGCGCCGCACCTGCCCGATCACCAGCGGCCATCAACGCTTCGATCCGCAAGATCGTCGCCTCGGTCCTGAGACGGCCATTGGGGAAGCGCTCGTGGTAGTCCTTCAACCGCTGCAGCGCAACGCGGGGCGAGTTGCTCACCAGCGCTCTGCGCGCCGAATCGATTTGCTTCAGTTCGAGGCTGAGGGTACTCGGATCCCCATCGGACGGTACTGGGTCATTGGGTGAACGGACCTGGCCCGCTCCGATTGCCGTCCGCTGCCGTGCGTTGCGTGCCACAGGTTCGGGCGACGATTGTCCTCCGGCGCGCCGTGGTCGCGCAGGGCGACCGACGTCCTCGTTTGTTTTGTCTGTCGCGGTGCGTCCGTCGATTCGAGCTGGAGAATGCGCGGGTCCGCTGCCTCCCGCTGGGCTCGGCTCGTCGCCTCGAGCTGCGGATTGTGCGCGAGCCGTCGATTGACCCAGGGCATGAGACTCTGCCTCGTCGCGGATCGTTTCAGCTGTTTCGGGGAGGCCACTCTCCGCTGCACCAGAGGCTGCCCGCGCCGCGTTACGGGAATCGTCATTCTCGGAATCGACATTCCTGGGCTCGAGCGCTTGCGCGCCGGGCGCGGGCGACTTGCCCCTGCCGTCGCCCGGTTTCAGCTCGGGCCGTGCGCCCAGCGAGGCTGCGGTTTCAGGATGTACATCTGCAGCAGCTATCGGCGCACCTGTCACCGAAACGGCGTCAGTCGGTGAAGGCGTGCTGGTCGACCAAAGCGCCAACGCGCCGGCGATGATCGCGCCGGCTGCCAAAGCGATACCCTTACCGCCGATGAGTCCGCTCCCACTGCCGACGAGGCCGCCAATGGACCCCGCGCCTTTCGCGGCGCCGGCAGTTGCCGGGTTGGTCTGAATGACGCCGGACTGGCTTCCAAACGTGTCGGCTCCCGAAACGTCGAGCGCCGGCTCGGTCGTGGCGGGATTCGAAACACTGCCGTTTGAAACACTGCCGTCACCGTGGACGGCGCTGGGCAAGGACGTAAGCCCAGCTCCAACCACTGGCATCATCACACCCAGGGCGCTCAGGATGCCGCGACGACTCGCATCCGACATGCAGTCTTCTCGACCTGCTCGTAGCAGCGCCAGCTCCAGCGGGTCCGTCGTGTTGTCCATGATCCGTACGGGGTCCATTACTTGCCGCCCCCTATCCGCCCGGGTCTCAGTTGATTGACCGCATCGCGGAACAACCCCCGGGCGCGTCGAAGGCGTGTGGCAACTGTACCACGTGGTAACTTCAGCAGGCGCGCAACTTCGTCAACTGTCAGATCTTCCAGCTCGAAAAGAACAAATACAGTTCGCACCTCCGCGGGCATCTCATCTAGAACGCGATCGAGTAGGTCGCGAGCTTCGACCCGTGCCACCAAGTGTTCTGGGCTTGGTGCGGTTTCGAGTTGGTGCTCGGATAGGCGCTGTTGTGCGGCCTCGCGACGCTGGTTGGCACGTCTCGCGTGAGATGCAATCCGTGTAGCTACCGCAAGCAAGAACGAGCGTTCACTGCCAGCACGTATCACCGGCAACTTGTCGTTTGCCAGCAAGAATACCTGCTGGGTGGCGTCGTCGACTTCGGCTTCTGGGACTCCGAAACGCCGAAGCGCCCGCCAGACGAAGTCCATGTGGTCGTGGACCAGTTGGTTGAACTCCAGCGGGGTGCGGGGCGCCTCCGTGGGTCCGGTGACTGCAGGCCCAGTAACGGATCCGTCGGCGCCGTCCGAGACACGCTCGCGCGCTGCGTGCTGGTCGATGGAGTTCGAAGCGTGCGTCATGCCGGGGCGGGGGCGTTAACCCTTAGAGTGAACGTTTTGCGCGTTCGCCGTCCTATTCTGAACGGAAGAACGTCCTACCACAAACCACTGACTGAGCTCGACTCGCGCCTCGAATTGCTCTGCCGTATGCAGGTTTTGACGGTGCCTCGACCCAAGCGGACCACCCGCGTGTCAGATATCGGGAAAAGTAGAGGAGAGACAGAATGATTCGCGCGATCAGGCACTATCGACGCCAAGCGAAATACGAATGGCGTCAAGCGTGGCATCTCGTTCGCGCGTGAGCCCGCGGGACGTGCATTGCGTCGGGGGGTCGCGGGTCGAGTCGCTTCGCAGCGGGACGGGGTCGACCTCGCGCGTAGTGTCTGTGTGATGCGACGTGTCCGTCGCGGGCGTGCATTGGCGTCGTCGTCGAACGGGCGCCATGAGCTGGCCCGCGGGATGCGCGAGGCAGCGCGCACCCACTGCAAGGCGAGGGTGGTTGCGATGTCCCACGTGACCGAGCGAGACTCCGGCCATGAGCAGCAAAGGCCGACCCTACCGGACTGTCGACTTGGATGGCTGGGAGGTGCTCGTTGGGAAGGGGGCAGTGGAGAACGACGTGCTGACGTTCCAAATTGCGGAAAAGACTGACTTGTGGCTGCATGTGGCCGGTGGAGTGCCGGGCAGTCATGTTGTAATCCGCCAAGCCGGGAGCGTTTCTGCCCCGCGAGAAGTAGTAGAACGGGCGGCCCAACTGGCTGCTTGGTACAGCAAATCGCGCGCGGCGCGTCGGGTGGAGGTGCACGTCTGTCGGGTGAGCGACGTCTCCAAACCCAGAGGGGCCAAACCTGGATTGGTGCAGATCCGTCGCTTCGACAGATTGTTCGTCACTCCGACGCCGATCGAACCGCACGGCTCGACGCCAGCATCGTAGTACTCTAAGTGGGTGTGTGGAGTGATCGTCAACCGGAGGTGCCATGACCCAACCAGGAGAAATGGAAGTTCAGCGAGAATGCGTCACCCTCTGCAATCGAGATTGCCCAGACACCTGCGCTATCCGTGCCACCGTCGAGCGTGGACGAGTCGTACGGCTGCGGGGTGATCCGTCCCACCCGGTGACCCGCGGTTTTCTCTGCTACCGGACGAACCAGTTCCTGACGCGTCAGTACTCCGACGCACGGTTGACGTCACCGCTGCTTCGCAAAGGTGACGCCTTCGTTCCGGTGACGTGGGATGAAGCGCTTTCCGTCACGGCGACGCGTCTGACGAAGATTCGGGAGGAGTCGGGCGGAGCGGCGATTTTTCACTATCGCAGCGGTGGATCACTGGGGTTGCTCAAGACTTTGACGGACTACTTCTTTGCTCTATTCGGGCCGGTAACCGTCAAACAGGGCGACATTTGCAGCGGCGCTGGCGAGGCCGCGCAGTCGATGGACTTTGGTGAGTGCGACAGCAGTGACTTGCACACGCTGCTCGATTCACGTCACATTCTGCTTTGGGGTAAGAACGTACACGCCTCGTCGCCGCATACGCTGATGGTGCTGCGCGATGCAAAAGCTCGGGGTGCCAGCGTCGTGCTGATCGATCCGGTGCATCACGAGGGGGCCAAGTTCGCCGATGCCTATCACCAGCTGGCGCCCGGTGGTGACTTCGCGCTGGCGATGGCAGTGGCGCATCTGCTGTTCGTTCGAGGCGCGATCGATCCGGAAGCCGCACGTTACTGCGATTTCCTCGACGAATTCGAGGGTCTGGCGACGTCGCAGAGCGTTGCCGATTGGTGTCGGGAAGCGGACGTCCCTGTGGCGGCGGCCGAAGACTTGGCGCGCCGCCTCGCAGACAAGCCATGCGCGATTGTGGTCGGCTGGGGAATGGGACGACGTAGCAACGGCGGGGCGATCGTCCGCGCGTTGGATGCGTTGTGTGCGATCAGCGGCAATCTGGGAATCGCTGGCGGAGGAGTGTCGTTCTACTACCGTCGCCGAAACGGGCTCGAGGGCGCGTTGCCCCAAGTGCCTCCGCCTCCCCGTACGATTTGTGAGCCGCTGTTCGGTGAGCAGGTCTTGGCGGCGCGGGAACCGCCGATCCGCGCCCTGTGGGTTACCGCGGGCAACCCGGGCGCGATGCTGCCGGATAGTGAGCGCGTAGCCCGAGCGATCCGCTCGACGGAGTTCTCCGTCGTCGTCGATTCGGAATTCACTGATACCGCGCGCCTGGCCACGCTAGTCTTGCCGACGACCACGTTGTTGGAGGAGGACGATCTGGTGGGTGCGTACGGACACCACTTTCTCGGGGTGAGCCGTCCCGTCGTGGAGCCGCCAACTGGCGTCCGCAGCGATCTTCAGATCGTTCAGGACCTCGCTGAACGGGTTGGGCTCGGAGACTCGCTGCGCGGCTCCGCACGTGAGTGGAAGCGGCGCTTTCTCGCTCATCGATTGGAGGGCAGCGGCGTCGGGCTCGAGCAACTCGAACGCGGGCCGGTGCGCAATCCGTTGGCCAAACGCGTCTTGTTTTCCGAACGACGTTTCGCGACGGCAACGGGTCGCGTTCAGTTGATTCACGACCGCCCACCGCCTCCGGCGCAGCCCGAGTCGCCCGATCCTGAACAGTTTCCATTGCAGCTGCTCGCGTTGTCCACTCGACAGGCCCAGTCGTCTCAATGGGCGGGAGCCCCCCCCGACGTGCTGACTGCCACGATCAATCCAACGGTGGCTCCCGGAGTCAGCGATGGGCAGCGCTGCCGCCTGAGATCTGCCATTGGCTGCATCGACGTGGTCGTTCGGCTCGACGCTCGTCAACGTTCTGACGTCGTGATCGTGCCGAAGGGCGGTCATTTCCATCTCGGGGCGAGTGGCAACGCACTGGTCCAAGCGAAGTTGACGGACATCGGTCAGGGTGGCGCGCTCTACGAGGAGCGGGTGCGGCTGGAGGTCTGAAGACCAGCGTCCCGGGCTGATCAGACGTCGATTCTGTAGTTCAACTGCGCTTCGTCGCCTGTCAATCCGCGAAACCCGAAGTTACACGGTGGGCTCTCGAAGATCATGATCTCGACGTCCACCGGCGTGATGCCGACCCGCTTCTCGATGTTGGTAAACAGCGTCTTGATCAGGTTCTTTCGGGCCTGTTCGCTTCTACCGGACATCAGATTGATCTCGATGACGACATACGCGTCAGTGCGACCGGCGGGGGCGTAGTAGTCTTCCTCAGCCATCGGAAAGAAGCGGTGTGCCCGCTTGTTCGCCGGAAACTCCAGCGCCTGCACCATGGAGTCGTTGATGACGTCGGAGAGCTCAGCCTTGATTGGGTTGAGTCGTTCGGCGATTCCGTAGATTCGAATCATGTCGGAGTCATAGTGAGGCCACACCGCGGGGGCAAGTCGCGGGTGGCGGTTCGCTGGTCACGTTGAAATGCGCGGCATACGGCGCGAAACGGGAAGATCCGGGCGAGATGTTGCTCCGCCGCCCGTGTTGCAGTTGGAGGGCGTCCATTGCCGCTTGGTGTCGAATGGTCGTGGCTTGGGTGGGGGTGGGTTAATGGTGTTGCTGGCGCGCTCGGGAGCTGCGACGTCGTGCCTGCAAGTGAGCATTGGACGACTAGCGCGACCGCGATGGCTCCGCTGACGGTGACGGCGGAAGCCCTGTTGACCGCGCCTCGCGGCAGCAACTTCGCCGGAAACGAAGACGATCGAGTGATCGTCAGTTCGGGGACCATCGTCAAAGATGGCAGCATCTCGCCGATGGGTGCTCCTTACTTGCTCGGTGGGTTCATTCGAATCCGCGGGGGGCGCAGATCACGATCGATGCGGGTACGGACTTCCTCATGGCCGCGGATTCGGTCATCGTCGTTGGTTACAACGGAGACGACGCGCGGCTGACGGCGATCGGGACCGAAGCGGACCCGATCACGTTTTCGGGTCTCGACCCCGTTCCTGGTTGTTGGAACTCGATTCAGATTGGTAGCAACGGCAACAGTCAGAGTCGCGTCGAATTCATCGATGTCGCGCACGGCGGTGGCGATGGTGCTTCTGCCGTGCTGATCCTCGGGCGCTCGATCAGCGTTACCAACAGCTCCTTCCACGACAAGCTCCTTCCACGACAACGCGAGCGCAGGGATCTCCAAAGCGGCGTCCGATGATACGGACCATTCAGTCAGCAACTCGTTCTCTGCAAACGCCGAAGAGGACGTGGTCTGGCGCTGACCGCTGGTCACCGATGCGATGAATCACGAGCCGGCGAGGGGAGTTCCCAGGCGAGGGTTTCAGGGTTCTCTTCGAAACAGGTCAGGTTGCCCATGCAGGGGGGTTTGGGCTCCGCTCGCCGGCAACCGGCGTCCGTGCAATGGATGCGCGTGTAAGTGAAGTCGCACGCGACCCCCCACTCACGGACCTTCGAGGTCTCTCGGAGCAGGACTGTATTCACTTCGGACGGTGCACAGTTCAGCGCTTCAGTTGCAGCCAAACGGGCGCGGGTGCTCTCTTGCCGCGCGCAGGCGAACATCAGGCTCGACGCGACAATCGCGGCGCCGACCAGGAACGTCGTTCGAAGTTGGAACCTCGGGAGCATCAGTTGGTATCGCATGGGAACCAGGAACGCCTGTGGTCCCGGGACCTTGGGTGGTCACCTCCCGAATTCGTCGAATTCGGAGGGGGAGGCAGTGCGCAGCGAACGGTGGGATTCAATCGCGTGTCACCGTCGGAGGTCGATTCCAATGCCAGCGGCCGGATCGGCGGCGTGTGTTCGCGCCCACATCGCGGTCAGCTGATCACGAATGTTACTATCTCCCATTGCGTGCAACCGGCGACCCACGCAAGCAGCCCACGGCTGGGAGGAATGAATGCTGCGACTCGTACTCATCTCGGTTCTGTCCCTCAGTCTATCCATTTCCTGTAGCAGCAAGCCCACCGTCGAGGCGGATGACGACGCGCTCGATCAAGACGATTCTGCCCAACGAGACGGCGGGGGCGATTCCGACGATGCTCACGAGTCGCCCGACGGCGGCGTGGGGGGCACCGGGCCGCTCGTGCCGAGCGACGACCTCTTCGGCCCCGACGAGCCGAAAGAGCCTTGTAAGCCCAAGACCTGCAAGGAACTGGACGCTGATTGCGGAGCAGTTTCAAACGGTTGCGGTGGGATTGTCGAGTGCGGCAAGTGCGATGCAGACGCGCGTTGCGGGATCGTCGAAGCCAACGTTTGCACGCCGTTGGCCGACTTGTGCAGCCCCATTCCCGAAGCGGACGCATGCGAGGATCGTGAGTGTGGTCAGGTCGGCGACGGCTGTGGCGGCTCGTACAAGTGCGGCGATTGCGAAGACGGACAAGCCTGCGGAGTCGTCGAGCGCTTTGTGTGTGACTCCGTATTCGGAGGTATCGGCGATGCCTCCGCTGGGGCGCAGTGCCGTCCGCAGACGGCCGAGGCCGCCTGCGACGGCAAGCAATGCGGCACCGTATTCGACGGCTGCGGCGTGGGGGACGCCCACTCCTTCGACTGCGCCGAGGTCAACGGTGGTTGTGCTGAGGATGAGTTTTGTGGGCTCCTCGCGCCGTTTCAGTGTGACCCCCTGCCAACGACGGAATGTGTCCCCGCCGCGGGTTGCGAAGAACTCGGCTGGCAATGTGGGACGGCCATCGATGAATGCGGCAATCTGCACGATTGTTCGACGGAAGGTCTGAGCTGCAATCCCGCGACGGAAACCTGCGTCGGCGGAGTGACCGGACCCACTCAGTGTGTCAGCGGTGCGCCTGGGGGTGGCGGGGACAACTGCGATGTGTGCGATTCGATTCCGACTTGTGCTACCGGCGAGTTCACCCGCTTGCAAGGACGGGTGATCACTCCGGGAAAGGCCGACGACGACACCGCCAACCAGGTCGGGGTGCCGAACGCCTTCGTATACATCCTCAAGAACAACGACGGAGGACAGCTTCCAGACATCGCTTCAGGCATCCCTGAGGGAAGCACGAGTTGCGATCGGTGTGACGAGCAAGACCTGGGTCCGGTTCTAGCGAGCGATACCACCGATTCCCTCGGGCAGTACACTTTGGAGGGTAACATCCCCGTCGGTGAGGAATTCCTGCTCGTCGTCAAGATTGGCAAGTTCCGTCGCGCGGAGGCCATGACTCTGCCGGACGAAGCCGCGTGCGTCGACACGTCGGTAGCCCCGATCAAGACCCGGCTACCGAGAACGTCCACGGACGGCATCGGTGCGCACATTCCGCAGATCGCGGTTTCCACGGGGCAGATCGACGCGATGGAATGCGTGTTTTACAAGATGGGCGTCGATGAGTCGGAGTTCTCCGAACCGGGCGCAAGTGGCACGGAACCCGCGCGTGTTCACATGTACCGCGGAAACGGCGCGCGGATGGCGAGCGGTTCGACGTCTCACACCGAGATGCACTCGACTCTGTCGCGTCTGTTTGCCTACGACATGGTGGTCTTCGACTGCGAGGGGCCGGGCTTTGGGGACTACGACACGTCCGACGAGAACGTGCGCCACTACGTCAACAGCGGCGGCCGCATGTTTGCGAGCCATTTGAGCTACACGTGGATCTTCGACAACGGCACGGTCCCCTACGACGCAGCGACTTGGATCGATACAGGCCTGGCGCCATCCGCAAACTTCACCGGCACGGCAGGGGGCGGGCCCGCCAACGGAGTCGGCATCGTTTCCGTCGGCAGGCCCCGCGCCAACCCGGCAAAAATCCAGTCATTCTCGCAGTGGTTGGTCAACGAAAACGTCGCGACCTACGATGCCAACGCCGATGAGTACCGGTTCGACATTCTCGACCCTCGGGATTTGTCGTCATCCGTGAACGAATTCTCCGAGGAGTTCGTCTATCGCGACGTCTCGGGAACGCCGTGGGTGCAGCAGTACTCGTTCAACACGCCCTACGGCGCTCCCGACGATGCCATTTGTGGTCGCGTGGCGTACAGCGGCTTTCATGTTTCGTCGGGAGGGTCGGCTAGTGCGTTTGCCAACGCCGTGTTCCCCAACCACTGTAGCGGCGATCTGACGAATCAGGAGAAGGTTCTGCTCTACATGCTGTTCGATCTCGGTTCGTGTGTGACCACCGAGCAGGAGCCTCCGCAGTGTGAACCAGTTGCCGACTGTACCGGTCGCTGCGGAGCGATCCCCGACGGTTGCGGCGGTACCGTGGATTGCACCTGCCCCGAGGGGGAGATTTGCCTGTCCGGCGGAGTCTGTGGATCCACCACGTGCCAGCCGTCGAGTTGCGAACAACAAGACGCCGAGTGCGGCTCAGTCGCCGACGGCTGCGGTGGTCTGCTGGACTGCGGTCCCTGTCCTCCCGGAGAGATTTGCGGGCTCGAGAAGGCAAATCAATGCGCTAAACCGCCGACCTGCCCTCCGCTCGATTGTGACGATCAAGATGCCGAGTGTGGCGTCATCGGAGACGGCTGTGGCGGGCAGGTCGATTGCGGTCCGTGTCCAGCGGGACAAGTGTGTGGCTTGAAGAAGGCCTACAAGTGTGACCCGCCCGACTGTTCACCGCTGACCTGCGATGACGAGAACGCCGAGTGTGGGCTCATCGGTGACGGTTGCGGCGATCTGGTGGATTGTGGAGAGTGCCCTTCCGGGTTCATTTGCGGGCTACTCGCACCGAACGAGTGCGCGCCGGTGCCCGATGATGCTCATTGATCGGTAGGACCGGGCTGACGGAGGCCCGACGAGCGGCACGTCGGTGCGCGCGCAACGATCGGGCGATTCAGGGGTGCTTGCCCCGAGATGGCGTGCTCCGTTTCGCTGAGGAGCCACACCTGCGCCGAGAGTCGCGCGTCCCACCATCGATACCAGGCATTGCCGCGAGTCCTCGGCAAGCGCCGTAGCTCGCCTGTCACCCTGTCACCCTGTCACACAGTGGCGTCTCCAGTGGGAGATCGGAAGTGGCAAATCGGTGAGCCGCGCCTGCGCTCCGAGGGTACTAACCCGATGCCGAGAGAGCGAATGACCTTACTACGACGATGCAAGGGACGTTTGGGGAACGCCAGCGATGGGCCGCCCTCCAGATTGATGTTATCGACACCGTTGCTCTGGGCCGCGCTCGGGGTACTTGGCTCGAGTGTCTCTGCCTGCGGGAGCATCGGTGCACCCGACACGGCCTCGGAGCCGGGGTCTGGTGCGGGCAAAGGCAAACCGGGTGCCGGCTCTCGTGACGACGACCCGCCGACCAGCTCCCCGAGCGGTAGCGACCCCGATGATCCCGTTTCCCCGAATGTGAAACCTGGCGATCCGTCGAGCGACGACGACCCGAGCTCTCCCTCGAATCCGTCGCCGAGTTTGGGTAACGAGAGTGGCCCCGGCGCGCTGCCGGACGATGCTGACCCTGGTGGCGTCGACGTTGCGTGTGAAGTGAGCGAGCCGGGCGTGTCGCCGTTGATGAAGCTCAGTACCGTGCAGTATCGCAACACCGTGCGTGACTTGCTCGACGCAGCGGGGGTCGGTGACGTCGCCATCGAGGTCGACTCACCCTTGCAAGCCATCCCCGACGACAGCCTGGGAGATGCGTTTCGAGGGCTCGACAATCGCATCTCCCTCGAACACGTTCAGGGCTATCTCGATGTGGGCACCGCCGTTGGCGACGCGGTTGCGGCGAGTTCCGATCGCTTGCAGGCACTGGTTGGCGATTGTGCGCTCGACTCACCGTTGACGGACGAATGTGCCGGCGACTTCTTGTCGCGCTTCTTGCGCTTGGCGTATCGCCGCCCGGTTGGCGACTCTGAAATCGACGAGTACATCGACCTGAACGACTCGGCGCTGACGCCGGCGCAGAACGTGCGGAACATGCTCGTCGTGGCCTTGTCGTCCCCACGTTTCGTCAATCACGTCGAAATCGACGGCACGGTTTCGCCGGACGCAGCCGACGTCCTGCAATTGACGTCGTACGAGATCGCCTCTCGCCTGTCGTACACCTTCTGGCAGACGATGCCCGATGCCGAACTGCTCAAAGCTGCTGACGAGGGAGCGCTCGCGACGGCAGAAGGATTCGAGGAGCAACTCGAGCGAGTGTTCGACGACCCGCGCACTCGACAGACGCTGTGGCAGTTCTGGAACGAGTGGTTGAAGCTGGAGAAGTTCACGGGATTCGAAACCTCACGTCCCGCGTTCAAAGCACTTGCAGAAGGCACGGCCATCGGCGAATCGGGACACGACTACTACGGCGACATGGTTCAGGAGGTGCGCGACCTCACGAACTTGTTCACGTTTGACCGCACAGCGAACCTTGCCGAGCTGATGACGACGGATATTTCCGTAACCGCCTCTCAGGATCTGGCTGAGCTGTATGGTGTCGACCCGTACGATGGCGGGACGTACCCCACGTTGCCCGAAGGGACGCGGGGCGGATTGTTCCAACGTGCGGCACTGTTGGTATCCAATCTCGAACAAACCAACCCATTCCACCGCGGTGCGTTGATTCGGCGTGCGCTGCTCTGTGACGTCCTCCCTCAGCCGGATCCTAACAGCCTTCCACCGGGTTCGTTGGATCCGCCGCCGCAAGATGACGCCCAGACGACACGTGAACGCTTCGAGGCAAAGGTGGAAGGTAACGGGTTGTGCGAAGGTTGCCACGGGACCTTCAGCGACATCGGCTACGTGCTCGAGTCCTTTGATGCCTTGGGCAGGCATCGCACGACCGAGCGGGTCTACGATCAGCAAACTGGGGAGTTTCTTGCCGAACTCGATCTCAACACGTCCGCGGTTGCGCGCGTCGACACCGATGACGATACGCCCGTGGCCGACGCACTCGATCTGATGCAGCGCATGGTCGACAGCAAGAAGGTCGAAAGCTGCATGGCACAGAACTACTTCCGATTCGTGCAGCGTCGAGAGTCGGAGTCGGGAACTGGCGATGAGTGTGTCGTACGCGATCTGGCCTCGGTCCTGGACGACCCCGATGAAGGTCTAGCAGGGGCATTTGCCCGCATCGCTCAGTACGATGGCTTCTTTCAGCGAAAGGTGGGACCGCGATGAGGCAACCCAACAAGCATTCCCGTCGGTTCTTTCTACGAGGCGCAGGCGGCGCCATGCTCGCGTTGCCGTTCCTCGAGTCGTTGCTGCCTCGTTCCGTTGCAGCAGGCACGACGGGCGCGCCGAAACGTTTCATCACGTTCAAGACTTTCAGCACTCAGTTGATCAAGCAGTGGTACCCGTCCCTGGAGGGCAACGGCTACGCTTTGAAGGACAGCAAGTACAACGGCAGCAAGGCGGATGGCACCACGCTGCTTACCGAGCTGTTGGGTGGTGGACCGTTCACGCAGGCACCACTTGCCGACTTCAAGACTGACGCCGGAGTGTCCGGAATCATCGGAGCCAACCTGAACCCGTTTCTGGACAAGCTCACCCTGATCCGCGGTCTCGACTTTCTCCCATCGGTCAATCACAATTACGGCGGCCTGTTGGGCAACTTCTCCTCCTGCACCGCAGCAACTCCTTGCGATGCCGACGGTTTGGAGGCCATTCCCACCATCGATCAGGTTCTGGCCTATTCGCCAAAGTTCTATCCCAATACGCCGGCGCAGCGGTATCTGCACATTTCTCAGGGCGTGGTCGACTCGATGTCGTACACCGATTACGGCAAAGGCGGGGCCGTGGAGCAACTCAAGGCGCGGACCAACCCCCGCGATGCGTTCAACGATCTATTCGCCGGCGTTCAACCGTCGATGGACGAACCGACGTCCAGTGGTCCCGATCCCGATGCGCTGCTCGTCGACAAGGTGCTCGATCAGTACCGGACGTTACGAAACAGTCCCCGCTTGTCGGCTGACGACAAGTTGAAAGTAGAGCAGCACATCAACCTGCTCGCCGAGATTGAATCGAAACTCGGTGGCACCGCTTCGGCCCTGAGCTGTTCTCCACCACTCGAACCCGAGTCTCTACAGAACAACTCGGGTACGAACCCAACGGACATCGTGACGAAGTGGGATGGACATCGTTTCGGCAGCGGTCGCCTGTGACTTGACGCGCATCGTGACCATTGGTGTGCACAAGGCGCTCGGGCCAGGTCCGGATCCGGACGATGCGACGTTGTCAGGGCACTACCATTCCGAGGACGCAAGCGGTGGTACCTGGCACGGGTTGGCTCACGACTGGGGCAACGCCAATTCGCGGCGCATGCTCGCGGGGCAACGAGCTGTTTGCCAAGCTGTTGGAGAAACTCGACGTGCCCGAGTCGGGGGGAAGCACGATCTTGGACAACTCGCTCGTCTACTGGGGCAACGAACTGGGCTTCAATCACATCGCCTATTCAGTCCCGTGCTTGCTTGCCGGTAGTGCGGGAGGGTTCATCAAGACCGGGCGCTACCTCGATTACATCGATTGGGACGGCAGGTCGTATTTCTCTCAGGAAGACGGCAACGTGATCAAGGGTATCCCCCACAATCGCTTCCTGGTCACGGTGCTTCAAGCCATGGGCTTGTCTCCAGAAGACTACGAGCGTGATGGTAAGCCTGGCTATGGCTCGACCAGCGTCAATGGTCGCGACCCCGATTTATGGCCTACGGATTGGGACCTGGCCAGAGTCGGCGAGATTCTTCCTGGTATCACGGGCTAGCGCATTGCTCTGCTGGGTCGATGCCTGGGCCCAATGAGCGTCTGGCGCGGAAGCTCGCGACGTTCTGGCTCGTCAGATCAACGGGCGTATCCGGGCTAGAGAGCGGCCAGTGCCACGTTCACCAGGTTGGCAAGACGAGCGCGAACCTGCTCAGCCGTCAGTTCGTCGCGGCCCCACGCATGCCATGAAGGCAACCACGCCGCGGGATCGGGGTAGGCATGACTCGCCGCACTGAGCGTCCATGCCGGCAGTGCCGCGATGGGTGACCCACTCAGTGTTTCGTAGTGCTCGATGAATCCAAGTGCCGTGGCTTCGCCGAATACCAGAGACAGGTCCATGTAGCAGTACGCGACGTCGAATTCGCGCGGGCCGATCCTGGCCGTTCCCCAATCCACCACGGCGCGCAGTCGGTTCCCGTCGAAGAGCACGTTGCCCATGTGATAGTCCGCGTGGATGACTTGCTCTGTTCCGACTCGTGCTGGCAGTGTCTCGATGGCTTCTCGCAGCAGCGCTACCGGTGGCAGGCTATCAGGCAGCGCGACGGGTCGCTCGTCGGAGGGAATTCGAAATCGCGTGAGCTCGGGCACACCGACGAGCTGGCGCGGGAGGGCATCGTGCAAGGTGTGCAACGCGTCAGCCATTTGGCGAGCCCGGTCTTCGCTGCCCGCAACGCTCAGATTCGTGGCTCCGGGCAGGTGGGAAATGACGAAAGTCGGAGCGTCGTTGTGGTTGGCGCCGGGGTCCGCGGCCAGCAATCGTGGTACCGCGGGCCATTCGAGCAACGGAAGGCCCCGCAGTGCGGCGAGTTCGTGTTCGACGCGTTGGGCGTCGGCCACGAACAGCCGGCGCATGACGACTCGTTGCCGTCGTGGTCCGATGTCGAAAGTCACCCGATGTGTGACGGCGTCGAGCCCGCCAGGCAGTGGGTCAACTGCGACGACCGTCGCGTGAGCGCTGTCAGGGACGACTTGCGCAATGCACCACGCTAGGGCGGCTTTGCTCGGTGGCTCTCGAATGGCAAGGGCGTCGGACATCAACGGCGTAGTGACAGAATGTGAGGTCGGATCGTGCGGGTGAACTTGCCACACCGCACCGCTCGTCGAGATTCGCTCGTGGGACTTCACCTCCGACGGGTAACTGCCCTTCAAAGTTCCGCGTGGACTGCCACCACGAACTCCACCCGAGGCGCGAGCTGGGTTCATCGGTTCGCGCCCGTGTGGCGCGGGCATGTACCCCGAGCAGGTGTCTCCGGCTACGACTTCTTCCGGGCAAAGCGGATCCAAAATGGGCGAGCACGATTGTCGCGTCGCTGAGCGGCGTCAATGAGCCGCCACTGCAAAGGCCTCTATCCAGCGACGAGCGCCGCGAGATCGAGCAACTTGTTCGCGTAGCCCCACTCATTGTCGTACCAGGCTACCAGTTTGACGAAGGTCGGGTCGAGTTGCATGCCTGCTCTGACGTCGAAGACACAAGTGTGGGCGTCGCCGCGCACGTCGCTGGAGACGATGTCGTCGTCGACGACAGCGAGCACGCCGCTCAGGGGGCCGTCTGCTGCCGCTCGCATTGCATCGCAAATCTCCACGTAGTGCGCCTCGCGTTTGAGCTCGCACGTGAAGTCCACGACGGAGACGTCCGCGACCGGTACGCGAAACGCCATGCCCGTGAGCTTTCCGCGCAGCGAAGGCAACACCTTGCCAACCGCCGACGCGGCACCTGTCGATGCGGGGATGATGTTGTCGAGAATGCCGCGCCCGAATCTCCAGTCTTTCCCCGACACCCCGTCCACGACCTTCTGCGTGGCAGTCGTGGCGTGCACGGTGGTCATCAGACCCCGGCGAATGCCGAACGCTTCGTCGACCACCTTGGCCATGGGCGCCAGACAGTTCGTGGTGCAGGAGGCCGCCGAGATGACGGGCTCGTCGGCGTATCCATCGCCGTTGACGCCGTGGACGAACACGGGCGTTTCGTCCTTGGGCGGGGCTGAGATGATCACTCGCTTTGCGCCGCTATTGAGGTGGGCCGTCGCCGCCGCTGTCGTCAAGAAGACACCGGTGCTTTCGACCACCACGTCGATCCCCTCGTCTCCCCAGCGCGCGTCGGTCGGGTCGCGGTGTGCGCTCAGCCTCACGGCGCGGTCTCCGACGTGAAGGGCGTTGGCCTCCGCGGAAACTTGCTTGGCAAAGCGCCCATGCACGGAGTCGTGGCGCAGTAGGTAGGCCAGGTGAGGGGCTTCGAGCAGATCGTTGATCGCGACGACCTGTAGGTCATTCCGCAGTTCTGCGGCTCGAAACACCATGCGCCCAATTCGGCCGAAGCCGTTGATCGCGATTCTGAGCGGTCTTGCTCGGTCGGGTTGTGCAGTCATTTCAGACAAGATGTAGCGTCGGTTGGCGGTGGCCAAAAGGACAATGAGATTGCAAATTAGGCCAAGTCGGGCACACTCGATCCATGCTGAATCGCTCGACGCGGGTGTGGTTCTTTGCCGTTCCGGGGTCCGGTCTGCTGAACGTCGCGGGGCCTTGGGAAGTACTCGGTCACACCAACGACATCCTCGGGCGGAGCGCCTACACCATGGAGATTCTCGGGCCGAGCGCTCCCCTCGTGCGGAGTCGGTTCGGCCTGCATCTCGCGGAAGTGCGACCGCTGCCGCAACGGGTCGAGCGCGTTGCCGACATTGCGATCGTCGCGGCGGGCACGCCCCACCCACCCGTGCCAGAACCCGAACAGCAGCTGGTCGACTGGCTTCGAAAACACCATCGGCGCTTTGAAACCGTCGTGTCGATCTGTACGGGAGCCTTCGTCCTCGGGGGCGCAGGCGTCCTCGACGGCAAGCGGGTGACTACCCATTGGAATTTTCTCGACGTCTTGCGTGAGCGTTTTGGGGCGGCGCAGGTCGTCGACCAAGGTATCTACAGTCAAGACGGCAATCTGTGGACATCTGCCGGAGTTGCTGCGGGGATCGACCTCACGCTGGCTTTGGTCGAGCGGGATCATGGCCGTGACGTCGCCATGGCCGTCGCGCGGCGTCTCGTTCTGTTCTTGCGGCGCTCGGGCAATCAAGCGCAGTTCAGCGCTGCGCTGCAGCGCCAATCCAAAGAGCCGGCACGTCTACGTGATCTGTCGACGTTCGTGGTGGAGCACGCAGCCGAACCGCTGTCTGTCGAGCGTCTGGCAAAGGCCACTGGAATGAGCGTGCGATCACTGAGCCGGTGGTGCCGCCAAGAGCTCGGGGAGTCCCCCGCAGAGTTCGTGCGCCGCCTGCGTCTGGACGAGGCGCGGCGCCTGCTCGAAGACACGACGCTGCCACTCAAGGACATCTCCAGTCGCACGGGGTTGGGGGATGCGGCCACGTTGTGGCGGGTGTTTACACGACGACTTGGAATAACGCCAGCGGCGTACCGAGAACGCTTCTCCGGGCGCGAACGTCGTGCGACGGCGTCAGTCAGCTGAGGTCGTCAGCGCTCGGCCCAACTCGAAGCCCGCCACATCGACGGCTTCGGCGAGCTTCGACGTATCCTGACCCGGCGCCAGTCGTAGGCTGCCCTGCGCGACCGAGACGTCGTCATCGTCGACGACGAAGCCGGCCCCTCGCAGAGCGCGCAGCAGTGAGCGCTTGCACCCGTCGCAGGTCATTCCTCTGACTTCATAGGCTACTTTCATGGCTTGGCTTTCCTTCGTCTGTCGGTGGATGCTCCTCGGCTCCCCGTGGCGCTCACGCGACGCGCTGTCGTCGTGGGGCTCAGCTGGGACCCATCGGTCTGCAATTCCGCGAGGATGGGGCATTCGGGACGGTCATCGCCGCGGCAACAATGGACCAAGTGAGACAGCGTGGAGACCATTCCCTCCAGCTGATTGATCTTGTCTTGAAGCTCTGCGATGTGCACTTGGGCGAGGCGCCGCACGTCGGAACTGTGCCGCGAGCGATCGCGCCAGAGCGCCACCAGGTTTCCGATCTGCTGCACGCTGAATCCCAGGTCTCGAGCTCGCCTTACGAAGCGCAGGGTGTGCAGATCGCGGTCGTCGTACTGGCGGTAGCCGGCGGCGTTGCGCGATGCTGAGTCGATCAGCCCGACCGACTCGTAGTAGCGGATCATCTTGGCGGAGACGCCGGATCGTGCTGCCGCTTCGCCGATGTTCATGCTGCCTCCTCGGGCTGTTGGCGGGCACCGGGTCTGGCGTGCTTCGTGTCGCGGCCAAAACGGCGCAGGCGGAGAGCGTTGCTCAACACGAACAGACTCGACAGTGTCATCGCGCCCGCCGCGAGCACCGGTGATAGCAGCGTACCGTTCACTGGGTACAGTACGCCCGCTGCGATGGGCACGAGAGCGACGTTGTAGGCGAATGCCCAGAACAGGTTCTGCCTGATGTTCTTCATGGTCGCTTTGGACAGCGCCATCGCCTCGGGAACAGCGCGGACATCTCCGCGCATCAAGACGACGCTCGCAGCGGAGATCGCCACGTCGGTTCCGGTACCGACGGCAATGCCGACAGAGGCCTCTGCCAAAGCGGGAGCATCGTTGATGCCGTCGCCGACGAAGGCGACGCTGCCGAATCGTTTGCCCAAGTCTCGTACCGCTTCGACCTTGCCATCGGGCAGTACCTCGGCGGTCACCTCGTCGACGCCGAGTTGGGAGCCGATTCGTTCCGCCGTGGCCCGTACGTCGCCGGAGACGAGTGCGACCCGGTAACCCAGTTCACGCAGCGTCGCTACTGCGTCGTGACTTCCTCTCTCGAGCGGATCAGAGACGGCTAGCACGGCGTCGACGCGACCTCCGCTCGCGACCAAGATCGGTGTCTTGCCTTCCGACGAGATGCGATCGACATGTGGCTGCAGCCCACCGAGCGCCAGACCGGACTCGCGGATGAGGCGCAACGAGCCGATCTGGATGGGGACCGAGTCGACGGTCGCGCGTACGCCCTTTCCGGCTACGACTTCGAACTCGCTCACGCGACGGCCCTTGGCGAGCTGACCCGCGCTCTGCACCAATGCCTTCGCCACGGGGTGCTCGGACCGCGCCTCGACCGCACCGACGCGGCCGAGCAACTCGTCGCGGTCTACACCCTCGGCGAGTTCGACGTCGGTCAGCGTTGGTTTGCCTCGCGTCAACGTTCCGGTTTTGTCGAAGGCCACCACCCGAGCCTCGCTCAACAGCTGCAGCGCCTCGCCGTCCCGGAACAAGACGCCCAATTGTGCGGCGCGCCCCGTCGCGACGAGGATCGACGTCGGTGTGGCCAACCCCATCGCGCAAGGGCAGGCGATGATCAACACGGCGATCGCGTTGACGATGGCCGTGCCCAAGGCCGGCGATGGCCCGAACGCAAGCCAAACGCCCAACGTCACGATCGCGGCTCCCATCACTGCTGGCACGAACCAGCGAGTGATGCGGTCGACGGTGGCTTGAATCGGCAACTTGCCGCCTTGGGCTTGTTCGACGAGCTTGACGATCTGCGCCAACGTCGTGTCCGAGCCGACGGCGGTCGCGACGATCGTCAGCGAGCCGCTCTGGTTGGTCGTACCGCCCACGACGGCACTCCCCGGCGACTTTTCGACGGGGAGCGGTTCGCCGGTAATCATCGATTCATCGACGTAGCTGTGTCCGTCGCTCACTCGCCCGTCGACGGCTACACTTTGCCCAGGTTTGACCAGCAGTGTATCCCCCACTCGCACTTGCTCGATCGGAAGGGCGGCAAAAGCCTCCCCGCGAGCAACCCACGCCGTCTTCGGCTGGAGGCGGACTAGCCGTGCGATCGCATCCGAGGTGCGCCCCTTGGCACGCGATTCCAAGCGCCGTCCGAGAAGGATCAGGGTGATGATCGCCGCTGCGGCCTCGAAATAGACGTGGGCAGTACCCAAGGGCAGCGCGTCGGGCGTTATCGTCGCCAGCAACGAGAACCCGTAGGCAGCGAGTGTGCCGACGGCGACGAGGGAGTTCATGTCCGGCGCACCGCGCAGAAGCGTGGGGATGCCGTGCCGGTAGAAGCGCCGCCCGGGCCCGAGCATCACCGCCGTCGTCAGTATCAGCTGAAGCAGGTTGTTGCCGTCACGCCCCAACGTGTTGCTGATCCAGGCGTGAAAGGCATTGCTCGCATGCCCACCCATGGCCAACACCACGACGGGGATGCTCAGCAGCGCGGCACGGGTCAGATCGTTCTTGTCGCGCTCATCTTGCTGTTCGTGCTTGTGCTGTCGCTCTTGCCGCTCGCTCGCGTCGTCGCTGGCCAGACTCCCTGAATAACCCGCGACGTCCAGAGCCTGCTGCAGTTGGGCACCGGTCACGCGACCGTCGGTGTGTACCCAGGCGCGTTCCGTCGCCAGGTTCACGCGCGCGTCGCGCACCCCCGGAACGCGAAGTAGCGTTCGTTCCACGCGGCTGACACAACTGGCGCACGACATCCCCTCGACGTTCAGCTGCAAATCGCACGCGTTGGCGGTGCCGTCGCTCGGACGCGGAAGAGGCGGCGCGGTTGAGGGGGGCATCATGACGCTCGGAACATGGACCTTCCCACGATGGGAAGGTCAAGGCCGCCCCACATTTCGCCCGAGTGATTTTTGCGTCACTCCGGCCCAAGTCCCCGGTTTTCGTGCAATTTATTCCAGGACGGCGCGCTGCATTCTGAGCCGCCTTCCGCCCTGCCGGGGGAAGATACACGCCGATCGTTGACCTTCCGAAACGTCGCTCGCACACTTCCGCGCATGATGAATGGGAGTCGGGTGTGTGGGGCTCGGGTGTTGTTGGCGTTGGTGGTCGGTGCGGGACTAACCGCCTGCGATTCCAAAGCGACCGAAGCAGCTCTCGAAGAAGCCAGGCAGGCAAAGGAAGAGGCCAAGCAGGCCCGCGCCGAGACCGAGCGGGCCAAGCAGGAACTCGAGCAGCTCGAGGCCAAACAAGCCGAGCTCGAGTCGAAGGCAGAACCGGCAGTGGGGCTCGCAAGCCCAACGGCGCCGGCCGCGACGGGGGACGCGCCGCTGGATGTTCCCGTTGCTGTGGACCCGGCTGCCGCAGTGCCCGATGCAAAACCCGGTGAGTACTCGCTCGAAGACATCAATCCGATTGCCGATGACTGCAAAGCGCCGAGCGTGATGTTGGCTGCAGTGTCGAACAACATCGCGAAGAAGGAGGACTTCGTGTGGGCCTTCGCGATCCAGGCGTTTCACGCGCATCCCAAGTTCGTACTGGGTAACAAGGTCTCACTCAACCGGCCCGGGCGTGTGGCGATCCATCAAGTTCAGGTCAATCCAAAGGCCGTCGGGCTCGTCGCCTATTGCCGGGATGGCGCAACCTGCAACCAGGTCGCCGCGATGTACAAGGCCACCGTGCCGACGTCGAAACCGGAAGTGTACTGCGGCAAGAAGTGGGAGCGCGGCATCGTTCCTCGTGGTCTGCTCAACGCAGTGGATCTGAAGGCCCTCGCGTTTCAGAAGCTCGAGTCCGAGCCCGTCAGCATGTGCGCTCGCGTGGGGATCTGCACGAAACAGCAAAACCCCGCCACGCCCGGCGACCCGGGTATCGAATGCCAGCGCGCCCCGGGCAAACACAAGTACAAGTGCGGGCAAGAGAAGACCTGCGAAGCCGTCGTCTCCTGCGTCAACGGTTGAGGCGTCGGAGGTGAGGCGAATGGCCAGCTGTCGCTCGCTGCACCCATCGTGACGGATTGCCACGCCGCGTGCGAAGGCTGAAAGCGGGGGTGTGGGTCCGGCTTGGACGTCATCAGTCGCCCGTCACGCGTCGCGTCCGGTACGTCTCGCGCTCGACGATCCGGAGTGTGGATAGCGCGGATGGTGTGCCGCGACCGACGGCTCTGGACGAAAAAGAGCATTTCGTATTCTTTGTTCAAGTGTTCGAAACAATGGGCAAATATTCATTATTCTGAATCGATGACCGTATGCTGTAGAATACGGAATCGCGAGAAGCTGAGCTGACTCCGCGAGTCGGTCGTGCCACAACCTTCGGCGTGGATGCTCACTCACCCCGACGACGGCGCGCCGCGGTCGACGTGTTTCGTTATCGCGACTATCGCGAATTCCTGGCGGCGTACTATGCGGTGAAGAAGGCCTCGGGTCTGTCTTATCGCAGCTTCGCCAAGGCTGCCGGAGTGGGGGCGCCGAATTACCTGAAGCTGGTCATCGAGGGCAAACGCAACCTGAGCGACGACATGTCCGAGCGGTTCGCCAAAGCCTGCCGCTTGAATTCCGAGTCGACGGCGTACTTCAAGCTCCTCGTTGCGTTCAATCAAGCAAGGACGGATGAGCGGCGCAACGAGTTGCACGCAAGGCTCAGCGAGTTTCCACGATTTCGTGCAGCTCAGCGCTTGGACCTCGCTCAAAAGGAGTATCACTCCACGTGGTATCATCCTGCCATTCGCGAGATGGTCGCGTGTCCCGGCTTCGTCGAACGACCGACAGACATCGCCCGCCAGCTGTGGCCGGCGATCACCGAGAAGCAAGCGCTGCGGGCGCTCGAATCTCTGCTGAAGCTGGGCATGCTGGAACGAGACGGCACTGGCCGATTGCGCCAGTCGACACGCGCCGTGACGACGGGGGAGCAAGCCAGCGGACTGTACATTCGCAACTATCACGCAGAGATGATGCAGCGGGCGACAGCCGCAATGGAGACGGTGCCATCGCAGCATCGTTTCATCACCTCGCTGACGTTGAGCGCCAGTGACGCCACGCTTGCCGAGATACAGCGTCGCGTCGACGAACTGCGGGAGGACTTGGTGGCGCTGTGCGATGCGGATCCGAATCCGAACCGCGTCGTGCAGCTGAATCTGCAGCTATTCCCGCTGTCCCACGTCATCGAAGCGCCGAACCCTGCCGAGGAACGACCCACGGAGTGCCTCGGCGCTCCACCGAGAAAGCCAAAATCATGACCTTCGAAACTCAGTTTGTCCCGAACCGTTCGCGTTGTGTCGCTGACGTCGATGCCGCGGCGCGGACCGCACGCGGCGGCGGAAAGGAGCGAGTGCGTTTGCGTGGGCAGCGTTCGGGGCTCGGCGTGCTGATCGTAGCGCTGCTGCTCGGTGCGCCGTCGCTCACGGCTTGTGGTGCGCGTAGCTCGGAGATGAACAGCACGAATACCGGCAATCCGCCAGTCGTCGAAGAGGGGAAGATCCGTGTCGAGGCGAGTGGCGACGGCGTCGTCGTTCGTGGCTCGGTGGGGTCCGTTCCTGGTGGCAGTGACGTGACGGTGACCAACGCCGCGACCGGCGACGACGGTTCCACCAGCGCCTCGGACAATGGCTCCTTCCAGGTTTCGTTACCGGGCAGCACGAGCGACGACTTCGTCGTCGAGGTGTCCAAAGCAGGCAAAACGACCTCGGTGACGCTACCGGGTCGCGCGCCGCAAGGCGATGGGGGACCGGGCCCCGTCGATGGCACTCGCGACGACCCCGCGAGTTACGAGTGCATCACGGAAACCCAAACGGAGGTGACGGTTGGCGCTGCGGCAAACGGCGTGCAACCGGCTTGCTCGTACCTCAACGCGGAAGCTGTGTGTCAGGCACGCCGCGCAGAACAGGCCGTGCGCGGGCAGAACGACGAGAGCTGCCAGCAAGACGCCGACTGCATGTTTGCAGCGGTCCGTCCTTCGTGTGCCGATTCCTGTGGGCTTGGTCCCAGTGTGAATCGGGACACGGCAGACGAGTTTCAGACCTATCAGGATCAGATCGACGCGTCGATTTGTCGTGACTTCGACGAATTGGGCTGTGTGTTCTTCGCTTCCGGCTGTCCCAGCTCCGGTGCTGCCGAAGCAGCGTGCATCGACGGCTTCTGTTCGACGCTGACCGGTTGTCAGTTGGGAGAGCATCAAGCGTCGCGTCTGCTCGAGGAACGCGAGGTCGAATTGGCGTCAGGTTGCAACACTGACGACGACTGCCGAGCAGAGCTCGTCGGTCCTTGTGTTTGGAACTGTCCATCTCGTGCCGTGCACGTCGCTGCGCCGAAGGAATCTGCGTATGCGTCCCTGCGCGTCGAACTGCAGGAAACCTGCGAAGCGGTGAACTTCGACTGTGACGCGCTGACGTGTTCGCCCCTGCCCGTACCAGCGTCGGCCTGTGTCGACGGAATGTGCGTCGCCGATTCGAGCGCGGGACTGCGGGCAGACATCGAGGCGGAGATTGAGCGTCTCAACCACTGTCAAGTGGTCGAAGACTGTGAGGCCGTGCGCTATCCCGTTTGCGGGACTAGCTACGTTCACGAGGATGAGGATACGTCGCTGCTCGATGCTTGGCTCGAAGAGTACCGGGAAGCAAACGATAGTCCGTGCACCGGCGAGTGCCAATGCGGCTACCTCGAGTGCATCGACAACCGTTGCACCACTTCGAGCGGGGATTGCGTAAGCACCCGGGAAGGGGCTGTCAACATCTGCCTTTGATTCTCTCCGATGATCGCGCTTGCGTCGCTGATCACCCACTGCGGTGGTTTCGCGGCGAAAGTGCAACTGCGCGTTGCACGGCTGCTCTGAGGCGCTCCGGGGTGATCGGCTTCGGTAGAAAGTTCACGCCATCGTCGAGGACGCCCCGTGTCACGATGCTGTCCTCGGTATAGCCGGACATGAAGAGGATCGGGATGGGGGAGCCCTCGGACGCGAGCGCGTCGGCGAGTTGCCTGCCGGTCATTTGAGGCATTACGACGTCGGTCAAGACCAACGCGATCTCGTCGACCTTCTCGCGCGCGATGGACAGCGCTTCGACAGGCCCGGCAGGCGCAACTGCGCGGTAGCCGAATTCCTCCAGAACGCTGACCAGCATTCGTCTGAGTTGCGCTTCGTCCTCGACTACGAGCACGGTTTCTCCGCTCGCCTGGCGTGGCGGTACCGAGGCGGGTTCGTCTTGCGTGATGGGTCGGGTCGTCGTTGGGAAGAAGACCTTGAACGTCGTGCCGTGGCCCGGTTCGCTGAACAATGAAACGCTCCCACCGCTCTGCTTTACGATTCCGAAAACCGTGGACAGGCCCAGCCCAGTGCCGGCTCCCTGCGGTTTGGTCGTGAAGAACGGCTCGAAGACATGCGCCTGTACGTCGGGAGCGATGCCGTTGCCCGTATCCGACACGGCGATCATCGCGTAGCGTCCGGGCATCAGATCCGCGTCCTCGTTCGATTGCGTAGCGTCGACGACGATCGTTTCCGACTCGATCGTGATGCAACCAGGCCCGCTTATCGCGTCTCGGGCGTTGACGACCAAGTTGATGAGCACCTGTTCGACCTGGGTCGGATCGGCGTGGACCCGGGCGTCGGTAGCGTTCAGGTGGAACGCCACGTCGATGCGTTCGTCCACCAGGCGCTCCAACATGGGTTCGACGCCGAGCAGGACGTCGTCGAACTGGACGACTTTGGGACGCATCATTTGTTTGCGACTGAATGACAACAATTGGCGCGTCAATTCGGATGCTCGTTCACCCGCTCGCAATACCTCTCCTAGCTGGGTCTTGACCTTCTCCGAAACGTCCTTGCCGCGCAGGACCAGTGCCGTGAAGCCGAGGATGACCGAAAGCAGGTTGTTGAAATCGTGAGCGATGCCGCCGGCGAGTGTGCCAACGGCTTCGAGCTTCTGCGAATGGAGCAGTTGGTCCTCGAGATTCTTGCGCTGCGTGATGTCCAGCACCGACCCGGTCGTGAGCGACAACTGACGGCTCCCGTCTGCGCGAGTTTCGAACCGGGTACGGGCGCGCGTGTGGAGCCAGCGCGTTTCACCGCTTTGCAGCAGGATTCGGTGCTGCACGTCGAAGACCCCGTCGCCGCCCGGGGCGTGCGCCTTGGCGATCTCGGAGACTAGGAAGTCGGCGTCTTCCGGATGCGTTGCTCCGGCAAACACGCGGATGCTCAATGGCTCCGTCGGTCCGATCCCGTACTGCGCGCGGACCTCGCCCGAACCGTACAGTTCGTCGGTGATGTGGTTGTGCTCGTAGATCCCGATTTGTCGTGTCGTTACTGCCTCGCGCAGGCGTCGGTAGTCTTCCCTGTCGGCGTCGGACCACTCCTCGCCGGGCACCACCTCGCGCAATTGCAACACTGTCAGGCCGCGTCCCTCGATGTTCAGCGGTGCAGCTGTCGCACTCACCCACGTGAGTGCCCTGCGTCCCCCAAAGGTTACGGTAAACGTCAGTGG
The DNA here is from genome assembly GCA_003235365.1 of Deltaproteobacteria bacterium. GTDB lineage: Bacteria > Myxococcota_A > Polyangia > Polyangiales > Polyangiaceae > SZUA-265. Next base: position 26,316 of record QJWJ01000305.1, read on the forward strand.
TGCTGCTCGTCTCGAGGCGAGCCAATCGAGAAGTCGGGCCGCGGAATCTTCTGGCAACCATGCGTCGCGTGACATCCTGTCACCATCGGATTCGACCCGCCGTAGTAATCGGCAGGCAGCGGAGTTCATCTGCTCCACGTCGAGCTGGGAAGAAACGAGCAGGACCGGATCGGGAAGAGCGTCGACCGCCGCGAGGAAGTTCCGTAACGATGTGTGTTCGACCATTTCAGGCGCCCCGTGTGGTCTGACGCGACCGGCGGAAATGGTAGTCCGAATGGTCACGATGGGATACCCCCATCGAGCAGGGATGACTCAGGGCTCACATGGGTCATGCCGTGAGGCGAGTGATGTCGGCGCGTTGAGGACTAATGTTCACTTCGCGCCGGGGGGGCCGCGCTAACCTCGCTTCAGAACCCCGCGACCCGGCCGTTCAGCCCTTTGTCCCAGGCAGTGCAACGCCTCGAGTTCGTAGATATCGGACATGGCGTCTCCAGAGCCGTCTCCCAGTGTATCCGCACGAGCTGCGTAGCGGTATCGGGTTGTTGTCGAAGGAAGGCGGCAGGTTCGCGAACTTCGACGAACGGGCGTTTTCCCCGCCGACCACCGTCCGAAACGGCCGCGCTTCCATACTGGCGTTCGAGAGCTGGAGCAGTTCGCAGTCGACTGCGCGCCGCCGCCCGATGTCGTGCCTTGCAAGGCGATCGACACCGATCTACCTAGTTTCCGTGCAGGATTTGCCCCCTCAATTGAAATCGCCCACGCTCCAGTCGTTCATCGAACTGATGCTGGACAGCCACGTGGCTGCTACCGGGAGCCAGTTGGTGGACCCGGGGCCGCTCGCTCGGCGTATTGCGGCTCTGTATGCCGCTCCGTTCGTCGCACTGGCGCAAGATGCCCAGCCCGACCCAGTCTTCACGTTCGGCAATGCGATGGCCCTTCAACTGTGGGAAATGAAATTCGAACAGTTCACCGCGCTCCCCTCCAATCGCTGCGCGGAGCCGATGCATCGAGACGAACGCGCGCGCTTCTTGGCCGAGGTCGAGGCCAAGGGATTCGCCGACGGATACAGCGGCATCCGCATCTCCAAGAGTGGACGGCGGTTTCGCATCGACGGCGTCCGTTGTTGGAACGTGCTCGACCGCAACGGTGTTCGTGTCGGGCAAGCGGCGTGCTATCCGCGTTGGACGTTCTTGTGAGTTGCGATCGGTCGATTCGTCACCCAGCACGGAGCCGGGCGCTGTTGGCTTGGTGGCCGGAGGTCGAGGTCGAGCACTTCGGCGCGAACGGGCTCCCCTTCATGAGTTTTTGGAGTTACAGCAGGTCTGCGGCGGGCTTCGAGGTCCGCTCTTGGAGCAGACCCGCCCGACACGACTGATGAGCGACATTCAAGCCAGAAAGACCGACCACCTCGATCTCGCCGCCCACGGTGACGTCGGATTCCACCACAAGACGACTCTGCTCGAATGTGTGCAGTTCGTTCACGACGCTCTGCCGGAACTGTCACTCGATGCGATTGATTGCTCGACGCGCGTCTTCGGAAAGACGTTGCGCGCGCCGCTGCTGATCGCGGCGATGACCGGGGGGACCGATCGCGCCGGCGAAATCAATCGCACCTTGGCGAAACTGGCTCAGGAACTGGGCTATGCGTTCGGCCTCGGGAGTCAGCGCGCCATGCTTCGGGAGCCGACGGCGGTTCGCAGCTACGCCGTTCGCGATGCGGCGCCGGATGTCGTGCTGTTGGGCAACATCGGCGCGGTACAGGCGACCGAGTCGAGTACGACGGAGATCGCCGATTTGGTCGATGCGGTGGGCGCGGATGCTCTGTGTGTTCATCTCAATCCCGCCATGGAGGTCGTGCAGCCCGAGGGCGACCGTGACTTTCGGGGTTGCGAAGCGACGCTGGGAAGGCTGGTGCGCGAGTTGGCGGTGCCAGTCGTCGCCAAAGAGACTGGGTGCGGGCTGTCTGTTGGCGTTGGCAAACGGCTGCGGGC
>QJWJ01000407.1 GCA_003235365.1 Deltaproteobacteria bacterium
CCCGCCGCTGTATTGATTGAAGACAGCATAGCGACGGGGCACCGTCGCCGTGTCACCGGTCAATCAGACGTTGAAGCGGAAGTGCACCACGTCGCCGTCGCGCACTTTGTATTCCTTGCCCTCGATCCGGAGCTTGCCCGCTTCTTTGCACTTGGCCTCACTGCCGTAAGACAACAGGTCCTCCCACCAGATGACCTCGGCTTTGATGAAGCCGCGCTGAAAGTCCGAGTGGATGACTCCCGCCGCTTCCGGCGCAGTGGCGCCTTTGGGTATCGTCCAGGCGCGCACCTCTTTCTCGCCAGCGGTCAGGTAGGTCTGCAACCCCAGCAAGTCGTAGCCCGTGCGAATGACTTGGTGCAGGCCCGGCTCCTTCAGCCCCGCGCTTTGCAGAAACTCAGGACGATCTTCCGGATCGAGTTCGGCAATCTGCGACTCGAGCGCCGCGCAGATCGGCACGACCTTGGAGTTCTCGCTCTCGGCCAGCTTCGTGAGCGCTTGGTAGTGGGGGTTGCTCGCGAGATCGGCGAGCGTGTCTTCCCCGACGTTGCCCACGTAGAACGTGCTCTTGGCCGTGAGCAGCTGCATTTCGCGGAAGATCTTCTCTTCGACCTCGCCTTCGACGGCAAAGGTTCGCGCCGGTTTTCCCGAATCGAGATGTGGGAGCAACCTCTCGCACAGCCCGACAGCAGCCTTCTCTACCGGATCGCCACCCTTGCTCTGCTTGCGAGCCCGCTCCAACCGCTTCGTGACCGAGTCGACGTCCTTGAGGCACAGCTCGGTGTTGATCGTTTCGACGTCGGAGACGGGGTTCACGCGGCCCTCGACGTGCGTGACGTTCTCGTCCTCGAAGCAACGCACGACGTGAGCAATCGCATCGACTTCGCGAATGTTGGCGAGAAACTGATTGCCCAACCCTTCGCCTTTGGAAGCGCCCTTGACCAAGCCGGCGATGTCGACGAAGCGAATGCTGGTTGGAATCTTCGTCAGCGGCTTGTACAGAGTGGCCAACTTGTCCAATCGCTCATCTGGAACGGGAACGATTCCGACATTCGGCTCGACGGTGCAAAAAGGGAAGTTTTGCGCTTCGGCCTTCGCCGACGACAGCGCATTGAACAACGTGCTCTTACCGACGTTCGGCAGGCCGACGATACCGCAGGAAAAACCCATGGCGGCCGTCTAGCCCACGGCGACGGCGGCGTCGAGCTGTTTTGCCGCGAAAAGCGGTGTTGCCGCGCAACCGTTCGAAAGGCCACGCACCAGTCGCGAACGGTTGCCGTCCGCTGCGGCCAAATGAGAGATCGTAAACTCTCATTCGAGGTAACAGAGAGTCGAGAGAGGACTGCAGCGGGGCGGCGGCCCCTCACTCAACGGGGTTCGAAAACCGCCCGACAATCGTGCTCGCCCATTCGGGGGCAGTTGAACCGACGACAGAACTGCAGGTTGCCGAGTAATGCCGTTACGCCGACGGGATCCACCAGACGCAAGCGGCAACCTCACCCGGGCCGCACCTCGAGCCCCGCGAAGTCGCCACCAGTGAAGCGCTCGACGTCAGATGGCGACGCGCATTGCGTTGCTGGACGCTTCGGTTTTCTCGGCGCGCGCCGAATCCGTGCGAACCGCAACCATACACAGAATGCGGTTGCCCGACTTCAAGCGCAGCTCGTATTCCCCTTCACCGTAACCATCTCGCAACCACTCGGGCGTCGGGCACAGCCCAGTACGACCTTGCTCACGCCACACTGCACCTTGCATCTTCTTGAGAATGATCACGGTTGAACTCAGGGGAAGCTTCACTTGCTGCATGTTCGCTCGTCCTGTCTTGGCTACTCGCTGTGGGACCACCCCCGGGGCATCGTGGATCAGTTGATCACAATCGCCTCAGGGCTGCAGCCGCGATCACGTCAAACGACGAGGTTCGCGGAAACTGCGACGCAACGTTACTCACTCGATTGCAGAACTCTCCACTCCACGCCGCAAGCACCCATGCCTGACGGTCGCTTCGAAAGACACCACCCAGTTGGTGGTGTGCGATTAGCAGTTCGTCCTACGGTCACCGACACCATTGATGGCCATGGTGCGCCGCCGCAGCTTGGTGTCCGTTCTCCATTCGGCTTCGCGCGATGAAAGCCGGCTACAAACGACTAGAGACCGATACCAGCGGAACTGTTCGCACGCGAAGTCACATGCGTCAAGTCGCAAGTCCGCAATCCGCGTTGGATGCGTCAAAGCAGCCCCACGCGCGACGGCGCCGATCCGCCCATTGGCGTTCAACCGATTCAGTTTGCGACGCTCCGCCCCAATACGCTCCCGGTCCGAGCTGCAATCTGGACGCGATGGGCGCGCCTGACTCACGGCGTGATCGACCCCGTTTCCTCAGTGTTCACGCGTCTTGAGGAAACGAAGCTCTGGAAAGTCTTTCGCGGTGCGTTCCAGGTGCCAATCGTTGCGAGCAAGAAACACGGGTTCGCCGGTGTGGTCATCGGCAACACTGGCACGATTTGTCGACTCGAATCGCTTGAGCGCCTGATGATCGTCGCACTCGATCCACCGCGCAGTTTGAAGTTCCGTACCCTCGAAACGGACGTCCACGTCGTACTCGGTGCGGATCCGATCCGCCAACACGTCAAACTGCAGTGGCCCGACGACGCCCACCAACCAAGTGCCGCCCAAGCGCGCCTTGAAACAGCTCGCCGCGCCCTCTTCGGCGAGTTGAGTCAGCGCCTTCTCGAGGTGTTTGGCCTTCATTGGGTCGATCGTTCGCACGCTCTGCAACAGCTCTGGCGCAAAACTGGGGATGCCAGTGAAATGCAGTTGCTCCCCTTCGGTCAGCGTATCACCCACCCGCAGCTTGCCGTGATTGGGGATACCGATGATGTCACCTGCCCACGCCTCTTCGGCCAGCTCCCGATCCTGCGCCAAGAACATCAACGGGTTGTGCACTTTCAGCGCGGCCTTGCTGGCCACGTGCACCAGTTTCTGGCCCCGCTCGAAGTGCCCGGAGATCAAACGCACGAACGCAATCCGATCGCGGTGCTTCGGATCCATGTTCGCTTGGATCTTGAACACGAAGCCCGTCACGGGGCGTTCATCTGGTTGCACCAAGCGCTCTGTCGCTTGACGTGATCTGGGTGGGGGCGCAAGGCGTGCCAGACCTACGAGCAACTCCGCGACGCCGAAGTTGTTCAGGGCGCTGCCGAAGTACACCGGTGTCATGTGACCTTCGAGGTAAGACTGATGCACGAACTCGGGGCACAAGCCGCGAGCCATTTCGACCTCCTCGCGCAGCGTGGCCAACGCCTCCGCCGGGACGAGTTCGTCGAGAGCCGGATCGTCGAGGCCCCGACAGGTCACGCCTTCGGAGCGCATGTCCTTCTGCTTCTTGTCGAGCAGCACGAGCTTGTCGTCGAACAGATCGTAGGCGCCCAGAAAAGAAGCCCCCGAACCGATGGGCCAACTGGCAGGCGTGACGTCCAACGCCAGCTTCTGCTCGATCTCGTCCAGCAACTCGAAGCAATCACGTGCATCGCGGTCCATCTTGTTGATGAACGTGATCACGGGCACGTCGCGCAAGCGGCAAACCTCGAACAGTTTGAGTGTCTGGGGCTCGATACCTTTGGCGGCATCGAGCACCATGATCGCCGAGTCGACAGCGGTCAGTGTCCGGTAGGTGTCCTCACTGAAGTCCTCGTGACCCGGCGTATCCAGCAGATTGAAGGTGTTACCTTCCCAGTCGAACGTCATCGCGGAGGCCGTCACGCTGATGCCGCGCTCTTGTTCGACCTTCATCCAATCCGAGCGAGCTCGTCGGCGCTCTCCGCGTGCTTTGACGGCGCCGGCTGCCTGAATGGCCCCTCCGAACAACAGCAGCTTCTCCGTCAGCGTCGTCTTGCCGGCGTCAGGATGCGAGATGATGGCGAAGGTACGCCGTTTCGAGATCGTCTTTTGGAGCGTCATGGTCGGGCATTGCTACGCAGCCGCAGCGCGCCTGGCCCCTTACGACGAAATCGCCGTACTTGCCCGCAAAAATGCTCCACGGTCTGCAAAGTGCCCGACTGCCGTCCGCAAAACGGACTGGCGCGCGCGATACCTCTCGATTTCGGCGCGAAGACCCGTCCCGAAACGAAGCCTCCGCACACGACAAATGGGTCGCCGAAGAAGAGCTCGCGGTATTCAGTCCAGTTCGACCAGCATCGTCTCGCGAGAAACGAACGCGCCATCCCAGGTCGCGCGCGCCTGCTGCTCGACCTGTTCCATGAACGGGTCTTCGTGATCGGGATCGTGGTGGAAGATCGCCAAGCGTTTGACCCCAGCAGCTCGGCACAACCGTACCCCTTCTTGCCAAGTCGAATGCCCCCAAGTGACCTTCGCCGGGAATTCCTCGTCGGTGTAGGTGCTGTCGTACGTCACCAGGTCGGCGCCATCGATCAACGCGAGCACCTTCTCGTCGGGTTTGCCAACGACGTGCTCGGTATCCGTCACGTAGCAGAATGCCTTGCCCTTGTATTCGATGCGGTAACCCGTGGCCCCACTCGGATGATTGAGCGGCGCGGTCTTCACGTGCACGTCCGACCCGATGTTGAACGACTCCCCTGCTTTGAAGTCCTCGAACTCCAGCTGGTCACTCATGGCTTCCAGCGGCACCGGGAACGTCGGCTGCGCCATTTGCCCCGCGAACACCGCCTTGACTCCACCCGCATCGTGTAGATGCCCTGCCATGATCTTGAAATGGCGTTCGTCTTGAAATGCCGGACCGAAGAACGGAAAGCCGTTGATGTGGTCCCAGTGAGTGTGCGTCAACAACAGGTGCGCGGAACGCACGTCGTCCTTGAGAAACTGGTGACCGAGGCCGCGAATACCCGTGCCCGCATCCAGCACGATGCGCTGTGATCCGGCGATGACTTCGAGGCAGCTCGTGTTTCCGCCGTAGCCCACATGCCTCGGCGACGGACAAGCAATGCTGCCCCTAACACCCCAGAACTTGACGGCAAAACCCATGCGGAGATCTTCTCGACTAGCGCCAGCCGCTTGACCGGCAGACACACAGCCCGATGGACTGTTTAAAAGTAAGCGAAACCAGGACCCCGACGCAACATCTTCGTCAATCGGCAAGCAGGCCGTACTCCCGATTGTGTGGGTGAGCCTGCGCGGATCCCCACTGGACGCGAGAGTGTCCGCATCGAGCTCCGTGCGTACGCGCGGAGTCGTCCAGCACCCTACCTCGCGCGCCGCGATCAGGCGACGAGCCGCGCCACTGGTTGCTGCGGCGTGGGATTGCCACGCCAAGCGCTCAAGTGACGAGAATTGCTGGGCGAGCGCGACGCCGTCGAGTGCGGGATAGTTCGCGCGAGACAACGGCGCGCTGGTGCGACGCAAGAGCACCTCAGCGCTGAGAATTCCGCCCGCCGGACGAACTCGCGGCGCCCATCGACGAGTGGTTCGGAACATGCCAAAGCGGTTGAGCCACCGGGTCGAGCCGGGCACAATCCCGAGCCCCAAGGTGTTGTAAGTAGCTCGAAAGAGATATGTTTGAGCGGTGGACGGCGTCATCGTCTGGCAGCGCGACCGAGCTCTAGAAGGAGATCCAGTGGGACAAGACAACCGGGAATGGTCCTGGGTTGGAGAAGACGGAACGGAGCATCCCGTCGATGAGGACGAGCTGAGCTTCGCGTTGTCGTCCGAAGAGCTCCCCGCGTACACTTTGGTATGCAAGAAGGGCTGGGGTGAGTGGCTCCCAGCCATGCAAGTTGCCGAACTGCTGTGGGCGCTACCTGCGGGTCGCTCCGACAATCCTCGCAAACCCGCCATCGGGCGCAAGCCCGCGCCGCCGCTCGAGCGCTACCCAAAGCTGAAACAGCGCGCGGCAGACATCGCCAGCGGCGCGATCGACCCCGCGGCGGAGTCCTCGCTCGGGTTACCGGCAATCATGGTCAAGCCGCGCTCCACCGTGGCGTCGAAGCCGGACATCCACGCGGAGGTGCCGCGAGCGCGCAATCGCATGATGTCGCTGTCGGACGGCGACGAGCCGACGTTGCAGTTGGACGTCGAAGCATTGGACCAAGCCTTCGAGAATCTGCAGGCAGGCGTGGGGCTGGGCGTTTCGAGTCGTTCACCCACTGATAACTCATCACCGCCACCCGCCGTACCGCGACCAAAGCCTTCGGCCGCCGAAGAACCGGTAGAACTCGACACCTCCGTCTTGCGCTCGGCGCCGCCCGCCCCCGCTGCAAAGCCCCCATTGCCGACGCCGCCGCCGGGCATCCCGCGCCGTCCCTTGCGAACACCTCCACCCGGCTCCGCAGCGCGACAGCCGATACCGACGCCTCCTCCGGGATCCGCGCCGCGCCAACCGTTCCCGACTCCACCTCCGGGATCGGTGCCGCGATCTCCCCTACCGACGCCCGCACCTGACGGCAGGGCTGCCCCGCCCCGCATGCCATCGGCGCCCTCGTGGCCATCGCAGAGCCCCCTTCCCCCTGCGTTCGGAAACGGCGCTGGTACACCCTCTGCCACCCCGTGGCCTCGAGGCGCTCCGCTGGAGCCAGATGCGCCACGTGCACCTCCGCGCCGCTGGCCGTGGCTCATGGTCGCGGCCATCGCCACCGGTTCGGCCGGCGCCTGGTGGATAAACACGACCCAGGAGCCCGAACCGGAACCGATCCCGGTCGCCCTGCCCACGACGCCCGAACCGAAGCCCGAACCACCGAAGATGGCCTGCAGCGTGAAGGCCACGCCGACAGCCGTTGCGGGTTGGGCACACGTCAACGTGCGTCCAGTGCTGACGCGGGCGCCGGGCCTCAACAAGATCGCCGTCGGCTACGCGCAGACCTCGAAACTGGCAGTCGGGCTTGTCCTCGACACCCTCACGCTCGCTGCCGAAAAGCCCTACTCTTACAGCCAAAACAGTCCGCTGTTGAGCGTGGTGCCGGTAACCACCGCAATGGGGCAGCGACTCGAGTTCCTCGAGAGCCGAGCGGCGTCGACGCTGCAAAGTGCAATTTTCGTCCCGGCAAGATCACCGTTCGCCGTCGGCCTCAGCAGTGGCGCCGTTGCAGTACGGCTCGAAGGAGAAGCCGACCGAGTCGTGTGGCGCCCCCCCTGGGAGACCATCAGCGTCCCCGCCACGGCACGCCTCGACGCCAACACACACGCCGTCGTGCTCCGTGCCGGTGGTGAACGCGGAAGCATGCTCCTGGGCAAGTTGACCGAGCAAGGTAAGCCAATCGGCGAATTGCGCGAGATCGCGCCGGGGACGGATCGGCTGGGGCAGCCAACCGTGACCACCAGTGAAAACAAGATCGCGATCTCGTTCGATGCTGGGCTGCGCGGAGAACCCAACCGCAGCGCCTACCTCGGCATTTCCGAACTACCCGAGTTGCCGGCGCGCGCTCAACCCGTGTTGACCTTCGACGACGAAATCAGCGCTGTCGGCGCCGTCGCGTTGCCCAACAAGCACAGCTTCGTACAGTACACCCGCGGCGAGCTGACCAAACAGCGCGTGCTGGGTCAGGTGTTGGACCAAGACAATCAGCCGGTGGGCGACCCCATCGAGATCGCGCCGAAGGGTGAGGACTCCTACAACGGCGAACTGTACAGCGATGGCTCGCACATCCTGGTCACGTACCTCGTTCGCGACGGCAACAACCACGAGTTCTGGGCGACCAGTTTGAAGTGCGCGATGACGCCCTGAACCCGAGAGAGGGGGAAGGCGGGAAGACCCACATCAAAGGATCGGTTCCGAGACGTAGGCCGCCGCTTGGGGGTACTTTTCGGCAATCGCGGCGACACGGCGTCCAAACGCCTGCACCTGGCTCGCGGCAGTACCCGTAAACTCGATCGGTTGCCGCAGCAGCTCGGTGATCTGCGCGGCATCCAACGGAATGCGCTCATCGCTGCCGAGCCGCGCAACGAGATCGTTTTCTCTCGCACCCTTCTGTCGCATCTCGAGCGCAACGGCGACGGCATGGTGCTTGATGACTTCGTGGGCCTGCTCGCGGCCGACCCCCGCACGAACACACGCCATCAATACCTTGGTCGTAGCTAGGAACGGCAGGTACCGCTGAAGCTCGGCATCGATGACGGCCGGGTACGCCCCGAACTCCTCGAGCACGGCAAAGAACGTCTGGAACAAGCCGTCGAGGGCGAAGAACGCATCGGGCAGTGCGACCCGACGCACGACGGAACAGCTCACGTCCCCTTCGTTCCACTGATCGCCAGCCAGGGCAGTGGCCATCGTCAGGTGGCCGGAAAGGATCGCCAAAAAGCCGCTGACTCGCTCACACGAGCGCGAGTTCATCTTGTGCGGCATCGCGCTCGAGCCCACCTGGCCCTCCTTGAAACCTTCAGTGGCCAGCTCTTGCCCCGCCATGAGACGAATGGTCTTGGCGATATTCGCCGGCCCCGACGCCAATTGGACCAGGCAGCTAATCACGTCGAAGTCCAACGAGCGCGGGTACACTTGGCCCACGTTGTCGAAAGAGCGCGAAAATCCCAAGTGCTCTGCGACCGCTTGCTCCAACTGCCCGAGCTTGTCGGGATTGCCCAACAGATCCAGTTGATCCTGTTGGGTCCCCACCGGACCTTTGATACCACGCAGCGGGTATCGCTCGATCAACTCTTCCAGGCGCTCGAAGGCAACCCACAGCTCCTCACCAGCATTCGCGAAACGCTTGCCCAGCGTCGTCGCCTGTGCGGGCACGTTGTGACTGCGACCAGCCATCACCCGGTCCTCGTAACGCGTCGCCAATGCTGCCAATTCCACGAGCGCTTTGACCACGCGGTCGCGGATCAGTACCAGCGACGAGCGTATCTGCATCTGCTCGACGTTCTCGGTCAGATCGCGCGACGTCATGCCTTTGTGGATCTGCTCGAAGCCCGCCAGCGCACAGAACTCTTCGATGCGCGCTTTGACGTCGTGCCGCAAAGCAGCCTCGCGAGTGCGGATCGAGTCCAAATCAACTTGCTCGATGACCTTCTCGTAGGCGGCGACGGCATCCTTCGGAACGTCGACGCCGAGCTTCTGCTGAGCGCGAAGGACCGCCAACCACAGTTGACGTTCAAACACGATCTTGCGTTCGGGCGACCACAGGTGGGTCATCTCACTGCTGGCGTAGCGTTCCGCCAGCACGTTGGGGACGAGTTGTTTCTTCATGATTCGGTCTTCAAGACGAGCCTCGACGCAGACGTGGCGGGGCTCAGAGTCGAGCTGTCAGCCGTGAGCATCGCTCTCGAGTATGAAATCGAGGTTCTCTTCCTCGCACAAATGGGCGATGTCGGCACGCAGGGTAGCCAACGCCAACTGCGACGGTACTTGCAGCTTGGCGTTGAGATGAAACATCGGGGTACCGCTCAGTGGTGCGTACGCGAGGCGTGACTCGAGGCCAGCCACGTTCACGCCGCGACCCGCCAGCAGTGCTGAGACGTGCGCAACGATACCGGGACGATCAACACCGCTGACGCGCAGTGAGTAGGGAAGGAACTCGCTCGTTTCGGTTCTTCGACGCGTCCTTCGCAAGGTGATGCCGAGATCGAGCTCTGCCGCGACGGCGGCACTGCGTTCTTCCACCTTCAGCACCGACTCAGTTCCGCCCGAGAAGAGCAGAATGAGCGCAAACTCGCCGCCCAGGATGGCCATGCGACTATCTTCCAAGTTCGCCCCGGCTTCGTGAATCAAGCCCGAGATCCGTTCCACCAATCCGGGTCGATCGGCTCCCACGGCGGTCAGCACCATGTACTCTTTGGCTGCGCTCGTCATCGGGGCGGGACTCTATTTCGAACGCCGTGTCGGCGCAATTCGACAATGGGTTCCCGAGGCACGACGGCCACGGTCGTGGAGGCGTGGAGCCTCGACCACCCCGGAACCCGGCCGCCTCCGACAGGCCGCGTCGCGCGCCGCTGGGAGCCTCACTCAGCTCCCGTGCGACGTTCTCTTTGTCGACGGAATCGCTCCAGAAGCACAACCGTTGCGCAAAGCGCTGTCAGCTCGCCAGCGCTCGCTACCCGTGACGCTCCCACGCGGCTCGACCACCAAACTGCGCATCCGGCCGAATTGCCGATGCCGCCTCGGGATCCGCGCTACGGTCATCGTCAACTGGAATTCGCCGAGCAACGAGCTCGGGATATCGGGGGCTTGGATGCTAGACGACCCCGGCTCGCCCCCGTAGGCTGCGGGACATGGTCGCGAAAGCATACCCATCCGGTTCAAGTCCCGCGAACGCCGACGCACGGCATCGCTCCCCACGGGTACCCGGCAGCCCCCCCATCGGGTTTGTGCTGGCCGTATTCCTCGGAGTAGCCGCCATTGGATGCAATCACCGCGACAACGCTCACATGGTCGCGACCAGTGCCGACATGCCCAAGCCGGCGCAGACGGCCACGCACGCCGCCAGCAGTGCCACTCCTGCCGTTGCCCCCCTCTCGGCAGGCGCTCGCACCGAAGACGAGCGCAACTCGATCGACGTCTTTCGTACCGCCGCACCCTCCACGGTATTCGTCACTCAGAACCAGCTCGTCGTGGACTACTTCGCGGGCACGCGGAGCGAAGTGCCTTCCGGGTCGGGTACGGGATTCATCTGGGACGCCGAGGGGCACGTCGTCACCAACTTCCACGTGATTCAAGGTGCACGCTCGCTGAGCGTGACCATGCAAGATCATCGAACCTACGAGGCCACGGTGGTCGGTGCCGAGCCGCGCAAAGACATCGCCGTCTTGCAGCTGGTGAAACCGGAAGGGCAGTTCACACCCATCCGTGTTCACCCGAAGAAAGCACAACTCGAAGTCGGACAGAAAGCGATCGCGATTGGCAACCCGTTTGGGCTCGACCAGACACTCACCACTGGAGTGGTGAGCGCGTTGGGTCGCGAGGTGCAAGGCATCGGGGGCGTAACCATCCGGGACATGGTGCAGACGGACGCGGCGATCAACCCGGGCAATTCCGGAGGGCCACTGTTGGACTCCGGTGGTTACCTCATCGGGATGAACACGATGATCTTCAGTCGCAGCGGTGCATCGGCGGGTATCGGTTTCGCGGTGCCGGCCTCGACGATCCAACGCGTCGTGTCGCAGATCATCCAGTACGGCAAGGCAAGGCAGGTCGGACTGGGTGTTTCGATCGATCCGTCACAACGCCTGGAACGGCGCCTGGGCCTCAAGGGAGTCCTCGTGTTGAGCGTCATCGAGGGCACGCCAGCTGCCAAGTTGGGTCTGCGCGGCATCCAGAGCAGCCCACGGGGTCTTTCCCTAGGGGACGTCATCGTCGGGATCAACGACGAGAAGGTCGATGACTACGACGACCTGTACAACAGCCTAGACAAGTTCGAGCCTGGGGCGAAAGTCAAGGTGTGGGTCCTTCGCGACAAGGAACGCGTCGGCTTCGACTTCGAGCTGATCCAGATCCCCTGAGCAGAGAGCCCGAATCAGGCGCCGAGCGCCAAACACATTTGCAGCTGTTCGAACCAGTCGCGTAAGCGATCGTAGCGCTCAGACCGCGAGATCACCGGAATCGCTTCCGTGAGCGACGACCGCTGCAGTGCGGAGACGGCAAGTTCGGGGAGCGCCGTGATCAGAACCGCCGGAACGCGCACACCGTGGCTGCGCAGCAGCTCCAAAGCGTTGACGCCGTTTTCTCCGTTGGCCAGCTCGAACTCCACGACACACGCCAGAGGCTGCACCTTGCACGCGCTATCCGCCTCGGCAACGCTGCGAACGACCTGGACGTTCATGCGCGCCTCTTGTCGCGCCCAGCGCGCGTCCGTGAGGGCGCTGGCGCGGTCGAAGCCGAGCCACAGCAGTCGCTCGGCGGGCTGCCCTGCCGGGATGCTAACCGGCGACATCCACTCCCCGCTGTCGGAAGCACTGCTCTGCACCGCAGAGGTGACTGGAAGATCGCTCATGTCTCGACTTGGCTTGCAAAGCTCGTTCCATGGCCGGTGCCTGAACAGACGTCGCTGTGGACAACCTGTTGGGCCTTTGTTGAACGTTTGCCCAGGCGGTGTCAAGCATTCAGGATCGGCGCGAGCAAAGCCACACACGCCGACAAGGCTGTCACTGAACGTTACCCACCCACACTCACTCAGACTGTCGACCCCAACAAAACCCAATCACCTTCAACATCTATGCGCTTCAGCGTAACACCACAACGCGCAAACGCGGCGCACACGGACTCGACCTGCTCCTCCAGTATGCCTGTGACGGCAAGCGCAGCGTCAGGTGCGAGCCGCTCGCACAAAGACCGTGCAAGTGTGGCGAGAGTGCGCGCATCGATGTTGGCGACCGCGACATCGAAGTCACCATCGCCAGCATCGTCAGCGGTATGCACGAAGCGACAGCGTTCGTCGAGCCCGTTGGCCCGCGCGTTCGTGCGGGCCGCTTCGACACTCGGTAGGTCGATGTCCACACCCAGCACCAGATTCGCGCCCCAGTGGGCGGCCGCCAGTGCCAACACCCCAGTCCCCGTTCCCAGGTCGAGCAAACGACTGCGTGGACTGCGCGACTCCAACCAACGCAGCGCCATCAAGGTGGTCGGGTGCTCGCCAAACCCGAACGCCAGCGCTGGCTCCAAGTACAGGGCGTTGGGTTCACGAACGGACGGTGCGCACGACGGAACGAGACGTAGGCTGGGACTGACGTCGACGGGTTCCAGGTGATCTATCCACTGAAGCTTCCAGGAGTCGTCGAGCTGCACGACACCAATCTCCGCATTCAGCCCCTGGCGTTCACAGTGTTCACGCAAGATTCCCGCCAACCGCTCAAGTGGAGTTTCGGCATCGAACGAACAATCGAGGTGTACGCTGGTACCATCGGACTCGGACTCCACGACGCCACACGCGCCGTGAGAGAACAGCAACTCACTGAAGACGTCCACGTCCGCCGCGACCACGCGACATCGAAGCATTTGATCCATCGCTCGACTCCCAGTTCAGATCACGTCCTGTCAGATGCGCCGTTTTCAGCGGATGCGCATGTCGGCGAAACACGCCGCCGCTCATCGCAGTAGTTTGCCCCCCAACATGCCCACGTACACGCATCCCAATCCGAGCAGATTCTGACCGAGCAGGTTCACCAAACCCAACAGTGGTCGGTCCGATTGGAACAGCCGCAACGACTCGAACATGAACGTAGAGAACGTCGTAAATGCGCCCAGAAACCCAGTCAGGACGATTAGCTTCCACGCAACGTGCAAGTCGGACTTCGAGTCCATCACCACCCACAACAAACCAAACAACGCCGAGCCCAACAGATTCGCAATCGCCGTCCCCCACGGCAACGGCCCCCCCAAGTGTCGCGCTGACCAGACAGCGACCAGATAGCGCGCGGTCGCACCCAGCGCTCCTCCCAGGGCAACCCAAAGGACTCGTCGGGCGAGCTCGTCCGGTGCGGTCATGCCTCCCTATACCAAACCCGACGCGAGTCGAGGTGTCGGCAAGCAGCGTTTACGACCGATCCCCCGCCGTTTCTATCCAGAAACGCCCCGCGGAGAAACCGCTTTGGGCTGTTTCAGCTCTTCGAGCTCCTCGAGAGTCTTGGGCCAATCCCCCTTGAGCAGCCGAGACAGCGCGCGATCAGCGAGCAGGCGCCCGCTCGTCTGGCACGTGGGACAATAATTCACCTCGTTGTTGGCGTGACGGATACGCTGAACCTTCGTCGCACACACCGGGCAGGGTTGGCCATAGCGGCCATGCACCGCCATTTGGGGATGGAACGCCGTAACCTTCTCTGGAAACCCATCGGCTGCCGCTTCGCGCAACCGATCTCGCCACACGATCAACGTTTGCTGCATGGACGAATGGAGGCGCTCGAGTTCCTCGTCAGTGAGACTCGACGTCAACTTGACGGGCGACAGCTGTGCGCGGTGCAACATCTCGTCGGAGTAGGCGTTGCCGATACCACTCATCAGGCGCGGATCGGTAAGTGCACGCTTGAGCGTGCGGTTCTCCAGCCGCATTCGCTGGGCAAACTGTTCACTAGAACACGCCAACGGCTCGAGCCCCCCCCGATCGAACTGCTCGAGCAGCCGTTCGTCGTCGACGAGATACAGGCTGGCCCTGCGCTTGCTCCCCGCCTCTGTCAATACGATCGATGAGTCTTCAAAGTCCCACGCGGCGAGAGCCTGCTTGCTACCCAGCACTGCGCCGGGGGGTTTCCTGTGCAGACGACCCGCGATCATCAAATGCAAGACGGCGTACAACGAGCCGTCGAATGCCCACACCAAACGCTTGCCGAGACGAGTGACGTTCCGCAAGCGTTTGCCTGCCAGCGCTCCGGGTGAGACTTCGGCAGAGCGCAACAGAAACACGCTCTTGATTCGAAGCTGCTGCAACGGACGCCCCGCATACAATGCGTTGAGCCGCTGCGCGTACACTTCGACATCGGGCAGCTCTGGCACTCGTCACTCCGCAACGACCTGTGTTCGATTCTCGCGCGACGAACCTGCTCAGCACATCGTGCAGTCCACGCATGACCCACTCACGGTGACTTGGGTTTCATGCTGGCGAGTAGTTGTTCGAAGGCACCGGCTTGGGCTTCGAGGGTCTTGGCTGGGCCGGTCAACTTGAAGAAGTACATGCCGGTCGGTGCCTCCACGACCGCGCCGAGCAACCCACTGTCCTTGACGGGGCCGCCTCCGGACATACCTCCAGAGTACGTCCCTTTGGTGATCTGCACGACGTGCTG
>QJWJ01000009.1 GCA_003235365.1 Deltaproteobacteria bacterium
GCCGCGGACGTTCATCGGGCTCGTCGTTTTGTTTTTTTGGGGGGTGGAGCCGAGTGGCGTCATCAGTCGGGCCTCACGATGGGTGACTGATGACGACCTTCGACGGGCAGCCCCAAAAAAAGGAACATCGCCCAGCTCGGCTCGCGTCGGGACAACGACCCGCTGCCGGCGTCGTCCCACTGGTTTGGAGCCGAGGAGGAAGCGACGGCACCTCCGACGGCGCGCGGCGGATCAGCGGCCGGCGTTTCGACTGATCACGCACTGCCCGTCGCGCGCCGCGCAACGGGCTTGCTCTTCGCACAAGACGCTGACCTCACAGTCCTGGTGTTTGCCGACGACACACACCCCATCGACGGCGCTGCACCAGCCATGAGATAGGCATTCGGGGCGCGCGGCGCACTCGACGTCGGTGTCGCCCGGTGGATGACACCCGCCGTGCACGGCTTGGCAGCGCTCGTCGCTTTCGCAACCGCTGAACTCGGTGCAGTTCTGCTCGGTGGCGACACACTCGGCTCCGTCCGCTGTGCAGCGGCCTTCCGTGGTGCAGATCGTCGCGGCTCGGCACTGTTCATCACTGGTTGCAATGCAGGGCCCGTTGTAGGTGCACTGCCCCAGTTCCGTGCACAGCTCCGAGATTTGGCAGTCTGCGTCGCTGCGGGCCACACACCGGTCGCCGTCACTGGCGCAGCGCGCCTCGGTTCGACAAAAATCGCTGGCGGCGCAGGATGCATCGTCCGTGACGCATTCGGCATCGGACAGGACGCACATGCCCAGCGAGGCGCACAACTCGGCCCCCTCGCAATCGGCGTCGCTCCCCGCGACACAGGCGCCCTCCACCAAGCTGCAGTGGCCGCGGTAGCTGCAGTCGTCGCTGACTTGGCAATCGCGTTCATCTTTTGCGATGCACTCCCCGTCACTGCCGGAAAAGCAGAGGCCGATCTGCGGGCAGCTGTACGTCGAAGCGCGACAGTCTTCGTCGCGGACCGCCTGGCACTGGCCGTTGGCGACGACACAGCGACCAAAGGATTCGCAGGCGGTGATCGCTTCGCAATCCGCGTCGCTCTTGGCCACACACGCGCCCTGGTCGGCGAAGCAGGTGCCCGCTCGTTCGCATTCCGACGATGCGCGGCAGTCCTCGTCGTTCGTCGCGATGCACACGTCACTCCCGAGCTCGCAACGCCCGAGTTGGCTGCAGGCTCGGGAACTTTCACACTGCTCCAGCGAGCGGGCGACGCAGGCACCGTTGGAAGCAGAGCAACGTCCGTCGCCTGCGCACGCTTGCGAGCTGGAGCAATCGGCGTCCGAGACGATCGAGCAGACGCCATCGACGACCGTGCATCGACCATCGTTCTGGCACACGGTGGTGATGCGGCAGTCGGCATCGAGATCAGCAATGCACTCTCCGTCGGCGAAGATGCAGCGACCCTCCGAGCCGCACAGTTCGAGGCATTGTTCCGAGTACGTGCCGAGAACCAGATGACCCGGCGCGACGGGCGCGGGCGTCGCCGGCTGGATCGGTGTTGCAACGTCGGAGCCGGCGTCAGTGACGGATGCGGGTTGGCGAGTGGGATTGGGGTCGTCCGTTCCGGGGTCGCCGTTTGTCGGGCGTTTCGCGTCGGGTGATCGGTTTTCCGGGTCCGGCTCCGGGGAATTCTTCGGGTCCGTCGTGCTGGCTGGTCCGGGGGACGCGTCGTTTCCGGAGCTGCTGGCGCCGCTGCTCGGTTCAGCTGCTGCGTCCTTCGCGGAGCGACCCGACGTCGCCAAGTTATCGTCATCGCTCGACTTCGAGCCGCAACTCGACACCAACAAGAACGCAGGGATGACCGAGCACAGGAGTCTTCGCGGGGAATGCATGGTGCTATTGGGTTCCCGGTGCCGTCTCGCGCGAGCAAATGCACGGGGTCAGTAGCTCGACGATTGAATGATGTTCCACCGCAGCGCTGCCAAGTTGAAAGTCGTACCCGTCGCGTTCGGTGTTTCGGCGGCCTACACGGACCGTTCGCTCATTGTAGGGGTCGGGTGTGGCGACTCCGGGATGGCCGCGCGCCACTCAGAACAATTCCAGTTGCGCGTCCGTGAGCTGCGCAAAACTGGTACCCAGAAAATGTAGGAGTGAATCGGCGGCTGGCGCCAATTGACGGTCCAGGTAGTGCTCGTAGTCTAGCGGGGCGCTCACCGCTTGCACCGGCTGCGGGCCGCTGGTGGTGATCACGTAGCTGACGAAACGCCCCGGTGCCGGCAATTGCCGCGCGGCCTGGACGTGCG
Organism: Deltaproteobacteria bacterium; assembly: GCA_003235365.1. GTDB lineage: Bacteria > Myxococcota_A > Polyangia > Polyangiales > Polyangiaceae > SZUA-265. The sequence continues at coordinate 2,266 of QJWJ01000009.1, forward strand.
GCGGGACGTTGTGGGTGTAGTCGTCCACGTGGCGGCGTAGCCGTTTGCGATACACCAATTGTTCGTCGAGTTGCCCTGAGCGTAGTCGAGTTGCCATCTCGCGCACGAACGGTTCGAGGGGAGCATCGTCGAAGGCGCGCCGAAACAACTCTCGCTGAAAGCTGCGCGCGGCCGGTGTCCAGTCCGTGCGCACGGCCTCGAGCCCTTTGAACACCAGCTTGGTCTCTCCGCTGGCTTCGAGCACCGCGCCGGCATAGCGCTTCTTGGTACCGGTCTCCGAGCCGCGCATGGTTGGCATCAGAAACCGGGTGAAGTGCGTCTCGAACTCGAGCTCCAGGTAGCTCTCGATCCCGAGGTCGTCACGCAACGACTGCCGGAAGTATTCCGTGAGATCTCTTGCCAGTTGCGCGCCGATTCGATTGCACTGCTCGGGGGAGAGGCTCTCGTCGAGGTGCACGAAGACCGAATCGGTATCGCCGTAGATCACGCTCAGGTCGCGTTGTTCGATGAAGTGCACCGTGCGCTGGATGATGTCGTGGCCGCGCCGGGTGATTGACGTCGCAAGCCGCGAATCGAAGAAGCGGCAGCCGGGGGTGCCGAGCACTCCGTAGAAGGAGTTCATCATGATCTTGATCGCTTGGGACAAGGCGGCGTTGGAGTCGCGTTTTGCCTGGTCTCGCGCCTGCCACAGGTTTCGGGTGAGCTCAGGCAAGATGTGACCCTCGCGTGCGAAGCGCGCCCCTCCGTAGCCCGGCACGGTGTCCGCGTCAGGGCTGTCTTGTCCGCGGGCGAGGCCCAGCGGATCGATCAGGAAGGTGCGAATGATGCTCGGGTACAGACTTTTGAAGTCGAGCACGAGCACGTTGCGATACAGACCAGGACGTGAGTCGAGGACGTAGCCACCGGGGCTCGCTTGCATCGACGTGCTGTTGCCGACGCTGGGAGCGACGAACCCGGCGCGGTGAAGGCGCGGCAAGTACAGCTGGTCGAAGGCCGCCACGCTGCCACCTTGACGATCGAGGGGCAGGCCCGTCAAACGTTGTCGTTCGATCGCGAACTCGACCAACCTCGCCGCGTCGAAGATGTCGAGAACCAAGCGGCAGTCTTCGAGATTGTACTCGGCCAGGGCACGTGGATCTTCGGCGGCCATGCGTCGGATTTCTTCGACCGGATCCGCGTCGTGACGGATCTTCTTGCCGCGCCCCAGAAGCTGCTGAGCGACCTCCTGTAGGGCGAAGCTCTCGAACTGATACGTGGCGCTGCGCAACGTCGCGATGCCGTCCAGCACGACCCGCCCCGGTACCCGGGCGACGTACGGTTGTCCCTCGCTCATCGGTGCCAGCACTTCGCACTGCCCGCGCGCTCGCCCCAGTTCGAACCGCTGATTGAGTTTCTTGCTCAGCCGGCACAAGTAGTTCAGGTCGAATTCGATGACGCTCCACCCAACGATCAAGTCAGGATCCAGGCGTCGGACCCATTCGACGAAGGCGTGGAGTGTGCTGCCTTCGTCTGGGTGAACACTCACCCCGGGTATGCCGTGCTCTGGTATGTTCGCGTAGCCGCCGACGAGGAACACGTGCTCTTCTTCGCGGCTCGCTCCCGCAATGGACAGCAGTGGACCGTCGAAGCCGTCGGTTTCGATGTCGACCGAGAGGGTGCGCAGTTTCGGCCTGTAGTCGCTCCGCTGCAGGCGTGGATTGGTCATGTGTAGGACACCGTCCTCATTCACTGCAGCACCGGTCGCCTCGATGCCGCCGAGTATGAAACGCTCCATCAAATAGCGCTCGACCGGCTTCACGTCGGCTTCCAGACAGCGCACGGCTTCGCCCTGCAAACGAGAGCGTTCAGCGACGAGTTCTCGCTGGGTGTCGAAGTACAGCGCGTCCACCGGCTTGCCCTCCATGCTCGACAAGGCAACCGAGCGACGCTGGCCGGCTTGGCTCGACTGTTCGCGCTCGACGAAGAAGACCGCCTTCTGTCCAGTTAGCGTGATGTGCAGCGGCTCTGGGTTGCCGCTGACCCACAGCTCTAGCCTCAACCCGTCGCGTGCGTCCCGCCATTGGCGCGATAGGAGGAATCCCTCACGAGTCACTTCTGAGCTGGCTATTCGGTTCACGTGGGTGTCTTCGCAGCGCGCCAGCCGACCCAGGGGCGGCCGCTCGATCGCCCTTGGCATTCGTGAAGCGCTGACGAGTTGGTGCGGTGGACCGGTACTGCACCATGGGTTGCCACCGCGCATTGGTCGGTGGGGCCCGACGTTGCTGGGACCACCGTCGCCATCGTGCCCCAGGGTAGTGCTCGCGTGTCCCGGATGTCAATCGCGGGCGTTGGAACCGAAGCCCGCGCTGGCCCATCCAATCGCTCCGTCCGGGCGAGGGCAGAGCTGTGCCTCGCTGCGGGCGTGACGTTCACGCTTGGTGCTGCTCATCCGTGGGAGGATTAGCGTGGTACAACAGCAAGATTCTTCGAGCTCGGCTTCGAGTTCGCGGGCATTGAACTGGCTATGTCAAGTGAACTGACTCGGCCAGAAGTCGACTTCTGTTTGTGGTGACTTTCCGATCTCCAATTCGAACGAGTGACTGTTCCCCACGATCCATACCCCCAGCAGACGTTGTCGTGGGCAGTCCGGCGGCCCCGAGAGGAGGACCTCCGCCCGACTCGTGTTGTCGACCGAATCACCCGCCTCGAGCGCGAGATGGAGCGCAAGCGTCGACCCGATCGCGGCACAACCGGTTGGCGGCCGAGCTTCAGCTCTGTTCCGGAGCGGTGAGAGGGGGCCTCAAATGCAGTGCCAGCAGCCATTTGCCAGGCGCGCGTAATGGCTCGCACCCGCGGCTTCGGTCAGAACCCACTCGGTGCGAACTGTCGCTTCGGCCCGCTCCAACGTTGTTGCACACGCCCGGCGCGCTTCCTAAGTACCCCCCATGTCCCGCACCGATGTCGTCTATTGCCTGTGTTCCATGATCGCTGCTGCGTCTGCTCTCAGTGGATGTGGCAACGACGCCGGTGAAGGCGGCGCCGATCTGTCGTCGAGTGGTGCAACCGTTCCCTCCCAACCGACCCTGGTGGACACCTCAGCAAACGGTAGCGCGACGCCGACGGGGGGGACGCCATCAGCGACGTCGCCCGCGGTCGATACGAGTGGCGGTCAGCCTTCACCTTCAGCCACCACCGAGCAACCGGGGACGCCGAGCTCCTCAGCTCTGCCTACGGCGGTCGCCCCCGACCCGCAGCCGACCGCGCCTGCAACGGATCTGACCCCTCAGCCGTCAATGGAGCCTACGACCGTTCCCCCTGGGGCGGGCGGGGCACCCGGTGCGGGCGGGCAAACGGGAGTTGGCGGCACCGGACCCGGGTCGAGCCCCGGCGGGGCTACGGGCGCGGGGGGAGACGTGGGTGCCGGTGGACAGGGCGGTCCGGTTCAACCCAGTGGCGACTCCTGCCCCGCGGATGCGACGTTCTGCAGTGGTTTCGAAGGTTCCGATCTTCCGGCTGGGGCCGTGTTCAAGTGGTTCGGCGATCCGGCCACGGATTGGGGGACACTGTTCGAAGTCGACACCACGGAACACTTCGCCGGCACCTCGTCACTGCGCGTTCGGAAGAACGCCGAGGCGAATGCCAACACCCTCTACAAGATGCTCGCGGTTCCCGCGGGTGGCTCGAACTTTTGGGCGCGGATGTACGTGCGCAGTGACGTCGAGTTGGGCCAAGAGGGACACAACGCCTACGCGGCGGCATCGGAGAACGACGATCCGAACGACGGCAATCGCGTGGAGTTCGCCGATGATGTGGGACTGTCGTTCAACGCGTCGGATGACGTGCGCTGGCCGGATGGGTACGGTCGGCAAAGCACCGGCGGTAACAACCCATATACGTTGCCCGCCAACGAATGGCACTGCATCGAGCTGCATTTCGACGGTGCGGGTCGCGTGCAGACACTCTACATCGCGGGCGAAGAAGTTCTCGTCGCAGAGGGCTACCCGGCATCGGCCATGACCTTCACCGTCTTCAAGTTTGGCTACCTGGGTTACCACAACGAGGCCGATCGAGGCCTGTGGTACGACGAAGTGGCGGTCGGGCCGACTCGCATCGGATGCCAGTGAAGCCGAAGATGGCTCAGCCTGACCGGACGACTGGGGCTATCGCACCGCTTGTGTTGCGGAGCCGGCACCGCGCGGATCATAGTCTTGGCGAACGGCGTTGACCGCGGCCAGTAGTTCAACGGCGGTGTCAGCGACGGGCGCCTGCCGTTTCACCAGGGGCGCAAGCGACTTCGTCGCGTCTTCGAGCGTCCGGAACAAGACCAACTTCGGGTTGCGCGCGACGATGTTGATCCCCCGGATCACCGTGCTGATGACTTGCGCCACGACTCCCTGGTGTTCCGGAACCATGGCAACTCGAAGCAACGAGTCGCCGAGTTCCTTCAAGACACGTGCGCTCTCGTCTCTGGCGTCGGCAGACGAAATCGGCACGTCGGGTCGCATCACGGAGCACGACACGATGCCTTCCGGGTGATCTTTGAGCAGATCGCGGTAGGCGCGGCCCAGGCGCTTCATGTGCAGCACGTCCATGTCGCCGCCGACGTCGACGATCGCCGCGTTGTGCCAGTAGGCGATACGGAATACCTGGTCTGAGTGGACCACTCGGGGGTGCAGCACTTGGTCGTTCCCTTCGATGACGGTCAACGGTGTGCTTCGCGACCGAGTTAATGGGTTCGCACCACATCCCGTACGCCTCGCCTCGATTCGAGACGCTCTGCCCGCGGCTGACCCACCCGTGAGAGCGAAGACCCGAGCCCGTGTTGGGCTCCTACCCGACGGGTACACGGCACTGGGGCGGAGTGAGTTGGCGCCCGACATTCGCTCTTTCGCCCGGCTCCCGCGGTCCGGGTTCCCCCGGCCTGTGGTTCCGTCGACTTGGACCCAATGGAGCGCAACGCCTACCGGCGACTACCCCGGTCCGGGCAATCGTTGCGCACCGCTCGTCGCTCGCCGTGACCAGTGTACCGATTGGGTGCTGAGCGACACTGGCACGCGTGTTGCCTGGACGAGTATGCAACATGTTCAGATTCCTCGCTGGCTCCCTCCTTGCGGTTCACGGGTTGATTCACCTGATGGGGTTCGTCAAGGGATTCGGGTTGGCTCCCCTCGAACAGCTCGTCAAGCCCATCTCTCGTCCAATGGGTCTGCTGTGGCTCGTTGCGGCCGTGGTGCTTTGCGCCTCAGTGGCGACTCTGTTCGTCGCTCCGCGCTGGTTCTGGCTCTTCGGGGGAGTGGGCATCGTCTTCTCCCAAGTCGCAATCGCGACGTCGTGGCACGACGCGCGTTTCGGTACGATTCCCAATGCACTGTTGTTGGCCCTCGTCGTGTACGCCGCGTACTCGAAGGGCCCATTCGGATTGCGTGCAGAATATGAACGACTGGTGCGCGATGGGCTGGCCCAAGTATCGACTCAGGAAGCGCCGTTGGTTACCGAAGCTGATCTCGAGCGTCTGCCCGAGCCAGTTCAGCGCTACCTTCGTTTCGCGGGCGTCGTCGGAACACCGCGAGTTCGCGCCTTTCGGGTTGAGGTGACCGGCCGCATCCGGAGCTCGGCGGAATCCCCCTGGATGGCCATCACTGCCGAGCAGCACAACTTCTTCGACCCTCCGCGTCGCTATTTCTGGCTGGAGGCGGTGCGTTCAGGTTTGCCTGTCGACGGTTTGCATGCGTACGGGCACGACGACGCGAGCATGCGGATCCGATTGCTATCACTCGTGCCGGTGGTCGACCTCTCTGGTCAGGACATGATGCGGGGCGAGACCGTCACTCTCCTCAATGACATGAGCGTGTTCGCACCTGCCGCCCTGCTCGACCCGGCAATCCAGTGGAGGCAACTCGACGCCCATCGCGTGGAGGCCCGTTACACGAACGGGGTTCACTCAATCCGTTCGGTGCTGGTGTTCGCCGACACCGGCGCATTGGCGGACTTCTGGTCCGACGACCGCCCCGCGCTCGCGGAGGACGGCAAGACCCTGCTTTCTCAACGTTGGTCGACGCCCCTGTTCGACTACGGAACTCAGGGGCCATACCGACTCTGCTCCCGAGGTGAGGCGCGCTATGCTGCACCGAGCGGCGATTACGCATACATCGAACTCGACGTGCGCGAGGTCGTGATAAACCCCGAGCAGTGACGGTGTTGCGCCACGGACGTGTTAGCCATTTCACGTCAGCGAGCGTGTCCCCATTGGTGCGCATCCATCTGAGCGAACTCGACTGGAAACGTCGAGGAGACGATCCCGGCGTTCACTTCGTGTGTCGGCGGCCACAACTACATGTGCGGCGCTGTGAAGGAAGCTGTAAATCTCACTGCAGCTGATAGCTTTTGGTGCGCATTCACTTGATCCAAGCGGCAGGCGGATCAGACTGAGCTTCGCGACAATGGAGGTCGTCGCTTGCTTGGGGGCCGGGTCCAAATGAGTTGTGTATCGACGGCGAGGCGCCGTGCTTTCATCGGGTTTCTTGGAACATCGCCCATTGTCGTGAGCATTGAAGGATGCGGGCGGCTTGGCTACGAGGAACTCGGTGGCGTGGCCGTAGGCGATCCGATCAGTGCGATTGAGGCAAACGTCGATGCCGAGCTCGGCTACGTCGATGGTGTCGCGACGGATGAACCCGCGCCCGTTCCCGTTTTCGCAACGGGCGTACCACCTAGCGGGGCTGCGACTGCCAGTGGGCCAGTTCAGATTTCCCCCACCCGGATGGCGAGCAGTCCCAGTGCGCCGAGCGCGGGGCCCTCCTCGTCGAGCGCGCCGTCGAGTCCGGGGTCGGTGGTCGACGCAGATCTGGATCGACCAGCGGACGATTCCGGTAGTGGCGGCGCCGCTGGCAATACTCTGGCGAATGGCGGGGTCGGCGGGAGCAGCGGCAGTCTCGGTGGCGGTGGCGTCGGAGGCGGTGACGCCGGTGGCGCGTCGAGTTCGGCGGGCGCCACGGGCACCTTTGGCGTCGGAGGAATGGAGGGCTCAGGCAACGCCGTTGGAGCCGCGGGAACGAGTGGTGCTCAGAGGGATACCGGTAACGAGCCGGGGGCGTGCACGTTGCTGGGTTCGGAGACCCAGGTCGCGCAATTCGGCACGAATGATACCGTCGGAATTCTGGTCGGTGGGGACGGAAGCCTGTCGTGGACGGGTGCCGTCGGAAACCCGGACCTGGGCGCGCTGGAATTTCAGAATGCCGTCGGGGGGACTTCTCGGTTGAGGCGAACGACCGCAGGCGACTTCACCGGGCACGTGCTGTTGGCCAACGTCCTCCTCGAGTCGGGTGATGACGTGACCCTTCAGCTCTACGCTCGGAGCGTTGGGGTTCCGTCACCAGTGGCGTACGGCGATCTACTCTCTCCGCAAGTGGGGGCGTGGTATTGCCTGCGGTTGAACATCGACGAGCCGTCGACGGCCGAGGCGACGTTCGATCCGACCCGCGTGTCGCTGCTCGGCATGGAAGTCCGTGGCACGGGCGGCATACGACTCTACGTCGATCAGGTTGCCTACTGACGGAGACCGTAACGCAAGGCTCACTACCTTGCAAAGATCCCCAACAATCCATCGCGGCTGACTGTTCCACGCGAGAGCAAGCCCAATCGACCGACCGTGATGAGCCAGCCCGCCAATGCCGTCAAAGCGATGCCCGTCCGATCCTGAAGGAAGTCTGGGGCGCCGATCGACGTGAGTGCGACGAGCGCGAAGATCACCATCAACAGCGCCGCGCTGAGCGTTCGCCACTGGCTGGCGATGTGCGTTCGCTCCCAGCGGCGCACGGACTCCGGAGCGACGGCACGGTTCACGAATATCTCGAAACTGCGCGACGTGAAGTGAAAGTTGGGACCAAAGTCCATCAAGCCCCGACCGCGCAGCTTCCGAGCTAGCGCCCACTGTTTTGGGTTCACGAAGCCTTCACGCGCCAGGTACAACAGGAGCAGCTTCTCGCGTGGCGTGCACAGACCCCACAAATAGCGAAAGCGCGGCTCTGCCGCGGCGATGATCCGCCCCAGCAGTTCGTTTTCGGTGAGCGGCTGCGCGTTGCTGCAGTTTGCCGCCAGGGGCTCGATGAGCTCGGCCAGGCCATCGTCCCAAGCGAGTTCATCCTGCAAGAAGCGTCGCACGCGCGTTCGACTCTCTTCAGCCGCGCCGTGTTGCCGATTCGGGGTAGCGGCAGACCCGTCCCCGCGGGTGGCCGGCAACTGGCGTTCTTCGCCGACAGCGAATTGGCTCAACACGCGAGACCAGCGCTGCACGTCGGCACCGTCGAGCAGTGCGTCGCCATCGACGAGGTTCTGGGCGAACTCTGTCTCACGTCCCGTCAGATGACTGAGCAGCTCACGTTCCGACACGAGCGTGACCTGCCAGGTCGGTTCGCGATCCTCTCGCGTGATCGCGTACTCCAGGAATCCAAGCAGGCGGTTGCGTGCCTCTTCGTCCTCGATGATCCTTTCGCACCCTCGAATCACTCAGTGCACCTGCTGCTTCGTGTGAGCATCTGCGCCGACCAACAAGCGGTCGAGCGCGTTGGGACCCTCGTGCAGTGAACAAGAGAACACCGTTACTTGGGCCGTGTCCGACACCACGGATGGTGGAGCTGGTCGCTCCGAGTCGAACCGGTGTGCGGCTGCGCTGCCGATTAGCAACTCGAAGTTACCTCTGGGGACCGAGGGCGGCACGGGCGGAATGGCCAGGGCGAGGTACGTTCCGCGACCGATCGCCCCACTTGGAGAAGCACCAGCCCTGCGAGACCCGCGACGATCGCCGCCACGGCTGCTCTGACTTCCGGTCGCAAACGTCGTCGGATTGGGCAACGCCGCTCCTCGACCAGCAACGCCTTGCTCGCTCCGAAAGCGAATGCTTGGAGCAGCACCAGCGACAGCATCGCGCCCGACAAGTCGAGGTTGGCCGTCAGTGCGGGTAGCGCCGCGCAGGATGCGATGAGGATCAGCGTGGCGAAGACGAAGCGAGCTTGGCGGGAGTCATCCGGACCGCCAGGCCACAGCCACCTGGCGCGACTTCGAAAAGCCAGTCGGTGGGCGGTGCCGTGGATCAGTTGCGTCAAGTACATCAGCGCGAGGGCGCCCAGCGCCACCAACAAACCGTCCGAAATGACGCATGGGCCACGGCTGGATGCATTGGGAGTAACTGCGAAGAATCTTCCCGGTCGCGACGTGGCGCTATCCAATTGAAACGGCGTGGAATGCGATCGTACCGGTGGAGTCGCCTCTGCGCAGCAAAGGCCGGAGTGGTCTCACCCGAAAGGGGGAGACCACGTCCTCGTTGATGGATTGTTGTGAGTTTCTGCAGGTTGCTACCGCTTCAGCCACAGTAAGTGCGCTGACACCGCGTAGTGATCACTGGGATAGCGTTCCTCGTAACTATCGCGATGGATCGTCGCTTCGCTCGCGTTGAAGTGAGCGTCATGCAGCACGAAATCGATGCGGCTACCCGCAGTGGCACCGCTGAAGTCGTGATAGGTCAACTCGTCACCCGACACTCGGGGATGCACTTCTCGGTACGCGTCGGACAGTGCGGTTTGCGGATTGGGTAGCTCAGCCAGCAAGGCGCGAACCGAGCCGTCGCTCTCGTTCTGGTTCAAATCCCCGGTCATGAGTATGGCGTTGTCGGCTCCGAGCGACTCGAATTGCTCCCGGATCAACTCCGCCGACGAGAGGCGCGACGACTGGCTCACGTTGTCCCAGTGAGTGTTGAGGAACAACACCTTGCGACCGCTGAGCAGGTCCTCCGCGACAATCCACGTCGCGACGCGAATCGAGCCCGATCCTTCAAACACCGTGCCAGGGACGTCGGGCGTTTCACTGAGCCAAAACGTGCCGGAGTCCACCAGCGAGAATCGCGCGAGTCGATAGAATACACCCGCGTATTCACCCCGAGTCGCCCCGTCGTCGCGTCCAACTCCAGCGAAGCCGTAGCCAGACAACGCCCCACTCAAATCGTCGACTTGATTCTTCAGCGCCTCCTGCACGCCGAGCAAGTCGGGGTTCACGTCGCTGATGACCCTGACGACTCGCTCACGTCGGGGATTGTCCGTCGCGTTCCACGCATCGACGCCGGATGTACTCTGTCCGTTGTCGTAGCGGATGTTGAAGGTCATCACCGACAGCGGGGGCGGGGTGGCGCTCGCGTCGCCCGCCTCATGAGCCGCAGCGTCGGCGTTTACTTGCGCCGGGTAGCTGCCGCTCGGGGGCGCACTCGGTCCGGCGTCACTGGCGGGAGCGCGACCCGTTTCGGTCGTTGTCGTCGGACCCTGCGCAGACGAGCTCGGCGCCAGGTGCTGTCGGGGCACGACCGTTGCCGCTGCAGATGGTTCGGAGCGTGTCGATGCCCCGGGCGTGCGATTGGTTGCGGAGCTCGGGGTGGCGGGCATCGAGCTGGTGGGGATAGCGGAGCCTTCCGCAGGACTGCCACTCGCAGAACCGCTGCTGGAAGGAGCGTTGGCGCCTTCCGAGTCGCACGCGAAGAGGCGCAGCGTGAGCGCGATGACCAGCACGTGACGAGGCCGGGACTTCCGCGCAATACCATCGTCTCGGGCAATCGTCATTGCTGTGTCGCCACGTCAAAGCGTCGTTCCGCGAGGTGTGTCTCGGCGGGTTCTCGCAGATACCGCGTGGCGGACTCTGCAACAAGGGCACGGCGCGGCGGCAACGCACGAGAGCGGCAGGCTCGCCGCTGGTTGCGCTTTCTGGAGGCGCCACGAACGGAGCACTGCAAGTGGGGCGGAACGGCTGAGTGTCCAGGGGGCATCGGGTGCGACGTCGAGGTCGCCCGACCGATGATCGGTGACTGCCGAGAGGGATACCGACGCTTCCGACAACCGATTCTCGAGGTGGACTGGCAGAGGGGACGATGGTGTGGTGTTGTGAACCTTCTCACGCGGCGGTCGGTAATTTACTGCATGCAATCTAGCCTAGCCGGGTTAGCCGGGTGAATGACGCTCGCGCGTTCGAGCCGAATTGCCGCGCCGTACCGTTTTCGGGCGTCCTGGCATCGGAATGGAACGGCGATAATTGGTCGCGTTGGTGAGCAACGCGCTCTCGGTTTTCGTCGGGCAGTGCTAACATGGTCTACCAATGAGGCCCTGGTTGAAGAAGACGTTGGTCGGCGTGGGGGGACTGGTTGGGACTATTGCGGTGGGCGGAGGCGGGTTCGTGTGGACCAAGACCTCTGCGTACGCGGCAAGTATGACGAGGGTCTACGATTCGCCACCTCCCGCGATGGTCGCCTCGAGCGATCCAGAGGTCATCGCACGCGGCAAACACCTGGTGGAGTCGCTGGGGGCTTGCGCCTCAGCCGATTGTCACGGGGCTGACCTATCTGGCGGAAAGACTCTGGAGATGGGCCCCTTGGGGACACTGACCGGGCCGAACATCACGCCCGCCGGCATTCCCCTGGCGTACAGCGACGGCGAGCTGGGGCGCCTGCTCACGCGTGGGCTGAAGAAGGACGGCACGTCCGTGACGTTCATGCCGGTCCAGGAGTTCGGTTGGCTTCCGGACGAAGACATCGTCGCGATCATCTCGTACGTCCGTAGTGTGCCGCCGGTAGAGAAACCCAACGGCGTGATGGCTATTGGCGTGCTGGGAAAGTTTCTCGATCGTCAAGACTCCATCGTGCTGGACGTTGCCCGTCGCATAGCGCTTGCTCCTCGCGAACAACCACCGGCTCCAGCACCGACTCCGGAATACGGCCGGTTCGTGGCTCGGTTGTGCACGGGCTGTCACGGCGAAACATTCAGCGGTGGCCGCATCCCGGGCACGCCCGATTCGATTCCGGTTCCCGCCAACATCACTCCCCACGAAACGGGAATTGGCGCGTGGACCTACGAGGACTTCGAGCGGTTGCTTGACACCGGGGTCAAGAAGAACGGCGAAAAGGTGGACCCATTCATGCCCATCGAGGGCATCGCCCGGGCCAACGAGACCGAACGCCGGGCCCTCTGGGAGTACCTGCGCACCGTACCGCCGAAGGCGTTTGGCGGCAGGTAAACGCGGCGTGTGCGTCAAGCCTAGTCGTGGTGGAGTGTCCTCGCGAGTCGAGCACGAGGACGTTACTCGGTTTGCAGGTGCTTCAGCGCGTCGAGTAGTTCCTCGGCGATGCACCAGTCCTTGTGAGAGGGATCCAGCTCGCTCGCCCGGTATAGCTCCGTTGCCTCCAGGAGCATTCGATAGGCGGGCGCAATCCGGCGAAGCGTGGTGTAGACGGACGCGAGGTTGACGCGCTGGATCGCTTGCTGCTCCAAGTCTCCACAGCGCTGGGCCGTCGAAAGTGCCACGCCAGGTGACGCGGATCGCTCAAGGTTCAACGCCCGACCATTGCGGACGTTGCGCGACGCATTGCGTCGTGCGGTGTGCTTCGAGC
>QJWJ01000280.1 GCA_003235365.1 Deltaproteobacteria bacterium
CAATGGCTGCGATTGGCTTTGGGTGAACGTGATGCCGAGCAACTGGTACGACGGTGTCAGCGCCCAGCGCTCGGACGGTCGGAGTTGGTAGCCGACGGAGCCACTGCCGGCGATGAACGGACTTGCGGCGTCGGTTCGTGCACTCGCCGTCAAGAACGAGGAGGCGGCGCCGGATTGGGTGACGTTCGAATCGAACCCCGCGCTGATGCCGACACCCAAGTGCCAGCCAGGCAGGGGTAGCAAGTACAAGGTCGCGGCCTCGTCTTGCAGTTGCGCGGCTTTGCTGGGGTCGGTCGTTTGCAGCAAGCGTTGCGCCTCGTCGTAGTCGCGCTTGGCCGGCTCGGCGTTGCCGAGACTGGCGTGGACGCGCGCGCGACTGATGTAAAGCTCTGGCGCACCAGGGGTTTCAGCGATGGCGGCGGTCAATTGGACAAGCGCTCGACGGGAGTCGCCGCGTGCTTGGGCGATGGCAGCCAGACCGTGCAAAGCCTGGGCGCGTTGGGGCGGTTGTGCTCGTCCGCTCCTGGCGACCTGGGACAGCACGCCCTCTGCGGCTTCGTAGCGCCGGTGTTCGAGATGGTTCAAGCCCTCTCGGAGTTGAGCGGTCGACGAAGCGTCATCGTTGCGGCGTCGCTCGGCCTCGAGCTGCGAACGAAGCCGCGCCGCGAGCCCACGCGCCGCTGGTGTGCTGAGCGTAGCTCTCTGGGAATGACGCTCTGCGCGGTCGGGCTCGGACTGTCGCAGCGCGGCGAAACCCGCGTGAAGCCAGGCTTCCGAGGCGCGCCCGGAGTCGTCGGTTTTGGCGAGCTGCACGAAGCGTCGTTCGGCTTCGGCAAAGCGCCCCAGTTCGAACAGGCAGACGGCGGCGTTGAAGCGAATGTCGAGCAGCGCTGCGGCATCGTCGGTGAGCGTGCTCGCTTTCTCGAAGTGGCTGAGCGCCGCTTCGAATCGGCGTTTCTGAAACGCATCCAGTGCTGCGTGCACTTCCGCTTCCAACAGTGCCGTTTGCGGGGCAGGGGCAACGACCGGTGGCGGATCGGTTGGAGGAACCGCCGAGGCGAGCAGGGGTTGCACGGCGAACAGCATGGCTATGGCGTGCCAGCCCTACCAACACCCGTCGCGCCCTGCAACGACACAAGCAGGCGCATGCGGGGAGCACAGTGTCGAGGTTGCACCAGGGCCCGTGAGCGGTGAATCACGGAATGGATCGGCCAACCATCGCTTCACTCAGTCGCGACGGGAGCGTTGCATTCGACCGCGCCCACCTCGTTGCTCGGTCATCGAACGTTCCGCGGGTAGAGCGTTGGGGCGCTGCCAGCCGTTGTCGGAAGCACCGCGGCGCTCGAAGCGATCTTCGAGTCGGCGTGCTGCGCCTTCGCGTGGGACTTCCGGACGCCCGACGCTCGGACCACGTCGATCGCGGTTCTGTCGCATGAGCAGTGAGTTGCCACGCGTTTGCCCAAGCTCGGGGGCTTCGACGTGCGCCTGCAACCGCGGGATGTGAATCGGTGAAGGCGTCCGCGCCGGCTCGCGCTGGGCGATCTGTTCTGTGGGGATCGTCACGCGAGGCACGGCACTGTTTGCACCGTCGCGCGGGTTAGTCCGCGCCGAAAGCGAGAGGCGGGGGATGGGCGGCGGTCCGGCGGGCGTTGCCTCGACTCGGACTGGCTCGACTCGCGCTGGTTCGACCCGCGCGGCTTCGGTCACTGGCGGTTCGAGACGCGCCGCTGCCGGGCGCGCGGGGTTCGGCTTGGCGCGGGGGGCATCGACTGCCGGGGTTTGGGCGACAACTGGAGCTACGGACGGCGCGGGATCCGACGTCCAGATCGCAAAGCGCTGCCCCGAGCCGACGAGCGCCGCGGCTCCGCCGGCAAAACATACGGCAGCAACGGCGAGCAACCCAACGCGCCCGCCGTACATGCGAAAGCGCCGTGGACGGATCACTTCTGTGCCGTCCGTGTGCGGAGCCTCCCGTCGCAGCCGTTCGCGCAGGCGCTCCTCGAAGTCACCGGCAGGTGGATCGACCCGCAGCGCGCCGAGGCGTCGTCGCAGCATCTCTTCGGCGTCAACGTTCACTTTGAAGCCTCAGGGTGCGGGGAGTGGCGCGAGCGAACGAGGTGGGCTCGACGCTCGAGTGGGTTTTGGGATTGATCAGCTCTTGCACCTGCTGCCTGGCGCGGGACAGGCGCGAGCGCACCGTGCCGACCGGAATGCGCTCGATGTGGGCGATTTCTTCGTAAGACATGCCCTCGATGTCGAACAACACGAGCGGGACTCGGAAGTTCGGGTCCAGGCAGCGGATTGCACACCACAGCTGCTCCACTTCCGTCTTGGCGCGCAGAACGGCTTCTTGACCGTCAGCTTGATCGGTCACGTCGTCTTCGAGAGGTACCTCTTGATGGCGTTGACGACTCTTGGCGCTGCGGTACCAGTCCGTGCACACGCTGCGCGTCACGCTGTAGACCCAGGCGCGAAGATCCGTGTCGGCGCTGAAAGTGGAAAGAGAGCGAAACACCTTGAGCAGCGCTTCTTGGGCAAGGTCGTCCGCCTGGGTCCAGTCCCGGCAAAACGAGTACGTGATACGGCGCAGGGAGGCGAAGTACGGCTTCATCAATGCCTCGAACGCGGCGGCGTCGCCGGCTTGGGCACGCTCGACGAGGTGCTGGTCGTTGGACGCCACGCTTGCCGGCATAACGAGGCAACAGTCACAAAGTTCCCAGAAATCATTCACGTCGATTTCATTTCGCCGACAAGTGGCTGAGAACGTTCGGGTAAGTCGCTGTTCCGAGCGGCCCGTCGAGGACAGCTGGGAACCGCGCGAGCGCAGCTGCGTTGTGCTGGCCGAACCCGACCGTGTCGGACCCCCGCGCCCATGAGCCTTCACGCTGGCCTGGCGCGGTGACTCATCCAGGCCCCGAGAACGGGGCGGACCAACCAGGAGCAACACAAATGAGATTTTTCATGACCATGGTCGTCGTCGGCAGTGCCATCGGCCTCGGCGCTTGCGCAGGTGAATCGACGGGCAGCGAAGAACCCAGCACGTCGGGAATGGATATCGAGACTGCGACGTCGATCGCCGCGCTCGAGATCAACGCCGACGGTTCGGACATCGAAGTCGCCGATGCGACCGGCGATGCTCCGCTACTGATGCGCAGTTGCAACGTGGGCACAGTGCGCCAGCACGTGGTCGACCATTTCGACCGTGACGGCGATCATCAGTGGGGTGGTCACGAACGCCCGCCGATGGGTGGCGAATTTGGACGTCCCGCGTGGGGCGATCAGGACGGCGGTGCGTCACCTGATTTCGGCGGTGACCATCCGGCGCGCGCAGAACGTCTGCAACGGTGGAAAGAGCACTTCGATGCCGACGCCTCCGGGGATCTCGACGCCACTGAGGCCGACGCCATGCACTCGGAAATGGCGGCGCGCTGCGAAGAACGCCACGCCGCGCTGGTTGCCGAATTCGACGCCGACGGTTCCGGCGATCTCGACGAGGCCGAGTGGCAAGCTGCCCACGATGCAATTCGCACGCGTTTTGCCGAGCAGAAGGCCAAGCTCGTCCGACAGTTCGATCGCGATGGCGACGGCGCGCTCAACGCCGGCGAGCGTCACGAGGCGCGCAGTGCCATTGCGGGTGAGTTGCACGACCGCGCCGAGAAGGCCGGTTGGGGAAGCAAAGGCGGTGCCCGTGGCGACGGTGGTGTTCGTCCCCAAGGTACCGGTCGACCCCAGGGCAACGACGATGACGCTGACTGGGGTTCCAGTGACGACGCGGCCGGTTGGGAGCAGAAGGGCGGCGCCCGCGATGGGTTCGGCGATGGCGGCGCACCGTTTCAGGGGCGCCCCTGAGTGAACTTCGGCGAGCGGTGTGACGTTCGCCGCTCATCTCGTGCGATTCGAGCGGGCGGTCATTGTTTGACTGCCCGCTCGCGTGCGGCTCTGGACGCGCGCCGCTGAACGCGAGTAGCGTCGCGTCATGGCAGCTCGACGGCGCGATTCGGTAGATGCCGCGTTGAGGCGCGTAGCCCTAGCAGCGGAACATCCCCACGTACCCGAGTCCCGTTTGGCGCTGGAAGCTGCCATCGACGACGCACACTGGCTCGTCGTCAGCGAAGCGGCGGCCGTAGTTGGAGAACACGGCTTGTCGGATTTCGAGGAGCGGCTGAAGGTGGTGTGGAGCCGTTTTGCCGACAAGGGACCGAAGGCCGATCCGGGGTGCCGAGCGAAGGAAGCCACCTTGACGGCGTTGGACCGGCTGGAGATATGGGATCCCGACCCGTTCTTGGTGGCGATTCGTCACCGCCAGTGGGAACCCGTTGCGGCAGGGCGTGTGGATACCGCGGGCGGTGTGAGGCAGCGCGCGCTGTTTGCACTACTGCGAATGCACCACAGCCACGCATGTCTGTATGCGGGTGAACTGTTCGCTGACGACAACCCCCAAGTACGCGCGGCGGCGGCTCAGGCTCTCGGTCACTACGGCGACGAGCGTTGTGCAGGCTTGCTCACGCATCGATTGTGCGCCGGCGATCCGGAGCCGACCGTGCTGCTCGAAGCGGGCAGCGCGCTGCTCGAAGTGTCGCCGGCCTTCGCCCTCGAGCTGCTGTTGCCGAGACTGCGCGATGACGACGAAGTCCGACGGGAGACCACCGCTCTGGCGCTCGGGCAGTCGGCGCGCCCCGAAGCCGTTCGCGGTCTGGTCGATTGGATCGACGCGGGGCTGATCGACACCGACTTCGAACTCGCGGTTCGAGCGCTGGGTTTGAGTCGCCAAGAATTGGCGCGCACGACGTTGCTCGACGTCGTGCGCGAAGGGTCGACGAAGAAGGCCAAGCTCGCCGTCGAGGCCTTGGCCATCCATCGCTACGACTCCGAATTGGCCCAGCGAGTGCGGGAAGCTGCCAAGCAGAATCCCGAAGGTGCGTTGAGCCGGTTCGCGGACAGGCTCTTCGGCTAGGATTCTTCGCGGCTGGCCCCCCCAGCCCACGAAGCCCGACAAGTGCATTTTGCCAGTGGTCGAATCGCGACGCCGGCCCCACGTTGCCATCCGGCCGCGTTCCCCATCTTCCTACAAACGCGCGCTCGTTGTCAGTCATGCGTTGCAAAGAGACCGTATTCAGAGGTTTGAGGCTCGAGCGGGTGCGTGCGTCGAAGCAGTTCGATGGCGCCGCGTTCAACAATCCAACGGGCAAGGGAGCTGGGCTCAAGGGCAACCCGTTGCCCGTGCTGGGGGAGTACTTTTTTGGCACG
This sequence comes from Deltaproteobacteria bacterium, assembly GCA_003235365.1. Taxonomy (GTDB): domain Bacteria; phylum Myxococcota_A; class Polyangia; order Polyangiales; family Polyangiaceae; genus SZUA-265. Next base: position 5,248 of record QJWJ01000280.1, read on the forward strand.
GCGCAGCGCGAACCTCCCGGGCCGCTACCCGTCTTGCGGCCCCACGACACCTGGCTGCGGCCCGTCGATTCGGGGCTGCGCGTGACGTGGCTCGGACACTCCACGGTGTTGCTGGAGATCGACGGCTACAGGGTGCTGACCGACCCGGTCTTCGGCGAGCGCGCGTCCCCGCTGCGCTTCGCGGGGCCCCGGCGCTTTCACCCCGTCCCAGCGGGGCTCGACGAGTTGCCGCCGCTGGATGTCGTTCTGTTGTCTCACGACCACTACGATCACCTGTGTCGGAGCACGATGCAGTCTCTGGCGCGTGGTACGGTTCCCATCGTCACTTCACTCGGAGTCGGGGCGCGGCTCGAAGGGATGGGCGTCGCCCCCGAGCGCATCCACGAGTTGGACTGGCACGAGCACGTCGACATCGCCGGGGTGCGCTTGACCGCGACGCCCTGTCAACACTTCTCGGGCAGGAGTACGACCGATCGCAACAAGACACTGTGGTCGTCTTGGGTGATCGAGAGTGAGCGTCGCCGTGTGTTCTTCTCGGGGGACACCGGTCTCACGGAGGAGTATCGCGCGACCGCGTCGAAACATGGCCCATTCGAGCTGGTGATGCTCGAGGTCGGCGCATTTCACGAGAGTTGGGGTGACATCCACCTCGGCCCGAAACACGCGTTGGAAGCGTTCGAGATGCTCGGAGGCGGAACGTTGTTGCCGGTTCACTGGGGCACCTTTAACCTGGCGCTGCACGCCTGGGACGAGCCGGCGGAAACCTTGCTGCAGTTGGCTACTGAGCAGCAAGTACGTGTGCTCACACCGAAACTCGGTGAGGTCTTCGAACCCACGCAAGTCGACGCGGCCACACCGTGGTGGCGTGATGTGAGGCCCGCATGACGCCGTGCAAGTCAGCGCTTTCGCGCGGCGAGCAACGCATCGTGCACCGCGCCGATCAATGCCGCCGGGCGGTACGGTTTGGTCAGCACTTGGAGACCGTGTGAGGCCAGGAACGATGGGGGGAGAGTGTCTGCCAAGTAGCCACTCGAGAACAGTACGGGGACATCCGGGCGCATGCGCGTGATTTCCTCGTATGCTTCTTTGCCCCCCAACAGAGGCATGACTGCATCGAGGAGAACCAAATCGATGCCTTCCGCGTTCTCTCGAAACAGCTCGATAGCTTGCTTTCCGTTCTCCGCTTCGAGCACGTCGTAGCCGGCGCGTTTGAGAATCCGGACGACGACCGCTCGGACGCTTGGCTCGTCCTCTGCCACCAACAGGCGCGCAATCCCCGCTGGATACTCACGATCCGAGGGGGCGAACGTGCTATTGGGCGTTCTGGGCGTTCCCGCACGAGGCAACAATATGGAGAACGTCGTGCCACCGCCCTTGCTCGACACCACGTCCACTTGCCCGCCGTTTTCCGTGACGATGCTGTGGGCCATGCTCAAACCCAGGCCCGTGCCTTTGCCGGGTGCTTTCGTCGTGAAGAATGGTTCGAAGATTCGACTCATTACCGCGTCGGTCATCCCTTCGCCGGTGTCAGTCACTCGCAACGCGAAGGCGTGGGTAGTATCCGCTGCCGCTTCCGCGCTGGAATGGTCCACTGACACCGTGATCTTTCCGACGTCCGAGATGGCGTCCCGGGCGTTGAGGCAGATGTTGATCAGTACCTGCTCGAGCTGCGCCGAGTCGGCGAAGACAGGAAACGGACCTTTTGCTTCCTGAAGTTCGACCTCGATCGACTCGGGCATCATCCGGTCCAGGAGCATCATCGTGCGCCGCGCGAAGTCCGCGAGATCGAAATTCGTCGGCGCGTAGTGCGCGCGGCGCCCTATCGTCAGCAGGCGACGAGTCATGTCGCTGGCGCGCTCGGCGGCTGCAGCGATGGTGCGCAGTTCAGGCATCACGTCCTCGCGTTGCTCTGCGGCCGCCATCGCGAAGTCCAGATGGCTGCGAATCACCAGCAGGACGTTGTTGAAATCGTGGGCGACCCCTCCCGCGAGCTGCCCAACGACTTCGAGCTTCTGGGACTGTTGGAGTTGCGCCTGTAGTGCGGCTTGCTTCTCGTCTGCCCGTCGCTGTTCGGTAACGTCGGTCGCCGTAATCAGCGCTTGAGGGCCGGAGCCTTCGCCGGGCAGGCGCATGACCCGATTGATGTAGTCTCGACCGCTGACGCCGCCGCGTACCTCGTAGGTTTCCGGCTCGCCGAGCGTGAGCGCGCGGTCTACTGCCACCCTGGCCTTGTCTGCGTCGCTGGCGTGGGTGAGTTGTTCGACAGTGCGCCCAATCAAGTCCGCCCGTGTGGCCCCGCTTTCAGGGGGTGGATCGCGATTGAGATAGACGACGCGATGATCGGCATCGACGATGAGGATCGTGTCGGGCGACGTCTCGGTGACCATTCGAAAGCGGTGTTCGCTGTCCTTGAGGGCCTGTTCGGCCCGATGCTGTTGAGTGATGTCGATGCTCAGCAGCATCGCGTGCGGCTCTGAAGCACCTTCTGTCGGCAAGGGGACGACCGTCGTGTCGTACCAGATTGCCGGTCTACCCGGTCGTTGCCCGATGGCTTCATATTTAGTCGCCTTGCCCGTGGTGAACGCCATTTCGATGGCCTCGGCGGCGACGTGCGTGGCGGCTTCGTTGATGAACTCCTCAACCCGGCGTCCAACGATGGATTCCAGCTCCTTCTCATCCAGCAGGTTCACCCAAACGAGACGTCGTTGCCGGTCCACCACGGACACGACGTGCGGCATGTGCTGCATCATCTGGCGAAGCAGCGCTGCGTCGAGCTGCTGAAAGTCTTTCTTTCTCACATTCATCAATCTAAACTTCTATCACTCGATGTCGCCCTGGAGCAGTATCCTATCACCAGCCATCGACGTGTGACGGTTGACTAGTCTTGCGAGACGATGAGTGGGAAGGCGAGCTCTGAGCGCTTGCTATTGGGCGGACTCGTTCTCGGCTTGTTCGTTGGCCTCGGCGGAGTTGCCATTGCGTCTCACGGCAGACTCGTCGTCGGATGACGCTCGCGCTGGATCAGTCGCCCCGCTCGGGGACTCGGCTTGGGCGGGGGTCGGGCGAACGGTCACGACTGTTCTGGTCTGGATCTGTGCCGCGGTGCCGAATCGCATCGCGACGTCGGCGTCCAGACAGGCCGCGTTCATGTGTTGCGGATCAGGTTCTCGCAGTGCTCGCGCCACGCTGGCGGATGCGCTCGAATTCTCGAGGCTCTTCTCGAAAGCGCTTCTGGAAAAGACCAACAGCACTGCGCCGAGCGCCGCCCCGGATATGTAGACGATGCGCATCGTCGAGTCGTCGGTCGTTGCTGCGGCGGCCGACCCACCCGCGACGAAAGCCGTGCCGACACCCAACATCGAATAACCGGTGAGCGACCACATGCCCGAGTTTTCTTCGACGTCTTTTCGAAACCGCTCGCATGCTTCGACGACCTCGTCGCGATCCATGCGATACGGTGGAGAATACATCGGACCCTTGAACGCGCCGGTACATCCGACGCTAGCGAACGCGATTGCCAAAGCGGCGCGGCGCCGCCACCTGCTCTTGCCTCCCATCGATTCTCCTACTACCACGACTCCGCGCGCGAGCACGCGGCGCGTCTGGCCAATCAGCGCATCCAAGCGACGTGACGCGCTTGGTCGTCCGTGTGGTACGGCGATGCGCCAGCGACACGACGAAACCTCGGCCTGACCCCTTATGTCGTCAGACCAGCTTGTCGTAATTTGCCCCGTTCCGTGCCCCGCTGTCGAAGGCTCGGCGCGGGCAAGATTGGGCGAGCACGATTGTGTCGAACCACGGCCAAACCGACGGTCGCAGGTGAATGGTGAACAGCCGCTGCCGGAGGATTGGGAGACGCCAGCGTGCCCCTTTCGATGGTCCCCAGCAAAGTTTCCGGGGGCCGCGGTAGGTGGGGTTCGGTCGGTGGCGCGCGTGGCGGCGTGTACGTACACGCACGGCTCATGTGAGCGGGTTCCACGCATGCTCCGGTTTGAACCGCCGGGCCGTCGACTCGCGGACGGCTGCGACGGTTTCAGGGCCGCGACCGGACGTTCCGGAGGTTCGCGTCGTTCGCACGACACTCTGGATCGACTTGGCGCGCCGTGGAGTCACGTTGGCTGCGAGTCGACGCGACCACTGGCGATGCGGTTGACGTCCTCACTAGCCGCGGTGTCTCACCCGCATTCACCGCCTGTCGGCGCATGTCGCTCGAGGGCGCAGCACCCGAATCATTTGGCGTTGGTCCGTCGCTCAGTCGCGCGAGGGGGCCCGCTTCGTGTTCACTTTCTGCATCAGGGGCCGTCGAGCGGGAGTGGGTGCATGTACAGGCATGACTGGGGTGGGGGCATCCAAGACAACGCGCGATGCTCGTACTCAGCCATTCTAGTCGTTCGAAGCGCGATCCGAAATGCGCACCGCGCGACTCCGCGCGGGCGCCCCGACCCCGACCCGAAGTGGTTGACGTGATGCCGCTCGGTTGCAGCTCTTGGCGGCCATTGCTAGCTTACCCGACGTGCTGCAACTTCGCTTTCTTACGTCTTGTTTCGTGCTTCTGGCTGCCGTTTCCTCGACCGGCTGCCTCAAATCTGGTGGGGGTGGGTCTGACGATTGCGACCAGGGATCGGAAGGGTGTGAATGTTATCCCAACGACACCTGCGACGACGATCTCGAATGCTACTCGAACCTTTGTGTTGATCCGGAGGACGCACCGTCGGGTGGGAAGAAGAAGCCGTCTTCGACGAAAGGTGATGGAGGGTCGGATGAGACCGATGACACGGGTCCAAGCTCGAAGCCCAGCGACGATGAGCCGAGCACGGACGATCCGTCCGATCCGGTCGACGATGACCCGAGTCCCCCAGCGGACGACGATCCGGTGACGCCCGATGATCCCGGTCCGTCAGGGCCCGATCCTTCGGGTACCAGTCCAGACCCCCAAGGACCGGGGCCAAACACACCCAGCGACCCTGGAGGCGAGCCACCCAGTGGCAGTCCGGTCGCTCGCAACGGTGCGTTGAGCGTCATCGGCACTCGGATCGTCAACGAGCATGGCGAACCAGTGCAACTCAAGGGCGTCAGCAGCATGTGGCTCAACTGGGAGGACGATGGCTACGCGGAGGACCTCCAGGGTCTCGAGTACATGCGCGACAACTGGAATCTGTCGGTGATACGGGCGGCCATGGGCATCGATCCCGAAGGGGCGTACTTGGACGACCCCGACAAGGCACGTGGGCAAGTCGAGCGCATCGTTCAAAACGCGATTGCCGCGGGCGTCTACGTCATCATCGATTGGCATGATCACGAAGCCATCTCCCACCGACAAGATGCAGAGGCGTTCTTCTCGGACATGGCAGCCAAGTACGGTGGTACGCCCAACGTACTGTACGAAACGTTCAACGAGCCGCTCGATCTCAGCTGGAGTTCGACTCTCAAGCCGTATCACGAGTCCGTCACCTCGGTGATTCGAGCTCGAGACCCGGATAACATCGTCATCCTCGGTACACCCAACTGGGACCAAGACGCGGACGTCGCTGCGGGGGATCCGCTTGCGGCGAGCAACGTCATGTACGCGGTGCATTTCTATTCCTGTGATCACGGGGCGTCGCTGCGTTCCAAGGCTCAGCAAGCGCTCTCAGCGGGACTGCCCCTGTTCGTTTCCGAGTGGGGGGCGGCCAGTGCCGATGGATTGGATACCGATTCGTCCTGCATCGCGGAGGCAGCCGCCTGGCACGACTGGATGGACGCCAACGGCATCAGTTGGGCTGCGTGGAAGTTCGACAACTGTGTCGACGCGACGTGCTTCTTCGTAGATGCGGCCGTGCCCACGTCCGGCAATTGGACGTCGGATCAGCTCAATGGGTTGCATCCAAATTTCGCGATCGAGCGCATGAAGACGCCTGGGCCGACGGGACCCGCGCCGGTCGATCCAGGGCCGACTCCCGTCGATCCTGGACCCGTCACTCCCGCTTGCACGCCGTCGGGCTCGTGCGCGAGTGGTGACGGCATGGACTGCATGGACGGCGAACTCGTCGCGCGCGATTGTTCAGCGTGCTCGCTGCTGGAGTGTGGCGTCGCGTGTTGCGAGAGTGTTGGCTACTTCGGGGCGATCTCTCAGCCGACGTTTACCATCAACGACAACATCATTGCTGGCTTCAGCGCGAGCTCGACGGGGGTCACCCTCACCATGGATTTCGACTTTGCCAGCTACTCGGGTGACGAGCAGGTTGGAGCTGTCACGTTCGCGTTGGACGGTCTGGAGCCGGTCGACCCGAACACCTTGGAGGTTTGCCTAACGACGACGGACAACAACAACGTGCAAGTGAGTCTCGAAGATGGTGACTCGGGGTGCTTGTATTGGATGACTGTTGGCGGAGGCTGCGCGGCGTGGGACTCGTCCGATACCGGTGAGCCGGTTGCTTGCTGGGGTGACTTTGAGCTTTCCGGGCAGGGCTACACGAAGCAGATCAACGTGCGCATCGTCAGTCAGAGCTCTGGTGCGGAGCAGCTCCGCGTCGAGTCGATCAGGTGGTGAGGGGAGTGTCGCCCGAGCGCGGCCCTCGGGCGCCCGGCCGCGATCCGTTCAGAATTGGTGTCGGGGCCGTGCGTAGCGGCGCATCACTCCCAGTCTCCCAACCCGACGATTGGAGCGGCATCGACGGTTGACCCGGTAGACGGGGCCGCTCCGTCGTTGTACATGAGCACCACTAGACAGGTGCTTGATATGGGGGTGGGGTGGATTTTTTCGCGCAACCCGACGCTTGTGGCGTCGATTGGTCGCCTTATGGGGAGAGGTCCGATAATGGCGCATTTCGTCAAGAACTGGGGTTGCATCGTTGGCGTAGCGGTAGCGGTTGGTGGAGCCAGTTGTACGGAGGATTCGCGGTGTGAGTTGACGGCCACGTGCCCACCCGCCGACGGGTCGAGCGGAGTGAACCCGGAAACAGAGGCGGCTCGCCATTCAGACGAATCGCGTGGTGGCGAGGATCAATCCGCCCTCGACAACAGGAGCGACGCCAGCGATGGGAGTCCGGCGGCTTTTTCAATGCTGCCGATCCTTCCGCCGGGCACCGCCGTGGTCTCCGACGCCGGGAACGGGCGCAATCCGAGCGAAACAGTGACGCCGGAAGCAGGCGACACTTGGCAGGTGGATGCTGGCGGAGTCGATGGTGCTCCGGCCCCGCCCGGACCTTCGCAGATTCCAAGCTGCAGCAACGACAGCGGCGGTTGTGACCCGCTTGCCGAGTGTCAAGACGGTCCTACGGGGGCTACCTGTGGCGCGTGCCCCGAGGGCTACGCTGGCGATGGCTCAACGGGCTGCGCGCCCGCGTTGCTCAAGCTCGAGGTCTCCCAAGGATCGATAGCACCGGAACTCGATCGAGGACTCGATGTCTACGACATCGTCGTTCCAGTATTCATAGAGCGCATTACTCTTGGCCCAGAGGTACCCGAGGGCGCGACGGTCATGATTCGTGGGGCGTCCGTTGGCTCTGGGATGAGCTGGACGTCCCCGCGGTTAGCGCTGGGGTTGAACGAGTTTGTACTTACTGTCGAACAAGCGGGTCAGCCCCGCTTGACGTATACCCTGCGTGTTACTAGAGGGGCGGAAACGATAGCCTACCTCAAAGCATCAAATACGGGTGCAAACGACTTGTTCGGCGGTGCCGTGGAGCTCTCGGCGGACGGGTTGACACTCGCGGTGGCTGCCCATCGTGAGGCCAGTGACGCTACCGGCGTCGGGGGAGATGAGTCCAGCAATACTGCGACGCTTGCCGGCGCAGTGTACGTGTTTGCGCGGAACGGTACTAGCTGGGCCCAGCAGGCGTACCTCAAGGCGTCCAATTCCGATGCGGGGGACGAATTCGGTACCTCCCTTGGACTTTCCGATGACGGCAACACGCTTGCGGTGGGGGCTTCGGGGGAAGACAGTAGCGCGACCGGGACATCTGGCGGCGGGCAGAACGACGGCGGCGCCACTTCTTCCGGTGCGGTGTATGTGTTTACTCGGAACGGCAATGGCTGGTCTCAGCAGGCATACCTCAAAGCGTCGAATACGAGAACAGGTGACTTCTTCGGTTCTGCGGTGGCCGTTGCCGGAGACGGCAACACCCTCGCTGTCGGTGCCTACGGCGAATCCAGCGACACCGCCGGTGTGGGCGGAGATCAGACGAACGAAGGAGCTAGCTATGCTGGTGCAGTCTACGTCTTCATCCGGCGGGGCGCTAATTGGTCGCAAGAAGAGTACATCAAGGCGTCCAACATGGACGTGAATGACTACTTTGGATGGTCGGTTGCGCTCTCGAACTCCGGCGACACCCTTGCCGTCGGCGCGTACCGTGAAGACGGTTCCACGATGGGCACCACAGGCAGTGGACTTGGCAGTGGCGATGCCACAGCTTCCGGCGCCGTCTACGTCTTCGATCGAGAGGCGGGCGTCTGGTCACAGCAGGCGTACCTCAAAGCGTCGAACGCAGAGGCTGCTGACTACTTGGGAGCGTCGGTGGCCCTGTCAGACGATGGGGGCACATTGGCGGTAGGTGCATACGGCGAGGATAGCAGTGCTACCACCGTTGATGGCGATCCCGCTGACAACGACACCGCCGGGGCTGGTGCTGCCTACGTGTTCATACGAAACGGAACTGAATGGTTTCAGCAGGCCTATGTGAAGGCGCCCAATGCCGGCGCATCAGACTACTTCGGGTGGTCGATCGGTTTGTCGGGGGACGGTGACACGCTAGCGGTTGGCGCTGAGCGGGAAGACGGTAGCGCGATGGGCGTTTCTGGCGACATTGGGAACAACGACGCGAAGGATTCTGGAGCGGTCTACGTCTTCTCCCGCAGTGGCGCAGACTGGTTACCGCAAGCCTACGTCAAAGCTACCAACACGGACGCCGTCGATGGCTTCGGCGGCGCGATCGCGTTGTCTGGCGATGGGAGCACGCTCGCGGTTGGCGCGCTCAGTGAGAGCAGCAACGCCGTCGGGACAACCAGTACCGGTCCGAGCAACAATGACGCCACGTCCTCTGGTGCGGTGTACGTCTACAGATGAAGCTCGGCGGATGGCGCCTGGAGTAGCGACCGCGAAGTGCCGGAATGCTCTGGGCCATAGTTGCCCGTCATTCGCCAACTCGTCGACTCGTCGGGCGCGTCAGTCGTTCTGATCGTCGACTATTTGAAAGAAACCCGCCTGGACTCGGCTCGCCGGATCCGGGCGTTTGCTGCGCTTTGGCAGTGATCGCTTCCGATTTGGTTCCGGTTGTTGCCGGTTCGGCTCCTGGTGTCCGTCGTCGTCGTGGGGGATCAATCGGCCTCCGAACTCCGGTTGACCGGGGATCGAAGTAGCACCCCAATCGACGGAGAACCGATCGTGCCAACGACACTCGAACTCGCCCCCGACACCGTGACCACTACCCCGGATAGAAGCTACGTCGTTCTCATCTCTGGCGTTGCTGCACTGGGTGGATTTCTCTTCGGCTTCGACAGTGGTGTCATCAACGGCACGGTGACCGCGCTTGCCGCGGCATTCGGGTCGAGCGCCGTGGGGACGGGGTTTTCAGTGGCGTCGATGTCTCTGGGATGTGCCGTCGGAGCCTTGTGCGCAGGGCCCGCGGCGGACCGCTACGGTAGAAAGCCGATGATGTTGATCACTGCGCTGTTGTTCGCGTTGAGCGCGTGGGGGTCGGGCATCGCGGTGAGCGCGACCGAGTTCATCACCTATCGTTTGGTCGGTGGCATCGGTGTCGGGGCTGCCAGTGTTCTTGCCCCTGCCTACATCTCCGAGATCGCTCCGGCGCCGATCCGCGGTCGCCTCGCGTCGCTTCAGCAAGTGGCGATCGTGACCGGGATCTTCGCTGCGCTGATGAGTAACTACCAACTGGCCGCCATATCCGGCGGAGCCGAAGCCCCGCTGTGGATGGGCCTCGAAGCGTTTCGGTGGATGTTCTGGGTGGAGCTCCTTCCAGCCGTGGCGCTGGCGGTGGGCGCCTTGCTCATCCCAGAGTCTCCTCGTTTCTTGGTTTCCGCAAAACGTGAACAGGACGCCGAGGCCGTCTTTGCGAAGACCGGCGCGGACGACCCGGCCGAGCTCGTGCGGGCGGTGCGCGATAGCTTGAGCGTCTCACACCGCCCTCGCATCGGCGACCTGCTGCAGAACGGGCGCGTCCGCCCCATCGTTTGGGTGGGTGTCGCGCTGAGCGTCTTTCAACAGTTCGTCGGCATCAACGTCGTGTTCTACTATGGCGAGGTCTTGTGGCGCTCCGTGGGCTTCGCCGAAGAGCAGGCGCTGCTGATCAACGTCGTGACCGGTGCGGTGTGCATCGTCTCGGCCCTCGTTGCGATTGCATTCATCGACCGGATTGGCCGTCGACCGCTCCTGCTCATGGGGTCCGCGGGTATGACGTTCTTCCTGATCGTCGTGGCACTGGCGTTTTCGACGGCCACCGTCACCGAGTCCGGGCCCCAGTTGAGTGGCGTTGCGGGGCCTGTCGCTCTGCTTGCGGCCAACCTGTTCGTCTTTTGCTTTGGTGCCTCGTGGGGGCCCTGCGTGTGGGTGCTGTTGGGTGAGATGTTCCAGAATCAGTTTCGCGGCGCAGCGCTGAGCGCGGGCGCGGGCGCCCAGTGGATCGCCAATTTCACCGTCTCCATGACGTTTCCCGTCATGCTCGGTTCGCTCGGCGCCAGTTTGACCTACTGCGTCTACGCCGGGTTTGCTGCGCTCTCGCTGGTGTTCGTGATCCGTTTCGTGCGCGAAACCAAGGGTAGAGCCCTCGAACAGATGTAGACCCTACAGCCGACCACGGCGGCGGAGCTCACCGGCACCGGCGCCCTTCGAACAGAGCGATGTTCCGACTCAGAACCAATGTAGGGAGCGCGCGCCGTTTCTTGGTAGGATGCCAGCAGTGCGTCGGGATTACACGCGAGACCTCGTAGTCCTCTGGTCTCTGTTCTTCGTCTGGGGGTTCATCACCTGCCTCAACGGCATTCTGATCCCCAAGCTCAAAGCGGTGTTCGTGTTGGACTTTGCGACGGCGATGTTGGTCCAACTCGCGTTCTTCGCTGCCTACGGACTTTTTTCTCTGCCGTCAGGAAGGCTGGTGGAACGCTTCGGCTATCAACGCGGTATCGTCATCGGGCTGGGCATCGCCGCGCTCGGCTGCCTCGGCTTTCTCCCCGCGGCGAGCCAAGAGCTGTATTCGCTGTTTCTCGCTTCGTTGTTCGTGTTGGCCTGTGGCATCACCCTGCTTCAGGTTTCGGCAAACGCCTACGTGACGATCCTCGGTCCGGCTGGGACGGCCTCTGCGCGCTTGACCCTCACCCAAGCATTCAATTCACTCGGCACCTTCCTCGCGCAGCTCGTGGGTACCGCGCTGATCCTCGCTCCAGCCGGAGCGTTGGCCTTGGGGCAGAGCGCACGTGCGGTGAAGCTTCCTTATGTGGGCTTGGCTGTGGTTCTTGTGTTGTTGGCCGTGTTCATGGGTATCGCCAGGTTGCCGCAGGTCGAGGCCCCCGAGGTTGCGGAACTCGAGCCCGCCGAACCAACCAGCCAAGAGAGCGCTTGGCAGCACCGCAACCTGGTCCTCGGCGCGCTAGCGATCTTCCTGTACGTCGGTGGAGAAGTGGCGATCGGCAGTCTGCTGGTGAACTATCTGGGGGAAGCGTCCATCGGCGGCAAGAGCGCTGAGCAAGCCGGGCACCTGGCCTCCTACTACTGGGGGGGAGCCATGTTGGGTCGGTTCATCGGATCGCTGACCATGCGCCACTTGACCGCCAATCGTACATTGGCTGCGGCGGCATGTTCGGCGTGCCTGTTGCTCGTGGTGACCATGACGACCAGTGGCGTCGTCGCGACGTGGTCGGTCATCAGCATCGGCTTGTTCAATTCGATCATGTTCCCCACGATCTACAGCTTGGCGTTGGCGCGGCTGGGCAAGCACACGAGTCAGGGCTCGGGGATCTTGTGCATGGCAATGGTAGGAGGCGCGCTCATCCCCTATCTGCAAGGTGTCGTGGCCGATCAGCTCGGCCTGCAGCACTCGTTCGTCGTGCCGCTGTTCTGCTACGCGAGCATTCTGCTGTACGCCTTGCGGGGTTGGAGTCCAGTGAAGATCCAGCCGTAGCCCGACGTGCCGAATACATGCTTCGCCATCAGCTGGGCTCGTCGTCGCGGTGCAGTGGTCTCGAGGCGCGAAAGCCGAGCCCGCTGTAGCGGAGCCCCCGTGAGCCGACGAAGCGAAAGGCACTGCGGGCGCGGTCTGCCGTCACGGACCAGCTGCCTCCTCGCACGACGCGTACCGATCCGTCTCTGACGTTGCGCAGCCCATCGCCGGGTCGAGCTTGGTAAGTCGGATCTCGGTAGGCGTTGGGGCTGTACCAGTCCCGACACCACTCCCAAACGTTGCCGTGCATGTCATACAGGCCAAACGCGTTGGGGCGGAGCTCTGCTACGGCATGGAGGCGACGTTTGGAGTTCTCGTCGTACCAGCCCACGGCGCTCAGATCGGACTCACTGTCGCCCGAGTGATAGAGCGTGGGCTCGCTCTGTCCTGCCCGACACGCGTACTCCCACTGTGCTTCCGTCGGCAGCGCGCCGCCGAGCCAACGACAGTACAGGTACGCAGACCACCACGAGATCCGCACCACCGGATGCCGACCCTGCCCACGTTTGAAACGATGATCCGGCTCGAACACTTGGTATTGCTCGTTGGTTACCGCCGTCTGTCCGAGTAGGAACGCGTCCAGCGTGACCGGGTGCTGGGGGTGCTCCTCGTCGTTGCCTTCACCGTGGGGAGACCCCATCAGAAACGTGTCTTCCCGCTTGGATTCGTCCGGAGGCATGCGGAGCCATGTCGGCACTCCCTCAGCCTGCTGCTCCGGAGGAAGGCCATTGGCGGGCCAACGCTCGCAGCGTTCGAAGAAGCGCTGACGGTGCTCGCGGCAGAAAACACGCGCGCCTTCGATGCTCAGCGGATCCTCCTCGGTGCTCAGGTACTCCAGCGCGTACAGCACGTGCGCCAGGCGATCCGTCGGCGTGGTCGGCGATACCCAGTTCCACAACCAGTCGATGACGCTTTCGCGGTCGAAGTCGGGGTGTTCTTTCCAGCGACACAATGCGTTGACCAGCAGACAACCATCCCAATGGCCTTCCGCTCGGAGCAGCTCGAGCGCCTCGATGGGGTTGATCTTCTCCACCTCGGGCAGCACGCGATACAGCAGCGCTTCGCTCTGGTCTGCCAGCGCCCGCAGAATGCACGACGGATCGGGATGCATCTCACAAGCGAAAGCGAGCAGCTCCGCCCAGCGCGGAACTTCTTGGCCGCTCAGGGTGCTCGCCTTTTCTAGAACGCCGCGCTGTCGGTGGAGCGCGGCGGCTCCGAGCAATTCTTGAAACTGGCGATGGAAGAAGCGCCAGTGCTCGTTGTTGTCGTGATCGGCCAAGACCCCTGAGCGCTCCGCGACTCGACTGAGAAACGTCGCTCTCGACCACTGATTCTCCAACAGGAGATCTCGGCACGTGGCGTTCTTCTTCAGCGCCTTCTTGAGAACATCGAGCGACCACGCCGCGTCGGAGCCAGCACTCATCAAGTCCAGACTCAGTTCCTCCAAAATGGTTCTGGCATCCTCCCAGTTTTCGAGCGCCCCTTCGGTGACGTCACTGGCGCCCTTCCTCAACAGCGTGTCGATCGACAGTTGCAGGAGGCTGCGCTTGGTGTACCGCTGCGTCTCGTCGTATGCCCCCTGATAGAGCGAGTTGCCGAGCAGCGACAGCGTCAGCGGGACCTGGCAGGCTTGCCGCAACGCGGGTGAAAGCGCTTCGAGCACCCTCTCGGCGCGCTCGGGGTCGCCAATCCACTTGCCCAAGAGCAAGCGCTGCTGGCTGGCGTCGAGCGGCACGATGCTCGCCTGTCCGCAGAACTCGCCGCCGAGCGGCTCGTAGCCGATGTGACGACTGAACACGACGATGGTTACGTGCCGCAGGGCGGGCAACCACGTCCGGAGTCGCTCCTTCAAGCGCGAGAGTTGCGGTCGGGTGATCTCGTCCAGCCCGTCCAGCAGCAACCAGACGCGATCGGGGTGTTTCGCAAGCTCGGTGAGTTCGCGTTGGAGGCCTTCGGCCTCACTGCGCGGCCCCCACACGCCGAGTTGTTTCTCCTGCGCGAAGTCGAAGGGGTGACAATCCGCGGCGCACAGCAACGGAAGCGGGATGTACACCGGTACGGGGCCGTGTCGCTGTTGCGCAAGCGAATGGGTGAGATGGCGCGCCAGCGTCGACTTGCCCGCGCCGGGCGCGCCGAGCACCACCCAACGCGGGGCCCCGGGCGCTGTCTGGGCTGTGCTACCGTGGCGTCGCCCCGCGCCGACCACTGGCGCACGCAGTTGCATCAGTTCGAGCAAGGTGAACGCTTCACCGTGGGTTTCCACTTGCCCCTCGGTTTCGAGGCGAAGCTCCACGAACACCTTCTGCAGTTCGAGGGTGTGGGCGAACAGGCCTGGCAGTTCCCGGTGCTGAGTCGTCAAGGCGTCGAGGTAGGCGGTGATCGTATCGGCCACGGGCGGCGGCCTGGCCGAGTCGGTGACCAGCAGCGCGGTCCGTTCCACGCCGTAGAATCGCGCGAGTTTGACGCACGCATCCGCGCCGGGGGCGGCGTCGCCGGCTTCGAGCTTGCGAATGGTTCTCGCGGACAACCCCACTTGATCGGCCAATGCCTCCTGGGTGAGCTTCTTCCCGCGGTGCTTCGTACGCCACGCCTCCGAGAGCCCCTTTTCGATGCGCAACTGCCGCAGCAATTGACCGACTTCGAACGCGCGCTTACCCGCCATGCCCGCAGGACCATAACACGGCGCGTCCGACACGAGTCGTGTCGGCTTCCCGCGTTTGCCATTGCTGGTCACCAATCCCGCGCGGAGATCGGTTCTGAGTCCCTGATGGCCGCCACCCCTGAAAATTCTTGCGTTGGCTGGTCCATAGGCTAGAGCTTCTTGTCATGGCACGCGAGGGTACCTACGAATGGGCCAGCGATTTGTTGCGCAGCGGGCCTTCAGGGGTGAACGAGTGGAATCGGTGGCGCGAGCAAGGTGGTCGCTTCCTGGACCTCAGCGGCATCGTGCTCCGTCGCGCCAACTTGTGCGGCGTGAATCTGCGCGGCATCAAGTTGTGGGACGCCCAACTAGACGGTGCTGATCTCGCAGACGCGAACCTCGGCGGCGCCTATCTCAACCGCGCCGACCTGAGCGGCGCTCGACTCACTGGAGCGAATCTCGGCGGCGCCAACCTTCGCGGCACCCAGCTGACCGCGGCGAACGTCGAAGGCGCCAATCTGCGTTACTCTCTCAACCTCAGCCAAGCGCAGCTCGACACCACCGTCGGTGTCCCCGCCCAGCTCCCCGAAGAGCTCGAGCAACGAAGCTGAGGCGCCGCATTCCTGGGCTCCCGCCCTTGGCCCAACCCTTGCTTAATGGATCGGCATCCCCCCTCCGATTGGCGGCCAAGACCATGTTTGCCCAAACCACATTGCAACAATTTGAAACGCAGCGCGTGCAGAGTGAAACCGTCGTCGTTTACGTGCGGCGAGCCTGTGGTTTCTGCGTGCGCGCGTTGGATTTGCTCGAGCGGCGCGGAGTCACACCGACGGTGGTGGATGCGACGAACCAAGCGGCGTTGCGGGCGTGGCTGAGCGACGTGTCCGGCCAGCACACCGTCCCGCAGATCTTCATCCACGGCGAGCCGATTGGCGGCTACCGCGAGTTGCGCGCTCTCGACCTGGACGGCGCGCTCGACGACCTATCGAAAGGCGAACCCGATGAGCGACGAATCACCGCAGTGGGCTGAATCGGCTCTGGAGAAGCTCGCGAAGATCCCCGTCTTCGTGCGTCCCATGGCGAAAAAGAAGATCGAACAGGCCGCCGCAGACGCTGGCCTGTCGGTGATCACCGCCGAGTTCATGGACGAGAGCAAGTCGAAGCTGATGAAATGAGCCTCGGCGCGAGCCGTTCGACGTCGAACGAGCGATCGCTTGGTGTGGTGCGATTGCGACCAAACTACCGCCCGGTTGTGAGCTTTGGGACATCGGCCTCGTTGCCGTGCTAGATGAGTGTTCGCGATGCGCGAACGCTCATTCGATGCAACAGGGAATGGAGTCGAGAAAGCGACTGCAACCGGGGCTGTTTTGCGGGCCCTCGCCAACCGGAGGCCTGAACGACTGCCCGACAATCGTGCTCGTCCATTTGGAGGCTTTGGGGAGGTGCACCGTCATTCCCAGGGAAGCCGCTGATGAGCGGGCAGGACTTCGATCTCTTGCCCCACTTGGAGGTGCTGCTCAGCACACAGAGCGTCACCGCGGCGGCTGAACGGCAGGGGCTGAGTGTGCCCGCCATGAGTCGCATCTTGGGGAAATTGAGGCAGCGGTTGGGCGACCCACTGTTGGTTCGCACCGGCAACGGCATGGTGCTCACCCCTCGGGCCGCACAGTTGAGGCAAGAGCTGGCCCCGGCGTTGCAGCGAGTGCGCAGCTTGATGACGATCTCCGCGGGAGACCGTCCGAGGATGACCCGGCCGTTTCGCCTTCGGACGTCGGACGCGGTGCCCTCGGTGTTGGCGCAACCGCTGTTGAGGGAGCTGCAGACGCGAGTTGCCGACGCTGCCCTGGTGTTCGTGCCGGAAGGCGACGAGAACGTCGATGCGTTGAGGGATGGCGAGGTGGATCTGGACATTGGCGTGCAAGACGACGAAAGCGCAGAGCTGATGGTGCAGCAGCTGTTCGACGAAGTGCTCGTTGTCGTGACGTCGAGCGAGCTCGCTCTGCAGAGCGAACAGTTCGATCTGCAGAGCTTCTGTGACATGCCTCACGTGGCCGTCTCGCGAAAGGGACAGGCAACGGGGCCTCTCGACCAGGCTCTGGCCAAGCAAGGCTTGCAGCGTCAGGTTGCGTTCGTCGTTCCCGGTTATCTGGATGCCGCGATGCTGGTGAGCCGGGGGGGCTACCTCACGCTGTTGCCTCGTCAATTGGCGCTGCAACTCGGGCCGCGCCTGGGGCTCAGGTCGTTCGTCCCTCCCTTGCCGTTGCCGAAGCTGCGCGTTGCCCAGGCTTGGCATCGGCGCATGCACGATGATCCCGCGCACCGACAGCTCCGCAAGGCCGTAGTGCGAGTCGCCAAAGACCACCGGACGAGATGAACGGCGCGCGGAGAACAGCGCCTTGCGGAACGTTCACGACGTTCCGCGGCCCGACCTGCGCCAGTATTGCGTGCGTCCGAGCAGTTCGATACCGATGTAGCCTCGGACTTCGAGCCTGGCACCACCGTCGAGCACGCGGATCGTGCAACTGTATTCTTTGCCGTTGCGCGGGTCGAGGATGGTTCCCCCGGTCCATTCGTCGTCCTTCTGCTGTAAACCCCAGACAATCTCCATCCCCAGGACTCGCTGGCCTCGTCGTTGCCCTTTGCAGTCGGTACAGCGGGCATCCTTTTTGGCAGGGTCGACGATGCTCACGACTCGCCCAGCGAGGCGATCTCCGCGCCGTGTGATACGGACCACCGACTTGGCACGGCCAGTCTCGTCATCGATCGTCACCCAGTCGCCGACTGGAGTCTCGTTGGCCCTGGCGGGATCGGCACCGAGCGCGACGGCCGACAGCACGGCGAGACGACACAGCGCCTCACGCCGCGCGCCGTTCATGGGTTCCTCACGGCGAGCAGGAATCCATCGCAAATGGGGAACTCGGCGGTGCGGTACCCGTTGATGGGCTCGTCGAGATACGCGACCAGCGGTTTCAGATCGCGTTGAAAGAGACGAGCGTCGTCGACGACGATCAGTGCACCGGGGCGCAGGTTCGGTTCGACGGTCTTGAGTGCGTCGAGGGCCAACCCAGGGAAGCCGTCCAACAGCAAGAAGTCCACCGGATGGTCGAGGCGTTTCAGTGTCTGCAGCCCGTCGCCTTGGCGCACCTCGACCCATTGGGCGACTCCCGCTTCTTCCAGGTTGGACCGGGCTTTGGCCGTCTTGCTCATCAACAGCTCGCTACCGATGACCTTGCCACCGCCATTGTCTCGTACCGCGCACGCCAGGTAGATGGTCGAGACACCGAACGACGTCCCGAACTCCACGACGTGACGCGCCCCCGTTGCACGGGCCAACAGATACAGCAGGCGCCCCTGTTCGCAGTCGATCGAAATGTACTTGTCATCGAACACGTGCTCCTTCGCGGGATCGAATCGGATCCCTTTTCCAAACATCAGCGACGGGAGCTGAGAGACGAAGCGCAGAGCAATACCGAGCTGTTGGGCGTCGGCCGCGCGATGCAGGCGGTCCAGTACACCGGCAGCTCGCGCGTCGACGAGTGGTTGGGTAGGCAACTGCATGAATCCTCCTTCGATTTGGTGGTTGCGACTCGCAGCGAGTGTATTGCGTCGGTTACTTCGTTGCCCTTGCAAGTTGCGCAACTCGCGATTGCGTTTTCGCTCAATGCGTCGCGCTCGACGCCTGCGATGAGTATCGACGATGCTGGGTATCGTTCGTTGGGGCGCCATCGTCGTCGGCGTGTGCGTTCCCGCCTTGTGTGAGGCGCAGGTGGATGTTTCGCCGGCACTCCGATCATGCGGCGCGCAACGGCTTTGCGTCCCGACATCGCGCGGTTGGCAAGCGCAGCCGATGTCTAAGCCTCTGGCAAGTGCCGCCGCTCATGAACTCAGCGTTTCCCCACCACGCTTGCGCATGGCGTTGTTTCCCGAGTGGTGGCAAGAGCTGATTGCCACTTCGGTCTCGGTGGTTCCCATCGCGGTGGGCATCTGGTTGCCGAGAGATACACACGTTCGCAGCAACGTGGCTCACGAGTACTCCCCGCTTGCCGATCGGGCGAGCGACTTCTCTGGGCTCGTCGTCGGCCCGCTGTTGACGGGCCTTTCAGGCGCTGCGATCGAGGTGTTCGATCAAGACCGCGGCACGGGTGGCGGCGCGGTGCTGGCAATTGCCACTGGGGCCGCGATGTTCTCCTTCGGCGCCAGCATGGTGCTCAAGGCGAGGCTTGCTCGCTGTCGCCCGCTGGCAGTAACCGGTGACGGCAGCTGCGACCCTGAACTGCCGCCAGCGGGCTCGAGCTATCGGGGCGACGAGGCTTACCGGTCGTTTCCGTCAGGGCACGTTGCCAGCGTCGCGGGGGCCACGGGTGCCCTGTTCGGGGTCATCGCCAAGACGGCCTACGCAGGCGGGAAACAGAACCCTTGGCGTTGGCTGGGAGCAGGGATCGGCACGGTGCTGACGCTGACGACTGTGCTGCTTCGTCAACGAGCCGGCGCGCATTCGTACCAGGACGCGCTGGTGGGCGGGGGGATGGGCTTGGGCCTCGGGTTTACGTTCGCGTTTGCCCATCCCACGACAGCCGTCGACTAGCCGGCGTGACATCGTGCGATTGCCGAGGCTCGGTTTGGACGAGGACCTCGACAATCGCTCTCTCTGGTTGGTGCGGGCTCAGGCTCGACCGGAGCTCGTCAGCCCGCGCGAATCGTCAAATCGTTCAACAAGGTCCCATGGCGTCCTGCAGGAACACCATGGTTGTGTGTGCCGCGGTGGTGACCTGGCCGCTGGCGTTGAAGCACTTGACGAATGCCCGTGAGTCTGTCAGAACCCCTTGGACGGGGAAGACGTTGAGGTTGCAGTACGTGCCGTTGGTGGCCACGGCGGTTACCACGGTGCCGATCGGAACTTCTCCCTGAAAAGCAGTGATCGCGTGGTAGGTCTCGCTGTAGGTACTGCCGCTGAACGTTGCGCTGTTCGAGCCTGAGGTGCAGGTGTTGCGGCTGAACGCAGCGCTGATCCCGCCGCCAGCAAACACGCCAGAGAAGCCACCTTGCGTGCCGGTGGGAAGAGTGTTGCGGGGTTCGCCTCGAACGTTGCGACCGTAGAAGACGGAGAAGTCGGCGTCAGCCGGGGCACCAGCGAAATCGAAGCAGCGGACGTTGACCGCCACGCCACCGGCCACGCCGGACCAACCCGCCAGGGTGCAATACTCAGGCACCGAACTCGCTGCGGTAACCTGTGCCGTGTCTGCACCGATTACTTGCCCGGGGAAAGTGATGCGGTACCTGCCGATGGCACTGCGCGTCGCGCTGACCGCACCGCCCGTGGAGTTCCAAACGTTCATCAACAAGGGGTTTGCGGCGCCGCGCACGGTCGCGTAGCCGCCGAGCACGCCGCCGACGTTCGTGTCCCGGTAGTAGGACATCAAGAAGCGATTGTCGACGAAGGTGCCACTCGTGTCTCGGCAGCCGACGTCGACGATCAAGGCACTGCCGTTGCTGCCCATGGTCATGATGCTGCAGTGCACGTTGCTGCCGATCGGTGTGACCTGCGCGTTGCCACCCGACGCGATTCCCGGCAGGGTCAGGCGATAGCGACCTGCGGCCATTCGCGTGTAGGTATTCGTGCCGCCGGACGAGTTCGCCGAGTATCCGCCGTGACAGTTGCCGCTCACGCTGGGGACGGCGACGCCGCACCAACCGTAATCTGGGGCTTGCGTGTAGAAGCCGCCCGGAATGGTGAGCAGCGGCTCACTGAGCGTGTCGACGTCTTCGACGGACCCTGCTTCGGAGAACTCGGCATCCCCGAAGTCGTCGGAACCACAACCGGTGGTGAAGATAGAGATGCAAGCGGCGATTGCGCCGACGTACAAGCTGCTGCGAAACCAATGTCTTGCGTTCATGGATGCTCCCTCCAACTCGTTTTCTGTTTTTGCGGCCCGAACTGGGCGCCCAGCGACCGAATAGCGCCAGCCAAGTTGGTTGTGCAACCGCGCCTTGCTTTCTTAGTTCATGTTTAACAATAAAGAGTGAACATTAGCCGTCTAGGAGGGGTGGCGCTATTCTATGATGGACATGTGACCTGCACCGGGCCTCGACAGCCCCAGCTGTTGGCGGTGCGCCGGCCCCTGGTCGTCCGCGCCTGCGCGCCGCGCCTGGCCCGCCACCACGGTGAGCTGGTGCAACAATGCAGCTCGGTTTGACAGATGACGTAGCGCGTGGAAAATGTGGGCGCCAGCGCATCGATCGCGGTGCCTCGCCGAATAGTCGGTGCCCGGATGGAACAGCGTGAACATCGGTGAAATGGGAAACCCGACGCCCGGGCATTGACCCTCAGCTCATGTTGACGGAACGCACGATCGAGTTGATGTCCAAGTTGCGGCAATTGCCGTTGAGCCTCCGTCGGTGTCAGCGCCACCCGGAAGCGCCGCAAGGGCGGCTGCGATGGGGGATCGTCGCAGCGTCGCTGGCTCTGTTGCAGGCGTGTTCGACTCCGTCGGCGTCAGACGAGGGCCCCAGCACCGTCGAGGGATCGCCCTCGGTGGGCAGCCCCCAGGCAACGAACTCGACCGTGTCGCCGACACCGGACCACACCCCGGGCGTGGATTCTCAGCCGATGGCGAGCGTGTCCTCACCCGGAGTCGATGGCCCAGCCGTGAGCTCCCCAGGCGTGATTTCCCCGCCCGCTGCCCCACCCGTCAACTCCGATGTGCCGTCTCCCGTTGGGTCGCCGGCTCCCGCACCGACGGGGCCATCACTGCCACCCGCTGAGGCGGCGGATTATCCCGAGCCAGTTACGGTGCCCGACGAGGACGGCTCGAAGTTGTGGCTGCGCTACCCGCTCGTTTCCTTGCCGAATCGCTTGGAGGAGTATCGGTCCGCGTTCGCCAATGTGGTCATTGCCGGCACCTCGGACACGCTGACAGCCGCCGCTCGGGAACTGGAGTTGGGCCTCGGTGGGCTCACCGGCACGACCGTCACGATGGGTGCGGCCCAAGGCAGCGGGGACGTGGTGATCGGGACGGCGGGTAGTGCGGAAGTCGACGCGTTTGGCTTCACCGACGAGCTCACCGCACTGGGCCCCGATGGTTACCTCGTTCGGGCCGTGAGCTCAGACGCCGGCGTATCCACCGTCGTCGCTGGCAACACTGACGTCGGGGTGCTGTACGGCGCTTTTGCCCTGCTGAGGCAACTGTCGATGCACGTGGCCGTCGCTGATCTGTCGTTTTCCGACTCTCCCAAGATCCAACACCGGATCCTCAACCATTGGGACGACCTCGACGGCGCCGTCGAACGCGGCTACGCGGGCAAGTCGCTGTGGGATTGGAATGCGCTGCCCGGCACACTCTCGCCGCGCTACGAACAGTACGCACGGGCGAACGCGTCGATCGGTATCAACGGGACGGTGCTGACCAACGTGAACGCAACCAAGGGCAACAACGAGGCCATGTGGGGTGCACAGCGCGCCGAGTACTTCCAGAAGGTCAAGGCCCTGGCAGACGTGTTCCGTCCCTACGGCATTCGTGTTTACCTGACCGCGCCGTTCAGTGCGGGCGGCACGTCCAACCCCAACGACGCCAATACTCGCCAGTGGTGGGTCGACCGCCTCGACGAACTCTACACCTTGATCCCGGATTTCGGTGGGTTGCTGATCAAGGCAAGCTCGGAAGGTGAACCGGGGCCGTCGGACGGCGCGACTCACGCGGATGGTGCCAACATGCTTGCGGCAGCGGTTGGCGATCGAGGGCTGGTGTTGTGGCGTGCGTTCGTCTACGGAGAGAACGTCGCCGCGGACCGGATCCGCCAAGCCTACGACCAGTTCAAACCCCTCGACGGTCAGTTTGCAGACAACGTATTCGTCCAAGTCAAGAACGGT
The DNA here is from genome assembly GCA_003235365.1 of Deltaproteobacteria bacterium. GTDB lineage: Bacteria > Myxococcota_A > Polyangia > Polyangiales > Polyangiaceae > SZUA-265. The sequence continues at coordinate 27,905 of QJWJ01000280.1, forward strand.
CCGCTCGACTTTCAACCGCGCGAGCCCTTTCACCCGCTGTTCGGCGGGATGCCGAACACCAAGCTGGCGATCGAACTGCAGGTGACTAAGGAATACTTGGGGCAGGACACTCACCTCGCTTACGTCGGCGCGATGTACGAGGACATCCTTCAATCGGACACCTACGCAAACGGTGAAGGCTCCACCGTGGCTCGGGTGATTGACGGCACCGTTCACGGTTCGGCGGTGACGGCGATCGCCGGCGTTTCGAACGTGGGCAACGACGTGAATTGGACGGGCTCGCACTTCAACCAAGCTAACTGGTACGCCTACGGTCGCATGGCGTGGAACCCAGATTTGAAGGCTCGCGAAGTGGCCGCTGAATGGGCGCGTCAAACCTTGTCCAACGATCCCGACTTGGTCGAACCCGTTGCGGATCTGATGATGAAGTCGTACTCGGCGCTGGTGAACTACATGACGCCGTTGGGGTTGGTTCACATCATGGGCACGGACCATCACTACGGCCCAGCGCCGTGGGTTGCGAACTTGAGCCGCGCCGAGTGGAACCCCGTCTACTATCACGATGCCGACGCGCAGGGCATCGGCTTCGACCGCACGTCGAGCGGTAGCAACGCCATCGAGCAGTACCATTCTCTGCTCCAGGCGAGGTTTGCTGACAGGGCTACGGTTGGCAATGATCTCCTGCTGTTCTTTCATCACGTCGCGTGGGACGACGTTCTCGATACGGGCCGCACCGTGTGGGAAGAGCTGGTGCACCGCTACAGTCAAGGCGTCGACGACGTGCAAGTCATCGCCGAGCAGTGGCAGAACGCTGCGGAGGGGCGCATCGATCAGGCGCGCCTGGATGAAATGACCGACTTTCTGCAGATCCAGCACTGGGAGGCGCGCTGGTGGCGCGACGCCTGCCTCGGCTACTTTGCCCAGCAAAACGGCAAGGAAATCCCAGCGGGTTACGCGCCGTTGCTCAATCCCTTGTCGTTCTATCAAGGGTTGAGTTGCCCTTCCAATCGCGACAAGCCGCGCTGTCAGCAGGTTTACGACGTCGAGGCGTCTCCCGCGGTACTGCCGTGACGTGCAGCGCGTCGGCATCGGTGTGCTGACGCCGTCTAGGTGAAAGCTCGTGAGCGCGCGCTGCGCGCTCGCAAACGACCTGATGGGTTGGATTGCACCGAGTTCCCCCGCGGATCGCGTTGGTGCGGCACTTGCAGCCCAGGGAGTGCATCTGCACATCTCGAGGGAGTTCTACCATGCGATCCATTCGACGTTCGTTCACGACCATTGTTCTAGCCTTCTCCGCAGGCACGCTCGTCGGGGCGTGCGGTGGATACGACACCGGGTTCGACCAGCTGGGTGAGGGCACCAGTCCGTCGTTCGCGGAGGATGCCGAGCTAGGCCTGACGGCACCCGATGGTGGAATTCTGTGTCCCACGAGCATTCACCTCAGCCACGGCGGCGATGTCGGGCCCGTCAGAGCCGAGCTGACGCAAACCCACGCCGTCTGCCGCGCCACGGGGAGCCAGCGCGTCGAGGGGCCGAGTCAGCACCTACCTGGTCATTGCCCCGGCGAGCCCATCATCGTCGACAAGAGTCTAGGCGGGTCCGGCTCGAGTGGGTCAGGATGCGCCGACGCCGGCGCCGACGGTCGGGAGATCTGGCAGAGCTACCTGGGGCGGATGCACATCGATCCTCGTGCAATGGCAGAATTGGTGAAGCTGTGCGCGGACGTTGCTCCGACGGGCATGACGTCTGCCGGCACCTGGCACGGCAAGACCTACCGACTCAGCGATCCGATCTTCCATCCCGACAACGACGGCGATTTTCACTGCACTTGGGCGGTCGACGAGGTTGCTGTCGACTTCCCCCGAATGTTCGGCGAAACACGAGACGTCAGTACGAACCTGACCAATACTGGATTCTATCGGAACTATCACATCGACCCAGCACTCTGGGAGAGGCTGTGCCAGAGGAGCTGCACCCAGGCCAACACCTGCCGCTCTCGCGATTGTCGCGGCATCGATTCGACGATCAGCTCCTGCGTCGATAGGTGCGTTGCTGGAGGCTGGTGAACGACGCGCGTGAGCCGCGTGATGGCGTACGCGCTGGCGAGCAAGCAGCAATCGGCGACGAACTGGAGGACTACCGCCCGGGTTCGTGCGCCATCTGCGAAACGAGTGCCGACACCTGTCGTCGGGCGTGTTCTGCCTTCAATGGCGCCTGATTCGCGCCGAATTCCGACGACTTCGTTCGCTCACCGGTTGGTCGCCGACGGGGCGGGAGTGTGAATGTCGCCTGCGCCGCCCAGTGCTGCTATGCTGGCGCGGCGATGGCGACACTTCTCGCACTGCTCGACGGGGGGCTCACCTTGTTGCACCTCGCGGTCGTCGTCGCGAATCTGACACTGTGGTTGCCTCGAGCGACTCGCCGGTTGCATCTCGGATTGGTGATGCTCACGGCCGCGTCCTGGTTCGGTCTCGGAGCGATCTACGGCATGGGGTACTGCGTGCTGACGGATTGGCACTGGATGCTCAAGCGCGCTCGCGGCCTGACGCCACCGACGGGTTCGTTCCTTCACCACCTCCTGACGTCACTGGGGCTCGACGTCGCGCCAGCGACGGTGGAGCTGGCGACCGCTGTCGGCTTTGGTTTCGTCGTGTTCTTGTCTGTGGCGCTCAACGTACGTGCGTACGTGCGTCCGGCGAAGTCCTCTGCCGAGCAAGGCTGAGAAGAACCCAATTGCCGACGCCGACGCTGCGGCGACACGGAGACTCGCTTGCGAGCGACGGTATGCGTCGCCCCTACCTCGGTTCCTTCTGCGTTGCGATTCGGAGCAAGGTGTCCGTGAACTGAATTCACGCGGAGCTCGATGTCCTGCTTTCGCGTTTCGGCCACTTTTCCGCATCCGGCGTTCGTGATACGACGAGGCATGAAGCGATTCGAGGGTTTGTTTGGGGTCGGGATCACAGCGATAACCTCCGTCACGGTATGCGTGTCCTGCCTCTCGACGAGCGGTGGTGGTGGTAGCAACAGTGAGTCTTCCTCGAAATCGCCTTCCGGGCAGCCTTCGGGATCGTCGTCGGAGTGTGACGGTTGCACGAGCGACAACTGTGGCTCGCAGCAAGACGCGTGCGACTCGGCGAGCGGCTGCTCAGATGTGCTTGATTGCGTGCTGGGCTGTGGTGTGACGGATGTGGAATGCAAGCTGGATTGTGCCAACCAAGGTGCCAACTTGAGCAACGATGCCCTGATGGCGGGCAATCAGTTGCAGACTTGTCTCGCCACCTCTTGCGCGGAGGAATGCTGGAGTACGAGCACGGTGGGGGCTCCAAGCAGTACACCCAATCCTTCGACGGGAGCTGCCGGGTCGATCGGGTCAGCGCAGTGTCAGAGTTGTTCCGAGGGCAGCTGCAGTGCACAGCGTTCGGCTTGTGACCAGGCCGCTGGCTGCAGTGACGCTTTCGACTGCGCGTCGGCGTGTTCGCCGACCGATGGCGACTGCCTGCAGGATTGTTCTGCAGCTGCGGCGGGGCTCAGCCAAGAAGCCCAGCTGGCGGGCAGCAACTACAGCACTTGCTTGGTCAGCTCTTGCGGAAATGAATGCTTCGGTGCCGACCTCGGCGACCTCCCCACTTCCCCCTCGACGAATCCGACGACGCCGCCAGCGGCGTCGACTCCCAGCGAACCGTCGGGCCCCGGCGTGCCACCTGCGACAGGGCAGCTCGTATCGGGCACCAATTGGTTGAGTTTCGATGGGGATTGGGCGGACGCGTCCGCGTTTCCAAACGGTGATCTCAACATCAGCGGATCGATGTATGCGTTCGGCGATGATTGCGCCACGTTGAACTGGGATCCGGTCTCGCGCTGCGTCAGCGGTGAGCTCTGCGATCCTGGACCGGACTTCGCCAACTGGGGCATCTCCGTTGGGTTCGATTTCCACAACACGGGCGAAGAAGGATCGCCGCCCAACGCCAAGAAGACCTGGGATGCTGCTGCGGCCGGCGCCGTGGGCGTCGCCTGGACGATCAGCGGGTCGGCACCCTCGCTTCAGGCCTGGATCACCAACATGGCCCCATCTCACGGCGGCGTCTGTACCGTCGACGCATGTGACATCTCGGGGCCGCCCGATGGCGATCCGGCCGCGTCGACGAGCGGCGAGCTGTACTTTTCGAGTTTGCGCAAGGACGACTGGGGTGGGTCGGGGACGGACTACACGTTCGATCCAGCGGCGATCCTCGCGTTGCAGTTCAAACTACCCGCCGTGAAGGCCGGGGCGACCAGCTACTCGTTCTGCGTTGACGCAGTCGGTATCATTCGCTGAAGAACGCTTGGGGTGCACGACGTCATTGGCGTTCTCGCTCGGCCCGCATCGCTTTGCAGTGGAGCAACGCCTTCAAGTCCTGATCGTCGTCGATGATGTAGGGCGTCAGGAGCATCGTGTGCTGGCGCGCGACATCGGGCGGTGTACCAGCCGCTGCGAGTACGACCGTTTGCTGATCTGCAAGTGCCAGGTGAGTTCGGAGGTCGCAACCCGGGTGCGCCGGTGAATCCTCGGCGATGGCCGACGAAGGGCCCAGGTCGATGTCCAGACTCACGGCGCGCGTGGAGTCGTCCACCACCTTCGGTACGACGGTCAGCGATTGGGCCGCGTCGCTCCGACACGCTGGATCATTGGACCACGGCTGAGCCCAATTCATCGTCGTCGCCCTGCCATCCTCTGCGAGGAGGTGCGTCACGCTGGTCAGTCTGACGTTCGGATCGCCGAGCAGCGATTCGATCCATGTCGTTTCTCGGGGCGCGGAGTTCTGGGCAGGTAATCCACCGGGGCGAATCTGCCCTTCGACGACGGCGATTTCGACAAATACGCGGGGCGGCCGCTCGCTCGAGCTTCCACGTGTACCGGCGTTTTCGAAGTGACAGGGCGTACCAATCGGTACCGAATGTGGTTGCTCCACTGCGGTTGAAGGCTCGACGCTGTTTGTCGCGGAACACGCTGCGCAGACTGACGAGCCCAGGAGCAGCGCGGCGTTCCACCGGTGCCGACGGTGACGATCGCCTCGCCGCTGCTCGCCGCCGTGGATCGGAGTCGTGCGCACCCACCGGAGCCGGGTCACCGCTTGGGGCAACCGTTCGACGGACAGTGGGGCCAACGCTGAAAATGAGGAATCCATGGTCGGTGAACAACGCCGCTGCGTGCTGTTTCATTCCTGAGTGAGCAGTCTGAATCTCAATGAGCTTTGCCACGACCGGTTGTGGCGACCGACGCTCGGTGTTGCACCCCGGGAACCTGCTTTTCGTTACTTGCAGCTTTCCAACTCGGCGTCGGCCAAGTCTGGTTCGTCGACGAGCACGTTGTCGTATTCACGGGAATCTTCGACTTGACCCACCGTGAGGTTCTTGTAGTTGCTGTTGAAGATCAGATTGTCGTGCACTTCGACGTTGCGGATCAGTTCTCCGTTCTCGGACTGCAGCTCGATCCCATGGTCGGCGCGACCGACGATGTTGTAGGCAATCTCGAGATCTGCACCGCCGTCGACGTAAATGCCGTCCGACGATTCGTCCCCCGGGGGATAGGTGCAATTGCCTCGTGAGCAGTAGGGCCAGTAGTTGCTCGCGTCCAGTACGACGTTGTCGACGATCTGACCCTGTCGAGCCGTTTCGGAGTCGTTCTGTTCGTAGCCGATGATGTCGATGGCGATGTTGTTGACGTCGTGGATGAAGTTGCTCGACACGCAAAAGTCTTCGATGTTGCCGTTGACCACGAGCACCTCGCTGTTGCCGACGTACAAGTTGTACATCTCGTTGCCGCTGATCGTCAGATTGGAGATCAGATCACCTTCTGAGTGGGCGATGATACCGTGCCCGTTGTAGTAGCATTCGGCGTCGTCGAGCCCGTTCGGTCCGATGTCGTGGATCACGTTGCCGCGCACCTCGATGAATGACAGGTCGTCTCCCTCTGGTTCGATTTCGATCCCGATCGTGTCGTTGTCGAGCGAGCTGCCCGGGTGATTGGCGAGCTCGAAGCCCTGGAACACCACGTAACTGGCGCTGATCCTCACCAACGCGGTCTGTTTTGGATTGCCCGCAATGAGAGGGAGCTCGCCTGGGTTTTCGTTCTCGAAGATGACGTAGGCACCGTCGGCGCCTCCCTCGGCAATCTCGAACGGCTCGTAGGGACCGGTCGCATCCACGAGCACCGTGGTTCCCGCGCTCACCGAGTCCGCGGCGTGCTGAAGTGAGCGCCACGGGTCGTCGCGGCTGCCGTCACCGTCGTCCGAGCCGCTGGCCGCTGAAACATAACGCAGCCGCTGATTGGTTTGCGCTGTCCTCAGTGCGTTCGTGCCAGATCGACCAAGTCCCAGTTGGTCGAACGTGTCGTCGGTCAACGTAACGTTGCTCGGATCGATGCGATCGGCCGCAGCGGCGCAGAACTCTCCAGCGACGGCGGGACCCACGCTGGACCCGCTGTCGATCTCATCGTCGGACGGCGTGTCGGAGGCGTCGCCCTCGTCCCCTTCGTCGGAGGGGTCGGGTTGTGACGGGGAGGACGGTCTGGGGGTCGCGGCGTCGTTCCCCGACGAATCGTCATCCGTGTTGCCAGCGCCGTCGTCGAATCCAGCGTCGGCGTCGGTCGCCGCCGCCGTCGTGTCGTCTTCATCGTCGTCGTCCGCGCAGGCGAGGCTCAGCGCACCGACCGCCAGTAGCGGGGCTGCAAGTCGTGTGAGTCGGCGCAATCGCGCGTCGAACGGTTGGGTGCACGCGAGGGAAAGGCGGGAGGATCGAGTTGATTTCATGGGGTCATTCCTCGGAAAGGGGGCACCGGCTGGTGCCGTCTTCGGAAGTATTGATGGTTCAGACTTGCTCTTTGGGCCACTACAGGCCCCTACAACGGGGCTCGAAGCCGAAACGTCATCGATGTCGCTCCGCGCGCTCAGACTTGCACGATGGTCACGTTGGCTAGACCGAGACGCAGTTGCCGCGTGCCGCGACGCCTCTCGATGATGTCCGAAGCATCATCGAATCCCGCCTTGGAGAACACTTGACGGATCCGGCAGATGTCGACCGACAACTTCGTCTCGTTGCAGCCGAGCATTTTCAACAGATCCAAGGAATCGACCCAGCCGTGGCTCGTTTCCGGCAACGAAGCATCTGCGCCGTCGTGTTGCCGCTGTCGAGCAAGCGTGAGCAGCACGTAGTTGCACGCACGACTGCCCAGATCGAATCTCCTGCCGCCGCCTTGCCCAGCCAGCTCGACGTGCTCTTCGTCCAGGCTGACCCGAAACTCGAGCTCGAGCTCGCTCAGACGGAGTGTGCTGGTCGCGTGTTGGGCTGTTGGGGCGAACTTGCCTCCACTGAAGAAGCGGTAGTTGCGTTCATTGTGACGAAAGATCTGTCCGTCCACGAGCTCGCTGCTCTGGCCTTCGATGTCGAGCCACCACTGAGAACCCTTGGCGAGATAGGCCGAGGCCGTGGGTTCGTCCGCATTGGGGATCAGTATCAAAGACGGTTCGCCCGTCTGCAGCTCGCCGGTGTCGAGACACAACACCGCTGGGTTGGGCGCAGAGGTTTCCTGCAAGGACAGCGAATGGTTGGCGAGTTTGACGACGTCCTTGACGGATAGTGCGATCGCTTTGCCACCCGCGATGGCCTCCCCATTGACGAATGTGCCGTTGGTGCTACCCAAGTCTCGCACCCACCACTGCTCGTCGTGCCAGAAGAACAGTGCGTGGCGTGATGAGGTATCGGGATCTTCGACAACCGTGTCACAGCGGCGCGAACGGCCAAACACGTGCTCCGCAAGCAACACGACGAGCCGATCGTCGGGCAAACGAACGAGACCCATCAGAATTGCCCCGTGACCAACAACGCACCCGGGGCGACAGTCACACCCAGCTGGGGGCTCTCGCCATCTGCAGTCTGTTCCGAGTCCGTTGAAAGCCAGAACAGAGCCCCGCCGGTGAGCAGTCCCACGCCAGCGACGACCAGACTGCCCGTGTAAATTCCTCGCCAGGAGTCGTAACTGTCCAGCGCGTTGGGATCGTAGTCGTCGGTCGTGCACTGTGACGGACCACCACAGACGTCCGATCGATAAGACACCGCGAGCCCGAAGCTGACTCCTGCGAACACCGCAGCCGCGGCGCCGACGCCCAAGCTCGACCAGGCGGCGACTCTGAGCGGATCGGTTTGCTCCGCGCCCGCAGGTGGTGTGCCGTCCGCGACGCTCGCCTCGCGCGGAGCAGGCGCGTCGCTTGGTTTCGCGGGCACGGGTGTCGTCACTGGCGGTGGTGGCGCGGGGGAAACGGGGACTGCGGCCGTGTCCTCGATCGTCTCCTCGATGGGGTCGAGCACGACGCGCACGACACGGTGCTCGCCGGCCTCGATCTGGAGCGAGCTTGCATGGGAGCGATAGCCCTCGGCACGCACCTGAATACGGACGGTTCCCGGGTCGACGAACAACACCTCTGGCAGGGGTGTGAGGCCCGCGGGGGAGTCGTCGAGCTGAACGTTCGCGCCGTCGACTGGGCAAATGAGCTCGAGCTCACCCACGCGGCTCTTCAGTGATGCAATCAGTTGCGGAAGTTGAGGAACGCGTTGTTGGGTTTCGGTGCTGGCGCTGCGCTCGAACTGCAACAATCGGCGTAGCGCTTCCGCGTTGAGCTGCAGAAACTCCAGGGCTCGGGCCTGGTTGTAGAGTAACGCCGGGCTCGGAGCGTAGCGGTACGCCGCCTCGTAGCAGGCGAGCGCCTCGGCATGGCGATTGGCGAGCATGGCTTGATCGCCTGCGCCCTTGGCCGATTGCCCAGACGCGGAACACGTTGCCGGCGCGGGTTGGGCATGGGCGGTGTGAAGGGGTACCAGCACCCCCACCAGCGCGAGGAATCCAACCCTGACCGAGAACCGCATCGCGGCGAGCCTACAGGAACAACGGCGGCTTGTCGTCGCGCTTTGGGGAGGAACTCGGCGTGGAAGGGCCGGAGGTGGTGCGAGGTTGTGGGTCGATGAACTGGGGGGGTTCAGCGCCCGTCGGGCTCGGAGCGCGAGCAGGCGAGTTCCCGCTGTGCGTCGCTGGTGGCGTTGCGGGTGGAGCTGTGGCGATGCCCTTCGCTGAAGACCTCACCGTCGTCGGCGCGGACGTCGAGCTGTGGTTGGTCGGGGCTGACTCTGCGGTGGCGATGCGAGAGGAGGTGGCCCGCGTTCCATCCCTTTCCCGCGCCGTCACAGTTGGGGGCGAAACCTCGTGTGACGGCTCGCGGTCGGTCTGAACAGCATCCGTGAGTGGTGCAGTGTTCGCCGTCGGTTCGGGTTCGGGAACGAACCAGAACCATGCTCCAACGACCAGTGACCCGAACACGGCGCTCAGCGCCAGGGTGATGGGTAGTTTGGAACGCGGCTCGGTGGCGATCCCCGGGACCGATAGAGGCGCTCCAGTCCCAGCTTCATCGGACGGCTCGGTGTTTCGCGCAGCGGTGATCGCAGTGTGGGGCGTCGGTGCGATGTCGGCATCGTCTCGCAACACCACCCCGAGCGACAGCTTCAGCTCTCGCGCGGCTTCCTTGACACTCGAGAAGCGCAGGGTGGGATCACGCTGCGTGCCGCGGGCAAACCAATCGTCGAACCCGGCGGGAGCACCCATTGACGAGGGTAGCGGTAGGGGGTCGTGGCAAATTGCCTTGATCAGCGCTGGCGCGCTGTAGCCCTCGAACGGCAAACGCCCCACCAAGCATTCGAACGCCAACACCGCCATCGCCCAAACGTCGCTCGTGGCCTCCACGCTCTTGCCGTCCTCGACTTGTTCAGGACTCATGTACGGCAACGTTCCGAGAACTGCGCCGGCGGCGGTTTGCAGGCCACCACTCGAGAAGTCGCGCAGTGATTTGGCGATGCCGAAATCGAGCACCTTGACGATCACGTCGTCATCGTTGCGGGCCAGGAAAACATTGTCCGGTTTGATGTCCCGGTGGATTATCCCGGCGGCGTGGGCTTCTCCGACCCCGCGGGCGATCTGGGAGAGCACCTTGCAGGTGAACTGTGCGCTGAGCGCGCCTTCGCGCCGCAGTCGCTCACCGAGAGTTTCTCCGACGAGTTGCTCCATGACGAGGTAGGCGACCCCGTCGTCAACGCCATAGTCGAACGTGCGTACGACATGAGGGCTGCCCAGCTGCGCGGCGGCGCGTGCCTCGAGCGAGAATCGCGCGGCTGCGTCGCTGATCTTGGACGAACCCGTCACCGTCTTGATCGCGACGCGCGAGTGGAGGGTCAGGTGTTCCGCTTGCCAGACGCAACCCATCGCACCGCGCCCCAGCTCCTTTTCCAGCCGGTAGCGGCCGCCGAGAATGAGACCGGGGTGTGGTTCTCGGCCGCTCATGCTCCCAGCAGTATGTGCGGTTTCGCTTGGGAATGCGACGGTCGTAGGGCGACGCGCGCTGCCGCCAGAGGAGGGCTTCGACGCGAGTCCACGGGAACGGCGCAAAGTCTTGCAAAGTTGGCGACTTGGAGTCGTCCCGCCGACGCACGGGACAGCGCTGTAGGGACGTGTAGTGGGAGCCCGGCGTTCGTGAAGGCAGCCTGTGTTGGTGTCCAACACACGCCAACAGGAGACCCATGTTATGAGCCCCAATGAGCCAATGTTCAATTCATCCACGATCAACGACGCGACCAGCGCTGGCCGATGCGAGCGCCGATCCACCTCGTCGGCGTTGCGTCGCATTGCCTTGTCGATTGCCGTCGCCGCTCTGAGCGCGGGCTGCTTGGAAGATGTGAAGATCACCGACCCCGTCGATGAAGATTCTGGGGTCATGCCTGGAGGGGACGACGAGCCGTTCGACTCAGACGCCGGGGTCGACGACGGGCCAGAAGATCCCACCGACGACACGCCGGTCGTGCAGGACGACGGGGATGCGGGAACGGCCGGTGCTGACGACGACACCGACGATGGCGCTCCTAGCCCGCCGACCCCGTCTGTAGAAGGCGGCACGGATGCTGGGGGACCCGTGAGCACCGGTGACGACGTCGTGGACACGCTTCACAATCTGAACGTCGATACCGAAGAGGGGCCGCGTCTCGACGGCAATGGGCAGCCGCTGCCAGAGAGCTACACACCGTTGCGACCCAGGCGGACCTTGCGGCAACACGACGAGTTGTTCGTTGCGGGGCTGGGGATCGACGATGAGCTCGATCAGGTCAACCTGTTGAAGTTCACTCGCACCAATGCCGACGGCACTGGGATGATGAACAAGCTGCCAGAGCAGCCCTTGCCAACGGCCTGGCGTAACAGCGAGGTGAACGCGGCCGCTGCGGGGGATGTCGACGGCGATGGCTTCGACGAAGTCGTGCTGTTCTGGTGGGATGACGTGGACTCGGAGTTGCGCATGCAGCTTCTCGACGACCGCGCCTCCGACTTCGCCGCTTCCGAAGTCGTGGATCTGGGAGCGGCGACACCGACCTCTCTCAGCGTCGTTACGGCGGATTTCGAGGGCAAGGGGGTCGATGGCGTCGCCGTCGGCGTCGTCGATGGAGCGGCGGGTTTCGTGCAGGTGACCGTGTTGGGGGGAAATGCCGAAGAGGGGTTCCGCATGTTCGATGGACAGCAATTGACCTATGAGGTCGACGATACTGCCGACGTCAGTGTGGTCATGCGCTCCGGCTATCTGGATCGCGACGCGCCCGAGGAGTTGGTCGTCGTGGTCAATGAGACGCTCGGCGGTGGGCGCAACGGCAGTTTTGGCGCAGGTTCGAGCCGTTACTACGTGTACGACGACCAGCCCGGCGGGTTGGCGGAGCTGGCATCGGACGTCGTCAGTGCCCGCGTCGACAACGCGTCCGTCGATGGGTTGTTGTCCACGGTTGCGTTGGGTGACGTCGACGGGGACGGACTCGATGAGATCGTCTTGGCGGGCATCGCCGACAGCTTCCCGGTCGAATGCGAACCAGTCGAGGCGATGCACGTCGTGCTGGACGACGCCGTGTCGAACTTCGCCGTGCTCGGCGCCGCGCGCAGCGCGGTCCCAGTGAGCCCTGGTTGTGAGGTCAGTGGCAACGGCGGCTGGACGAACGCCGTTTGGGTCGACACCCTCAACATCGATCAAGACGAGCCCAAAGAGATTCACGTCAATGGCAAGGTGTTTGACGACTTCGTCAACAACGCGCCTTGGACCCCGATGGTCGTCGAAGACGTGCCGCTGGAGATCCCTGGCAACCAGTTGTTCAAGGGCAGCGCCAACAATGATCGTCCGCAAGTCACTTGGGAGAACTCCAGCATCAGCGTGGCTGATGTCACGGATGACGGCTACGACGACCTGATTGTCTACACACCGCTCAGCGAACGCTTCGGAGACGAGGAGGTCACCACTCATCATTTGGTGGTTTGGGGCTTCAATCCCGCGACGGGGTTGTGGGGAAAAGAGTACACTCAGGCCCTCGCGGGTTACCCGCAGACGCGGGGTTCGATCACCGGTGGACCGATCCTGCTTCTCCCGCTCAACGTCGATGACGACTCGACCGTGCTGCAGTTCACGGGAACACACCGCGTCGTCTTCACCGAGCCGATCGTCCATGCTGCGTTGGCCGCTCCGCCGTGTTGGGACGACGGCTCACAGGTGACCGAAGACTGCCGGACCTCTTGGGGCCAAGGGTCTGCGGTGGGCGCTGACGCTGCCATCTCTCACGAGATCACGGCGAAGGTGCACAAGGGCTACAACGGCCAGGTGAGCATTCCGTTCGTAGGCGATGTGGGCGTTGAGATGGAGGAGACGGTTGGATTGAGTCTCGCGGTCGAAGCGAGCCTCGGTTACGAGCTGTCGCGCACGGTGACGTACCAGACTGGCGCCATGGAGGACACGGTGATCGCGACTGTCATTCCCTACGATCAGTACATCTATCGGGTGCTCGCTCACTCTCGCTACTCCGATCTGGTGGGGGAAGAGATCGTCGTGTCGTTGCCTCGCCGTCCCCGGACGATGCAGATTGAGCGGCAGTATTTCAACGACAGCCTGGCGGGTGGCGTTGGGCGAATCGACAATAGTGTCTTCTCCCACGTGATTGGGGACCCGACGACCTACCCAACCGAGAGCGATGCGCGGAGTCGGAGTTCGCTGCGCGTCGGGCCGGTCGAAGTTGGGGCTAGCAACGGCAATACCGATGTGGAGATCAGCGAGAGCATCGTCGCTGGATTCACCACGTCCATTTCCGTTTCGTACGAGGCAACCGTGAAAGCCACTGCCGGCGTGGCGATGGCAGGCTTCTCCGTCGGCCAGGAAACGTCGGTCTCGCTGGGGGTGACGGCGGGGTCGACGACCACCTTCGCCGGTTCGGTCGGCGACATCCTTCCCGAGAGCTTCACTCTCGACAAGGCATACGGCTACGGCATGTTCGTCTACACCGCGTCCAGCGGCGATCAAGATAGGCGGTTCGAGGTCATCAACTACTGGGTGGAGTGAGTCTCAGCGGGCTTGGCTGATGACGCTCGGGCGCTGACGTTAGCCGACGACGCGGTGAGGTTCCGGGTGAGGAGCCTCACCGTCGAGCCGTTGCAGCAACGAGCCGAGGACGGCCTTGAACTCTTGCTGCTCGAGTCTGCTCTTGCACAACAGCTGAGCGACGTCGTCGACTTGATCGAGCCGAAAAGTGTGAAAGTCCCGAAGCGCTGGGACAATCCAGCCGATGGCCGTGGCGACGCCGCGGGCGATTCGCGAGTTGGTCATCAGCACGAGTGTCGGCATGCGCTTGGAGTTGCTCAGGTCGACCCGTCGCAGGTCATTGCGTTGTCGAGCGGTCGCCATCCCGCCACGCGAGTAGATGACAGCACCGGTGCGTTCCGAGAACGTGACCTCGCCGTCGATTTCGCGAATCGTCGCGGCCATGAATCGCTGCCACTCCTCGTCGCTTGGCGGATGCTCGCCGTGCATCATGATCCGTATGCTGCCCGTATCCGCCCAAAGGAATCCCGGCCGGGGTGCCATGTCGCAATCCTATCACGTGGCGTTTCGAGCGGGCCACGAACGCTGCGTCGTGCCACCAAGTCGGGCCAATCCTCCCACCATGGTCGCGTTTGTGGGTAGACATCGCACGTTGGCCGCGGGCTGCTCGAGATTCCGCGATTGTAGCTCGACCTGACGTCTGAGCCTCACGCCGGGACCCATCAAGCTGCCCCGGAGCGCAGCGCGCTCAGAATGGCTCGAAGCAATCATAGTTGCGTTGTGAGGCGATGCGCGAGCCCTCGAAGGTCAGAAAGATCGCAAACGAGGCGTGCATCTTCTGCCCGGGGGGCGTGTTCCCGAACGGGATTTTGAACGTGCCCCACCAGTCCACTTCGAGCGCAATCCGGTTGCCAGACTCGACGACGTTGCGAATCTCGTAGCGTTGCTCGATCAGGATTTGCGCTGCTTTGCCCGCTGCTTCCAGCAGTTGGCCTCGGTCGAGGAGGCGACCTTGGGGGTTGAGCCGATTGGGATACTCCCGGTGCGTGAACTCGGGGGTAAACAACTCAGCCAGTTCGGCTGAGCGCGTGTCCTGTTCGAGAAGCTCGAGGTAACGCTTGGCGATGTCACTGCGAGTTGGGGGCGGATTCGGCATACACGAACTCCTTTGATGTACAACTGTGGTTGTGTATATTGCACAACCATGTTTGTGGATCAAGAAGGCGATAGTCCCCCCGATCCGGTGTCGCTGGACCAACTGGACTTGGCACAGTTGGCCTACTTCGTCGGTTTGGCAGCGAACGACCGTGTACTAGTCCGGCTCGAGGAGCGTGGATTCGACGGCGTTCGAGCCTCTCATGGCTTCATCATTCAACACTTGCTCAAAGGCCCCCACACAGTCGGGCGCCTCGCCGGTTTGCTTGCCATCTCGCAGCAGGCCGTTTCCAAGAGCGTTGCGGAACTGGTGAGGTTGGGTTACCTGCGAGACGCTCCCAGTGAGGACGGTCGAGCACGAACCGTGGCGTTGTCGAGTCGAGGGCGTTCGCTCGTTCGCGTTGCCCGGGCCTGTCGCAAGGAACTCGAAGCCGAGCTGATTCGTACGGCCGGCCCTCGAGCGATGGCCCAGGCTCGGCGTGTGTTGCTGTTGGCGGTGGACGTACTGGGTGTCGATCAAGCGATCGTGGGGCGGCGGCTTCGTCCGCCGCGATGAGCGGGCAGCGCGATTGTCCGACACGCTGGCCGCGTGGCGCAATCGCCTGCCGCGTTGGGCCGGTGCGACATGCGGGATGGGCGGCACGTACGACGGGCTGCTCGCGTGAAACCTGCCGACCGGGGGACCAAGGCCGGAAAGTGCGACGGACTAGTCGTGTCGGGGAAAGGCGACCTCCTCACAGCGCGCGGGGGAACGTGTTCAAAGGGAAATTGCTTCCGTACTGCTGCAGCGGCGTATACTGCCGGCCGTGACCGACGACCCGTCGCCCGTGCCCTCGGTGGATCCCACGAAGGTCGTGGCTTCGCCCGGTGCCGACGTACCCTACGGCGGAGCCAGGACCGTTGCCGGTGGGACCGTTTCTGCAGAGGAAAATCTCGATCGACTGCCCACCGTCGTGCCGCCTTCGGTTACCGGACTGCTCGGACGAGGGGGCATGGGGATCGTGCATTGTGCACGAGACACGGCGCTGGGGCGGGAGGTGGCACTCAAGCGATGTGCCCAAACCTCTGCCAGTAGCCAAGCAACGCGTGACTTCATCAACGAGGCGAGAGTTGCCGGGCGACTGCAGCATCCCAACATCGTTCCCGTCTACTACTTGGCGGTCGCGACGGACGGTGTTCCGTACTTTGCGATGCAAGTCGTGGAAGGTCGCAACCTGCGCGAATGGCTTGCCGATCCGGAACATCCCCTCGGTTCCCGCGAACGCTTGGAAGGTGCGTTGGAGATACTCCTGCGTGTTTGTGACGCGCTCGCCTATGCTCACAGTCAGGGCGTGTTGCATCGCGACGTAAAACCCGACAACATCATGGTCGCTCGCCACGGACGTGTATACCTGATGGACTGGGGGCTCGCGATCGGCAAGACGGACGTTGCACAGCGGTCGGGGATGGGAGGGACACCGCGCTACATGGCGCCGGAAGTTGCGCGCGGCGAAGCCATCGATGAAGGAGTGGACATCTTCGGCTTGGGCGCCGTGATGTACGAAGTCGTCACTGGACGGACACCCTACGGAAGCACCGATGCCTTGAAGGGCGGAGGAAACAGCATATTGCCAGTCCAGCGCGGACTCACGGACATGTTCATCGCCCCCGAGTTGTGCGCCATTGTCGACAAGGCCGTCGCGGCGGATCGGGCTGACCGTTACCCTACGGTGGAGGCCTTGCAAGATGACCTGCGTCAGTTTCTGCGAGGGGGCCGTCACCTACCGCGGCGGCTCTTCGCTGCGGGTGAAGTCATCGTGCGGCAGGGTGATATTGGTGATTGTGCATACTTGATTCTCGAGGGGTCTTGTCGGGTTACCCAACAGACCGCCGAAGGTGTGGTGGAGCTGCGCGAAATGGAGTCGGGGGCGGTCTTTGGTGAACTGGCTGTGCTTCTCGAAGGACCTCGTACCGCCACCGTGACCGCTCAGACCGAGACGGCGGTTTTGGTCATCGATCGCGCCGCGCTGCGACGGCGTGGCGTGTTCGACGGCTGGAGTTCCGTGCTGCTCGAGGCGTTGGCACAGCGCTTCTCCGACCTCGAACGCCACGTACGTCGGGCGGAGTCGATTCCAGCCAGTGGTGAGTAGTCGAGGTGCCAACTGGCAATCGTTTCGAAACGGGAGCGGTCTTGGGGGTCCTCACCCAACGGCCCCGGAAACTGCCTGACAATCGTGAGCACCTACTTGGTCGAATCGGATGACTCAGGGATCCTCACTGTCGCTTCGCGCATTGATCGGGCTGTGCTGCGTTAGCAACGTCGCCTGGGGGCTTGGTCCTGATGGGGCGGTGTTGCAGAGCTCCGACTACAACATCGACTTCCACCAAGGACCAGTGCTTCAGAGCTCTCGAATCATCGGCTTGGCTGGATCGATCGCGCCTCTGGCGGAAGGGATCATCGGCGCAGCAGACAATCCCGCTTCGGTCGTCGTGCGCGTTCCGTGGAGTCGCAGCTGGTACGATTGGGACGTCGACGCCAGCATCAGCAGTCCCTCGGCGGTGATAGCGACCGACTTCGACAACAACGGTACGACCAACCAGTCTGACCGGAATGCAGCGTTCGTGACGCTTGGGGGCGCACTTCAGTTTGGGCGTTTCGGTCTGGGACTCCACGTCGACGTCGCTCAGCATCAAGTCGGGTCTCGGGCGGCAGCTGGCGATGGCCAAGAGCTCACCGTCACTCGAGGCCGCGTGAATTTCGTCGTTGGCTATCTGTTCCTGGACGGCCAGTTGGCAGTCGGCGTGGGAGCAGGTACCTACGTCATCGACATCAGCCCCTCCAATCAGACGGATGGCGACGCTCCGTCGTTAGCGGCAGTCCAGAGTGGAACCCTGCAGTTCGGGGGGATCTGGGCACCACACGAACTACCCGTGCGCGCTGGTGCGTCACTGCGTGCGGCGGCCCCTGCCGACGACGCCGTACCGGAGGGGGTCATGCCCGACGCGGATGGCAACTACGTTGCCGAGGGCTACTACTTTCCAGCCCGAATCGAAGCACCGACGGTTCTGCAATTTGCTGTCGCGACCCAGTTCTTCAGACGTCTCAACGGGCCTTGGTTGCAGCCACCTCCTCTTGGCGGCGCAGAGCTGCCTTTGGAATCGACACACCGACCACCGGACTTCGTCGGAAGGCGCGGCCATTTGCTGATCAGCGCCGCGCTCGAGGTTACTCTACCAACCAAGAACGCGGTGGGTATCGAATCGTTTCTGACACAACGGGTTCAACGCAGTGGTCGAACGACGTCGTTCAGCCCGCGCCTGGGTATCGAGGGTGAACCCTGGGTGAACGGTTTGATTGTGCGTGGCGGGACGTATCTCGAGCCCACGCGGTTTGCGGCGTCTAGTGCACGTTTGCACGGTACAGCAGGAGTCGACATTCACATCCCTTTGACGTGGAGCGTGTTCGGCCTACTCGACGACGACACGTCGTTCCGCATCGGAGGCGCTGTCGACCGCGCTCGTGACTATTTCGGCTGGAGTGCGAGCTTGGGTGTTTGGCATTGAAGACTCCGTCGCAGGAGGTCGTTCATTCGTGCCAGTTCAACGTTGCCCAGCCGCGGGCCGGGACGTTGAACGCCACTGTCGACTCACCGACGGAAACGGTCGTCTCCCGATCCGTGTCGCCGGGGTTGAACAACACCGTCACGACGCTGTGGTCTGGATTCTCGAAGGCGAGCGCTTGCACCTCGATCGCATTTGCCGCGATGCGAGTTGCTCCAGGAGTGACGAAGTAAGACAGGTGGCGAAAGACGTAGTAGGCAGGGGTGATGATGAGCTGTTTGCTCGTCTGGTCCACGGCTAGTAGCGTATTTTTTGGCCACGGTTGCTCGCTGTCGAGCCCTTCGCCTACGGTGTCGAGCACCATGTGCCAAGCCATGTACGCGTGGACGCCGAACTGGAGCCAAGTTCGGATGAAATCCCACGTTTCTATTGCGTAGGCATGGTCGTTGGGGGCGTATTGGGCGTTGAACTCGGGGACCCACGGGAAGTTGCCCGGTAGCTGCTGGCTTTGCATGACGGGCAGATCTGCCGGGAACTCTTGGGCGTTGAACAGGTCTTGACCAACCCACTGCATCCCAATTCCTTCGACGTAGCTACTGGCCGCGCTGTCCTCCATCACGGCCTGGTACAGCAGCTCGTCTCCGGGATCTGCGAGTGTACCCAGCCATATCCCCGTGTTGATGCCGCGCTCGACAAACGTGGGGCCCAGGTAGTCGCCGATGAAGTCTTTCAACGTCTCGGGCTGCCAGATGCACGTTGGATGTGCCGCTTCGATCGCCGGGTCGTTCTGGATTTGCACGAACTCGATCGGTAAGCCCTCGTCCGCGTATTCTTCCACGAAGCGTGAGAGATACAGCGCATACGCCTGGAGCGTGGCCACGTCGGCTTTGAGCTCTCCGCGGTCCATCTCCCCCGTGGTCTTCATCCAGGCCGGGGGACTCCAGGGAACGGCCCACAGCCGAAGATCCGGCGCTACTTTCCGTGCGGCACGAACGTAAGGGATCAGGCTCTGCTTGTCGCGTTGGATGGAGAAGTTCTCCATCTCGTAATCACCATCGACATCGTCGTAGCTGAATCTGTCCAGCGCGTACTCACTGGCGCCGATCGGCAGTCGTCCCCAAGTGAAGTTCGCTCCGTCGTTGACGTCGAACAACAAGCGAATGGCGCGCTGCTGATCTTCCTCGGAAAGGAGGTTGAGGTAGCGCCAGCCCATCTCGTTGAACGTGCCTCCGAACCCCAGCCAGTTTTGGTAGGTCTGGCTCGGCAGGACAGTGACATCCGGCATGGGCTCGTCCACATCGAACCATTCTGCCGGCTGCCAGTATGCTCCCTCGCTGGAAGTGATCAGACCGGGACGCTGTTGCCGCGGGGGTGAGGGGATGCTCTGATCTGCGAGTGGCGTACCCGCATCATCTTCGGGAACTGGGCGAAGTGTTGACGGAAGTGGATCGGCATCGGCGGATGACACGGGGGCAGTGCCCCCGCTCGGGCCATTCGGGCCATTGTTGTCGACGGCGTTTGTCGTCGCCGGTGCGTTTCGAGGATCTTCGGGAACCGCGTCGTCGAGCTTTCCGGTGGGCGTGCCATTGCT
>QJWJ01000169.1 GCA_003235365.1 Deltaproteobacteria bacterium
GCACTCGCGCCAAACCCCAGGAACAGTGCTGAGGCGAGCAGTTTTACTGGGACTAGTCGTCGCGGGACGGTGGCGCGCTGCTGATGAAATGCGTTGATGAAGCCGTCGGTCCCGCCTGCGGCCTGCGGGCACACGTAGTGCAGCAACATTCCACACGACAAGCCGCCCAGGGCCGGCGCAATCACCAAGAGCCAATAGCGAGGCTCGCCCACCGCGGCGTTGTGAAAGAGCGATGGTTCTCCCTTTGGCGATGGCGCATGCACGCCCACCCCCGCGCCGAAGACGAGGTGCTTGAGGCCATCCGCTCCCCAGTACAGCGCGACTGCGGCCAGCCCCGATGCGAGCCCGACGAGGATCCCAAACGCGACCCAACGCGAGACTGCGCGGAATTGAAAGTGTCTGGCGAGCTGAATCAGCTCGCTGAAACCAACGAAGCGTACGAAACGGTAGTCAGCCATCGCGGCCGGCGCGGTGAAAGTCGGCACGCGCCGACGGGGCAGGGGCGCAACCAACCCCCTGAGGCGGCGAACGTCAAGTACAAATTCGACCCGCGGTGCTTCGAAACGCTAAACGCGAGTGGATCTGGCTCCGCGGATCTCGAACCGGAACGGCGTTCGTTTCAGGACGTTGGCGATGTCGTGCTGCGAAACAATTCGACCTTCTCCAGCAGCTGATCGTCGTCGGGGCGATCGCTACGTCCACGCGGGACGTTCGCCAGCTTCTGGACGATGTCTTGCCCGACCACCACGTGACCAAAGACCGAGTGGCGGCCGTCGAGGTGACGCGTTGCCGCCTCGGTGATGAAGAACTGGGAGCCGTTCGTTCCCGGTCCGGCGTTGGCCATCGACAAGACGCCAGGTCCCGAATGGCGTAGCTCGGGGTGGAACTCGTCCTCGAAGCGGTAACCCGGTCCACCGGTGCCCCAGCGGTTCGATGAGCCCGGGTCGCGGCTGAGTGGATCACCGCATTGGACCATGAAGCCAGGAATCACGCGATGAAAGCGGCAACCGTCGTACATCGGCGTGCCTTCCGTCGTCTTGCCCGTGACCGGATCCTTCCAGGCGATGGCGCCGGTGGCCAGCCCGCAAAAGTTGGCGACGGTCTTGGGAGCGCGTTGCTCTTCCAACTTCACCACGAGCGTGCCTTGGGTGGTCATCAAACGCGCGTACAGGTCGCCCTCTCCTGGGACGTTCACCGGGGGGAATTCCATGTCGATTGTCTCCTCGTTGCAGTGTCTCGCGTGGTTTGCGAGATGCGGTTCATTGCGAACGCCTTGCCACATATATGGTTGGCGAGCGCTGGGCAACCTCGCTGTGAACCGTGGAGGCGGCGACCTCGGAGCTTCCAGTCTTCACGCGTCCGCTGCCCAGAGCGGGGGTGACGGCCCCGCAATTGGGGCGAGAATGGGCGGCGATCTCCGCGACCGGCGCAAAGGTCACTCGGACCGTTTGCGGATCGGCTATCACTTGGGGCGTGCAGCGACGTATCGCATGGCTTCGGCGCGCCGCGTTGAGCCTCCCCGCGGCAGTGGCCGTGGCGTTGGCACTCGTGTGGTGGTCTTCGGAGCAAGACACGCGTTTCGCTGCCAAGCTGTATGGCTCCCTCGATGGCGGTACCCTCGCCGTTCGCGCTCAGTTGTTCGCGGTGACCGACAGCGCGGTTCGTTCCGCGCAGACGGATGTAGTGCTGGAAGTTACCTACCCGACGCGTGCCGCAGAGCGCCTGACGGCACGGCGTCAGGCAGACGTTGCCGACTTCGACATCGAGCTCGATGAGCGGCCGAGTCGGCTCCGTTTGCTGCTCGCCCAACCGGGTCCGGACCACCCGCGGCCACTGGCCGTCGTCGATGATCTGGAGCTCGCCACCACGGCTGGTCAGCCAAACCGGCGAGGCGGTTGGGTCGCGGGGCTGACACACGGCGCGATTGTCTTCGACGTCGCGGTGATGCGCGGCGTCCTCGCCGTCCCTTTCCCAGCCGAGCTGCTGGTGCGCTTGAGCTCCGACGGCAAGCCGCTGGCGAGGACGCGCTTGAGCGCTGAATTGTCTGGCGCTCATGCGCGGCCCGACGAGCGTAGCGAGCCGCACCTCGCTCGCTTGACGACGGATGAGGCCGGCGAAGTGCGCTTCTGGCTGGTTCCCCAAGAGCACGTCGTCGAGCTGACGCTGACCGTGGGTGAGTCCGTTGGCCTCGCCGAAAAAGGCCGAGGACGTGACGACGTCGTACCCGGCGAGCAACCGGATGGCAGGTGGTTTGGGCGCTTGCCCGTGGTGCCGGGAGCGATGTGGGTTCAGCGTATCGGCGATGCACTCGAGGTACATTCGCCGACTGAACGGGCGGTGGCGTATGTTCACCTGATGCGTTTACATGGCGCCCATTGGTTGGGGGCCGTCCCGCTGCGAACCTCGGGGCAGGACGTCGTGGGAACGTTGCCCCTGCCCACCGCCTTCGCCGATGGGCGAGGATTCTTCGCGATCGTTTCGAGCGAGGCCGACATGCAGTCGATGGCGCTCGTCGGTTGGCCCACCGCCTTTGCGCAAGTCTCTCCCACCCTCGACACTCGCGTGGGGCTGATCGCGGATGGCGTGCTGGTCGAGCAGCGCGAGTTGGAGGAGCGACGCGCCCAGCGTGCGCGCTGGGCGCTGTGGACCTGCGGTGGTGCTGCAGCCGTCGAATGCGGCGTGCTGCTTTGGCTGGTCAGTCGCGTCGGGCGGGGGAGCGGTGCCCCACGTCGAATACCAACCCGGGTTTCGGCGGCTCAGTGGGCGGCCCTCGTCTGCGTCGCTTTGGGCCTGCTCGGGCTCGGGTTGTTTGGCTTGCTGTCGCCTTGAGATCGCACCAGTGAGTCGTCAGGTGTGGAAGTAAGAATATGATATCTTTTATCATTTTACGGCTCGTGCCTGAATGGGGCTGCTCCGACTCACGGTTCGTTCCGCGTTCGGTGACATGTGCTCCGAAGGCGGATAGGTGTGCTACAGTCCGAGGCCGTTGGCGCCCCGCTCGATGTACATGGCCGAACGAGACTCAATTGCACCGGCAGCTTCGGAACACGAGGCCGTCGACACTGCCCAGTCCGGTGAATTGAAGCGCGCCGAGAGCTACGTGCGAGAGGTGTTGGCGCACGAGGGCGCACTGCGCGGTTCGACACCCCCAGAGTCCACGCACATCGTCCGTGCCAAGAGTGCCATTGCGGCTAGCGGTAAGAGCCGCTCGATGAGAGTGCCGTTGCCCTCCGAGTTGGGCTCAGCTCCGATTCGCCGTACCGCTGCCCGAAGCTCGGGCGAAGTGCCGTCCGCGCGCGCTGAGATGATCGCCGTGCTACGTGCCTCGGTCGAAGAGGCGACTGGCGGAACGGGGCGCAGCTTGGTTCCGAGTGCTTCAGCGAGCGTGACGAGTACGCTCGTTGGAGTTGGTGCGCCTGGCCAAGCGCCGCTTGCGGTCGAAGAGGAGCTCGTGGAGCTGGACGTCGACGTCGAGCTAGCGCCTCCCGGAGCGTTGGCTCCGCCGGAACTCCTGGAGGACCAAACCGAGACGGTGCCGCTGGCCGTCGAGCAGCGTCCGATTCGTGCGGCGAGTTCGGAAGGCAATGTGTGGAGCAGCGTCGCGACGGTGCCCAGCCGACGGCTCCCGTCACCGGTGCCAGAGGCTTCGATTGTCATCGATGGGCAAGTGCCGAACCTCGAAACCGAGCAGACGCGGCCAACCAGCCCAGCGCTCATCGGCGTGGGGCCGCTGCGCCTGCCGACATCTCCCGGTTTCGAGCCGGCCCCCTTCCAAGCGCGGAGCCGCAAGGGCCGGGTGGTCGTCGCCGTGCTAGCGCTGTTCGTCGGTGGGGTCGTGGCGTTCAGTTTGCGCGGACACATTCGCTTCGCTCCCGCCGCCGATTCGACGGCGGCCCTGCCCATCGCCGCCGTTGCAAGCTCAGAGCCTGTCGTGAAGCCCGTGCTCACCGCAGCCGAGCATCCCCGTGAACCGACGGTGCGAGTGGTGAACGAGACGCAAGACCAACTCGCGCAAGCTCAGCAACCGTCCGCGATGAACTTCGAGGACCTACCCGCTGCCGGTCCGGTCAAACGTGCTCAGTCCTCGGACGATTCCTCCTCGGGTTCTGCGAGCGCGAGTAATTCCGGAGCGGCGACGATGGCTCGCCTCTCCATCAATTCGATTCCCGTGAGCGATGTGTTCATCAACGGCAAGTCGGTGGGCCACACACCCCTGAGGAATCTGGCAGTTCCCCCGGGAACGAGCGCCATCATCTTCGTTCATCCCAAGCTCGGCAAACGACGCACCGACGTGAGCCTCGAGCCCGGGCAAAAGCGTGTCGTCACGAAGAAGTTCTGAGCGCGTGACTTCGGGTGCGCAGTGCTTGGGGCGCGCGGTGACATCGAAGCGCGGCGCTCGTTGGGCCGCTTTGAGTGCCGCGACCGGGTGCCACCATGCCTCATCGCGCCGTGGGGGCGATACGTTGGCATGAGCAGTTGGCTGGGAGTCGGCATCCTGGTGTGCTTTTCCTTGGGACTGACCTT
>QJWJ01000451.1 GCA_003235365.1 Deltaproteobacteria bacterium
ACGGTCGAACACGTCGGGATCAGCAAGCGCATCGGCAACGCGCGCGAGCGGTCGCGGCTGCGTCAAACCATCGACGCCCTCAAGCCGCCAACGGGCGGGCTCATCGTGCGCACGGTCGCCGAGGGCCTGACCAAGAAGCAGCTCAAAGCGGACGTCGGATACCTGATCAAGGTGTGGTCGGAGATTGGGCGACGCAAACGCCACGCCAACAAAGCCCCAACGATGCTCTACGAAGAGCTCGACTTGGTGCTCAAGGCTGCACGCGACATGTTTACGGACGAGATCGATCACATCGTGATCGACGACCGCGAACAGTACGGGCGCTTGGCCCGCTTCGTCGAGATGTTCATGCCGGGCCGCGTCAAGGACATCCTGCTGTACACCGGCGATGAACCCTTCTTCGACGCCTACGGCATCGAAGACGAGATCAAGCGTGCCCTCGGTCGCAAAGTGCCGCTGCCGAGTGGCGGTTCTTTGATCGTCGACCAAGCCGAAGCGTTGACTGCGATCGACGTCAACACGGGTCGTTATGTCGGCAAGGGCAGCAAGGATCTCGAAGAAACGGCGCTGAAAACCAATCTCGAAGCTGTCGACGAGATCGCCTACCAGCTGCGCTTCCGAAACATCGGTGGCCTCGTGATCCTGGATCTCATCGACATGGAGCGGGCGGAGAACCGCGAGAAGGTCTGGCGAGCTCTCGAGCACAAGCTCGCGAAAGACAAGGCAAAGACGACGATCAATCGGATCAGTGAGCTAGGGTTGATCGAAATGACGCGCAAACGCACCCGGGAAAGCCTGGGGCGTATCATGCACGAGCCCTGCTTTTACTGTGATGGCACTGGCCACATTCAGTCACGTGAGACGGTCGCCTACGAGATTTTGCGGCAGATCCGACGCGACCGGCAGAATCTGACGGGCTATTCTGTGCGCGTGCACGCTCACCCTGCGGTCATCGACTTTCTGAAGATCGAAGCCAAGGACGCCGTTCAGGAGGCCGAGCGACGCTACATGCGACGCATCGAGTTGGTACCCCGGCAGGAGTACCACTTGGAGCAATACGATCTACAAGGGCGGTAAGCGGTGTCGAACGGACGTCTCGAGAGCAGATTGACGATCAACAAGGAGTTCGACTCCTTCGATCAATTCATCGAAGAGTACGTCACCAACATTTCTCAGAGTGGCGTCTTCATCAAAACCAAGACGCCGCTGGAAGTCGGCACGAGCGTCGACTTGCGCTTCACCGTGATCATGGACGACATCGAAACGATCGAGGGAGTCGGTGAGGTGGTGCGGGTTCAGGACGATCCGCCGGGGATGGGCGTCGTGTTCAAAGAACTCAGCTCGTACTCGCAGAACCTGATTACGAAACTGCTCACCCAACACGGCCGCCTTGCCAAGAAGTGAGTGGCGAGGGTGGGAATCGGTGGGTGGGGCGCGTCGCGGAAGCGAGATGACGTTCACTGGTTTCCGGCGGTAGCTTGCCCCGAGCGTTGCCTTCCTACAGCCATGCTCGGATTGGT
The DNA here is from genome assembly GCA_003235365.1 of Deltaproteobacteria bacterium. Classification (GTDB taxonomy): domain Bacteria; phylum Myxococcota_A; class Polyangia; order Polyangiales; family Polyangiaceae; genus SZUA-265. The sequence goes on from QJWJ01000451.1 coordinate 1,521, forward strand.
CGCGCTGGCAGCGCTCGCCAGCGTCGCGGGTTGTCGCGAATCCGATCCACCGATCCCGACGGCGCGCATCAAAGAGGTGTCTGCGACGAGTCGCCCCGCGACAACGACACCTCAGCCGGAACCCACGCAGCCCGAACCCCTCGCGAGCGCCACTAGCCCTGAGCCGACGCCAGCGCCAATTGCAACTCGGGCTCGCGATCCCGCTTGCCCTGTCTTCCACGCCGGTCGCACCTTGGGCACACTCGACAACCCCGCGCTGGTCGAGATCTCAGGCGTAGCCGCTAGCCGCACACGCCCTGGCGTGCTGTACGTCCACAACGATTCCGGCGACGCGGCGCGATTCTTCGCGCTCAACCCACGCATGGAAATGTTCGCGGAGTATCAGCTCGAAGGGATTACCGCCATCGACTGGGAGGACGTGGCCATCGGACCAGCGAGCGACGGTGTGACGTCGCTCTTCTTCGCTGACACCGGTGACAACTCGGCGCGGGAAACAGGGGTGGGTCGAGACCATGTCGAGGTCGTACGCGTGCCGGAACCGACGCTGTCGCCGGGCAAGCACTCGCTCAGCGACGCAGTGCCACTACCACTCGTGTACCCGGATCGACCGCACGATTGCGAAGCGCTCGCCGTCGATCCAACGACGGGGGACCTCTACCTCGCCACGAAAGAGGCCGACACCAGCAGCCTCTTGTTCACCGTCCACGATCCGAAGCCCGGGAAGCTCAACACGTTGACACTCGTCGGCGAGGTGGGGCGAGCGCCAAACCCGATGCCGCTGGGATTCGAGTTCGTCACCGCGATGGACTTTCACTTCCGCGCGGATGCGGCGATCGTGCGGACCTACGAAAGCGCGTGGCTGTGGCAACGCGACCCCAACGAAACCTGGGGCACAGCTCTGGCGCGAACCCCCCGACGAGTTCCGACACGACTCGAAGCGCTGGGTGAAGGCATCACGTTCGCCGACGACCGCCAGAGCTACGTCACGATCAGCGAAGGTGAACGCAGTCCGGTCTGGCTCTATTCCGAGCTGTCGGATTGTAGACCCACCAACGGCGAGTGACGGGGGCGAGGCGTCGTCCTCGACGTCAGGGGGCGCGGGGAGGGTCGACCGAACGCGCTGGCGGGTCCACACGGCGGCGTTGGGTGGCCCGCGATACCTGCAGCAATCCGACCAGCACCACGCCGACGCCGGCGACCTGCAGGGTGCTCAAACGCTGGCCCAGAACCACGTAGGCGAGCAAGCTGGCCGACAACGGTTGCCACAACAACCCAACCGACAACAGACTCGCCGAAACGTGATGCGCGCTCCAGATGATCAGCCCTTGCCCGATCAGCTGGGCGAACAGCGCCATGCCCACCAGCGGCACCCAGCCGCTGGCACTGCTCGGAAGCACGGGCTGACCCGTCGCGAAGCAAGCGAGCGCCAACGACCCGCCGCAAACGGATGCAGTCCAGGCCATTACCCGCAACGCCCCAGCGAAGCGCCGCACCCAGCGCAACGACAACTGGTAAGCCGCGTACCAGACCGCAGTCAGCGCGCCCAACGCGTTGCCGAAGCCATAGTCTGCCCCGCCGCCCGGCAGCGATTCGAGCACACCGGCGCCGGGCCGGCTCAGCAGCAGCGCGCTTCCGCCCACTGCCAGACAAGCACCGCCAAAAAAGCGTGTCGAGGGACGTTCACCCAGCCACACCCAAGCAATGATCGGCACGAACACCGCCGCCAGATTCGCGAGGAACGTGGCACCGCCGGCGGAGATGGCAGTCATCGCCGTGTGCCACGACGCCAAGTCCGCCGCGAAGAACAGGCCGGGCAAGAGCAGTAGCAGGCGCTGGCGCCGGCACTTCGAGCGTTCGATTCCGCTGTGCCGAAGTACTAGTCGCGATGCACGACCGGGCCTGGTCCAACTCGTCCAAGCCAGCGCGCCCCAGAGCACGGGGGCCGCTAGCGCAGTGCGCCACATCGCGGTGACCAGAGGCGACAGCGCCGTCGAGTCGTGCGCCACGACTGCAAAGATGGGCGCGGTCGCGATGAACGTCGCGCCGGCGAACACGCCAATCACGCCCTTGGGTGAATCACTCACCCGTCACACCCCCTTTGCGGGTGTGCGCGGGGATCGAACTAGGAGGCCAAGGAGGTCCACGCGCGGGGGTTACACCCGATGGGGAGACGGAACAAGGCTTCTTCCCACTGCAATCCGAGCTTCGGCTCTGCCGAGGGACGCCGCCCGGCGCGTCCCTTCCCGCGGGCTGTGTCATCAGGATCGGAACGCGATTGCACGCTGGCCGACTGACGCATACGGGTACCGTTCCTTGCGGAACGGTCTAAAGTAGAGAGGGTACCGAGCCGTTGGGGGCTCGGTGGGGAGAAGTGTGGCCCAAACCGACTCGACGAGGGCGAAAGACGCTAACGAAGTCGATACGCTCCGCAGAGAGGTAGCGACGCTGCGCTCGCGCGTGCAGCAGCTCGAGGTGCAGTTGGCTCGACAGAGCGAGCCTGGCGCGCCGAATGGCCGCAATGGCTCATTTACCGGCTCTCCTTACCGGAGCGACGTATCTGTCGCAGATGAACAAATGCCCGTGGGGAGTTGGGCTTGGGAGATTCCAAGCGGTCGCATCCAGTGGTCGGAAGAGTTGTTCTCCATCCTCGGTTACGACCCGCAACGAGACTCCCCCTCCACCGAAGCCTTTCTCGCGGCCATCCACCCCGACGACGCCGACCGAGTGAGAAACAACATCGCGCGCAAGGTCGCTGACCAGATCCACTATCGAATCATTTGGCCGACGGGGGAAGTCCGATACGTCACGATGGCCGGAGCGATGTTGTTCGACAACGACGGCGCCTTGAGCAGCATGGTCGGCGTCGTTTCGGATCTGACGGCACATAGGCAGACGATAGCTGGACTGCGAAAAATGAACGGCCGCCTGCAGGCCGCTCAAGCGCTGGCAGCGCTTGGCAGCTGGGAGCTGACCCTGGCCAGCAAGAACGTATGGGTATCACCGCAACTTCTGCAGTTGTTATCCTTGAGCAAACACAACTGCACGCTGCAAGCGTTGCGCCAGCGAATCGACGAGTCCCAGCGCTCGGACTTCGACCTCATGCACGATCCTGCGCAAAACCGAGACGGACTACAGCAGACCTTCCGTTTGGCGGAGGCTCGCTCCAAAGAACGCTTCGTGAGTGTCAGAACCCAGCCGATCGCCGACGCTTCGGGACGCGTCGTGGCCATCAGCGGCACGATGTTCGACGTGACTGACCGAGTCGAACTACAGAAACGTTGGGCGCGAGCTCAAACCTGGGATGCTGTCGGTAGCTTTGCGACGGACGTTTCTCACGACTTCAGCAATCTGCTGACCGTGGTTCTCGGCAACCTCGAGCTGCACAGCGCCAACCTCAACCCGCTCCCACCGGAGTTGGACGACGCGTTTCACGCACTGCGCTGGGCCCAGGCGTTGACCAATCGACTGTTGGCGCTCGGCAGGAGGGACCGCGCGGAGCACACGCCAGTCGATCCCAACGTCATCGTCGGGTCGGTGGTTCAGTTGCTGGCTAGAGTCGTCGGGGAAGGCGTTTCGATCAGCACCCAACTCGAGCCCAACACACCGTCGATATCCATCGACCGCGAGCGTTTCGAACAAGCGCTGGTCAATCTCGTTCTCAACGCTCGCGACGTGATGAACGGCGGGGGGCAGATCGAAATCGGCACCCGGGCCATCGAACGCGGTGGTCGCCAATACACGGAGTTGTTCGTCGCAGACAACGGCCCCGGCGTCGAACCAGCACTTCGCGAACGCGTATTTGAGCCATTCTTCACCACGAAGAAGCGAGGCAAAGGCGCGGGGCTTGGATTGACGATGGTCCTGAGCACCGTGGAGCAGCACGGCGGAGAAGTCGTGGTGGACACCTCTGAACAAGGGGGAGCGCTCTTTCGAGTTTTCCTACCCCATTCGGGGGTTAACGGGCACTCTGCGCCCATGCCGCTCAGTGGCCAGGGCCCCGAGTCCCGTAAGCCGAGCCGAAGGCCTTAGAACGGCTCCCGACGGCAGCGGTGACGCCAAAGGCGCGGAACGTATCCGAACAGTGAGTTTGTGGGCAGTCGGTTGGCACCGGCGGCAGCGCTTCGTACACTGGCGCCGATGGCCGTTCCCCCGCTCAGAGAATCGTACCCTGGTGGCAGGCAACTGTATCAGGGTCCGGACGTTCACGTCGTCGACAGCTTCGTTCAGCGAGATGAAGCCCTGTGTTTGATGCGTATCGCGGGACCGATCATGGGCGAATCCAAGGTCAGCGGCGACAAGGCGGGGTTCAAGAGCGCAGGCCGCACCAATTCTCTCGCTTGGGTCAAGCACGATCACGATCCTGTGGTCAACCGCCTGGCGGAACGCATCGCCGACCTGATCGGGCTGCCGTTGGAGAACGCGGAGTCCTACCAAGTGATCCGCTACGACGTGACTCAGGAGTATCGCTCACACTTCGACGCGTACGATCTGTCGACCGAGCGTGGTCAGCGTTGCTGCGCACGCGGGGGCCAACGTTTGGTGACTGTCTTGGGTTATCTAACCCCAGTCGAGGCAGGAGGCGCAACGCGCTTCCCCAACATGAACCTCGACGTCGAGCCAGCGCCGGGGCGGTTGTTAATCTTCCACAACTGCCACCGGGGAACCAACGAGCGACATCCCGATTCGCTGCACCAAGGCAGCCCGGTCGACAAGGGGCGAAAGTGGGCCTTCAACCTATGGTTTCACGAGCGCCGCTTCCAACCTACATGATGTGCGACCGCGCACAGGCGGTGGCTCGCGTACGCGTCGCCAGTCGGCCGAGACTGAAATGTCGTAGTGGAAAATGCGGCGATAACCCATGCCCCACGCGGGACGTCGCCACCGACGCTGCCGACTTCGAAAACGAAACACACGCTTTGCCACGTGGCTGCGATCGAGCAGCCAGTCCGACTGAAGCTTTGACGCGGACGCGTTGACCGCCGGGGTCTGGAAGCGTACCGTTGTGCTGGAGTGTTGCGGGATGCAGGCGGGAGTCATTCTTTCACAGAAATACCGACTGGTTTCATTGCTCGGTCAGGGCGGAATGGGCTCGGTCTGGAAGGCCGAGCACTTGAGTCTTCAAGCGCCAGTCGCGGTGAAGCTCATCGATCCGGAGATCGCGCAAAACGCTGAAGCGCTCGCGCGGTTTCACCGCGAGGCTCGCTCGGCGGCTGCGCTGCGCAGTCCACACGTCGTACAGATCCTCGACCACGGCGTCGACGACGACACGCAGGCGCCTTTCATCGTGATGGAGATGCTGGAGGGCGAAAGCCTCGCTCAGCGGCTGGAACGATGTGGGCGACTTTCGCTCGCTCAAACGACCAAGATCTTGGTCGACGTCGGTCGGGCGCTGAACCGAGCGCACGCCGCGGGTATCGTTCACCGCGACCTGAAACCCGACAACATCTTCCTGGTGAAGAACGACGAAGAAGAGGTCGCCAAGGTGTTGGACTTCGGCATCGCCAAGACCGACAAGTTCCGCGTGGGCGATGCCGCAACTGCGACGGGCATGGTGATGGGCACGGCCTACTACATGAGCCCGGAGCAGATCAAAGGCGAGCGGGAGGTCGACCATCGCACGGACCTGTGGGCGCTCGGCGTCATCGCCTACGAGTGCTTGTCAGGGCAGAAGCCCTTCGTGTCCGAGACGCTCGGCGGCTTGGTCCTGAGGATATGCACGGAGCCGCCGCCGATTCCGTCAACCACGCAGAGCGTGCCGATTCAATTCGACGCCTGGTTCGCAAAAGCGACGGCGCGCTCGGCCGTGGACCGCTTCCAGTCGGCGAGAGAACTGGTCGATGCATTGCGCAACTTGGATCCCACGTTGGGTCCGAATCCCACGACCGGGCCGCAACGCTCTGGGGGTACGCTGATCGTCGACACCAACGATCCACTGCCGTCAGACGGTAGCGGTGTGGCCGCGAACACCCAGAACCCAGTCTACCGCACCACTAGTGATAATCTGATACCAGCAAAGGACAAGGGCTCGCGGACCTTGGCCTTCGCGGCGCTGGCAAGCGTGCTCGTATTGGGGGCTGGCGCGGCAGGGGTGTGGTTGACCCAGCGGGGCCCGATCGAAGACGCGGCCGCCGTCGATGAGACGTCAACGACCGCAGCGGCGATGGAAGGCGTCGCAACGGCACCGGCACCGACGCAGCCGCCGACGATTCGAGTCGCGCCGAGCCCGTCACCATCGGTCAGCGCAAGCCCCCCCGAAGACGAACGCAGCGGCTCGACCGTAACCGAAACGCAAGCATCCGCAGCGGCAGAAGCAACCGCTGGGCCGCCGATGATCGCTCGGCAACCAGCCGTGAAGTACCGACCGCCACCCAAACGAAGAACCGCGACGCCAGCACCCAAACCACAGCCCGAAGTCACACCGGCACCGACGCGCAAACCTGCGGGCTCGTCGCTCAGTGACATCCTGGGGACGAGAAAATGATCGACGTATCAGGATCCAAAGCCGCCATCGGAAGTGTGTTGCTCTGTGCCGCGGTGCTCCTGGCAGCTCCCTCAGCGCGGGCACGAGGTGGCGATCAGGCGACCGCCGAAGTCCTCTTTCGACAGGGTCGTCAGTTGCTGGAAGCCGGTGACGTCGCCGCCGCATGCCCCAAATTCGAGAGCAGCTACGAGCTCGACCCGGCGCTCGGCACCCTGCTCGGCATGGCCTTGTGTCACGAGCGGATGGGTCGCCTGGCGAGTGCGTGGGTCGAGTACACAGAAGCCGTGGGCACGGCGCACCGTTTGAATCAACCCCAACGGCAATCATTCGCGCAGAGCAAGGTGGCCGAACTCGAGCCGCGCCTGTCGAAGCTGACCATCGACGTTCCGGACCAGACGGCGCAATTGGAAGGCCTGGTCGTGCTGCGCGACGGAACTGCGCTCGGGCCCAGCGCGTGGCGCGTCGCGACACCCATCGATGGCGGTGAGCACACCGTCGAAGTCACTGCACCAGGTAAACTTCCCTGGAAGCAAACGTTTTCGATTCCCAACGAAGGCGCGTCCCGCACCGTCTCTGTACCGTTGCTTGAAGAGGCGCCCGCCCCGGTTGCAACGGAAACCGAGAGGGCCGAAGCGCAGCAAGCCGGCTCGATCAAGGAATCGCCCGAGCGCCCGCCGGACCAGGACGGCCTCACTTCGCTCCAATGGGGTGGCATCGCGTCAGCGGCCGCTGGCGTCGTCTCGCTCGGGGTCGGCGGCTATTTCCTCGCGGACGCTCTCGAAAAGAACGGCGTCGAGAATGGCGCGGAAGCCTCGGGAAACGTCGCTACCGCCCTGGGTGCCGTCGGTCTCGTCGCGCTCGGGACCGGTGCAACACTGTTCTTCGTCGGTGCCTCCGAGGGAGGCCAGGCACAGACTCAGCCGCCGCCGGTGCAGATCGGGGTGGTGGTCGGTCCGCAGCGGTGGGGCGCAGCGGCGTGGGGGCGTTTCTGACGAGCGGCGCCTCGAATGCTGAACTTTTGTGCGGGACACGCGTCGATACCCTGCACTACCGGTTGCGCGAGAAGCTGGCGCGGACTAACTTGCCGCCCCCATGTACCTTCCCATCTCGAACAAGCCCCGTCGCCAGAACCGTAAGCGCTGCCTTCGCCTGAAGGCCAAGTTTGCAGCCAAGAACCGTCGGCGCCGCAACGGCCTGAAGAAGTAAGAACTGCTCCTGGATGCGTCTCGAGGTTGGTTCCAAAGTCCAGCGGGGCGGCGGGGAACCACGACGCGGCGCACCCCATTCGCTCGGAAGGCTCATGTCTTCGGACGCGCCGGTCGGAGCGAGAACCGGCGCGCAATCGTTCAGCCGCCGCCGGAGCCGCGGCGCAGCTCGGTCAGAACGAGCTTGCTGACGGCCTTGAGCGTATCGAACACGCCTTCACCCGTGCGAGCGATCGCCTCGAAGTCGGGCACGCCAGTTGGGTTAATCAAACGGCGCAGCTCATCGAGCTCCACGGCGTTCGGCAAGTCCCGCTTGTTGTACTGAACCACGTACGGGATCTTGTCCAAGTCGTAGCCCTGCTCCTGCAGGTTGGTGCGAAGGTTCTCGACGCTCTCCTGGTTCGCCTCGAGGCGTTCCAGCTGAGAGTCCGCGACGAAAATGACGCCGTCCACTCCCTTGAGGATGAGTTTGCGGCTCGCGTCGTAGAACACCTGCCCGGGCACGGTGTACAGGTGAAACCGCGTCTTGAACCCTCGGATCTCGCCGAGAGAAAGGGGCAGAAAGTCGAAGAAAAGTGTCCGCTCGGTCTCCGTCGCGAGGCTAATCATCTTGCCTTTGGCGTCGGGATTGGTGCGTTCGTAGATGAACTGGAGGTTGGTAGTTTTGCCGCAGAGGCCAGGCCCGTAGTAGACGATCTTGCAGTTGATCTCACGGGCCATGTAGTTGATGAAACTCATCGCAAGGCACCGTCAGTCATTGAAGAGATTGTCAATATCGTCGTCCGTGATCTCTGCGAAGGGTGAATCGATCCCCGGCTCCTGCACCTTGCTGAGCAGTGCCTCGAAGATCCGCGTCAACTCGTCGGAAGCCTTGCGCACTCGCAAGCGAACCAAGCCGAGGCTCGACTTGGAGTCGAAGATGACAACCAGGATGACCCGATTGCCGACGAGTTGGATGTGGATGTTCGCGTTCTCGCCCTCGTGGAACTGCGTTGCGAACTCGTTCTCACGAAGTAACTTGGCGATACCGCCTGTGGCTGCGATATTGCCCGCCGTGAGTGAGGCGAGGGACGTAGTGTCAATGTTTTCGACATCTCCCGCCGCGGAGATGAGCTGCCCGTTCTTGTCCACGATGAAGACGACCTTGGCGTTCGACTCCCGCACCAACCGGTCCACAACCGTTTGGATTTGGTTGAACTCCTCCTCGTACATCACCATTTGGGGATTAACCATCTGCGATCCTCCGAAGCAGGCCCCCCTAGAGCTCCCGAGACCCTTGGAGAACTTGCCGACTGTGTCTCGCCCGGCGGGTTGCCCGCTACCGGTTGAAGAGCTCAGGCCCCAAAGCTGGGGAAGCATGCCAAAAAGAGTTGGGAGAAACTGGGTGTCACCCACGAAGTACTCACCTTCTAACCCCAGCAAGCAGCGCCAGCAAGCTAATCGCACCTCCCTTGTTGGCTGGCGGCACGCACGGCCGGCGGGCTCTACGTGGGTGCAGCTCGGTCAATGGCAGTGGTCATCTCTCATCCACGGAGTCGAGGACGTCGCATGAAAAGGATCGTGACGCGATTCGTTGCAATAGGAGTCGCGATGTGTGCCCAGCTGCTCGGACCGAGCGGCGAGGCCTGGGCCAAGGGCTCAGACGGCTTGGGCGAGGCGATCGCCGACCTCAACGCCAGCAAGGGTCCCGACGCGTACACGGCGATTCGTGGGATCTGGGCGCAATGGGGTGCAACTGATCCGGCTGCCGTCGAAGAAGCACTGCAGCAAGCCGCTCACTCGCGACTGTTACCAGAGCCGGTGCGCGCTTACGCGGCATTCTTGGCCGCACATGCACGCACACGGCGCGGCGACATCGCTGGTGCTCAGCGGGCAATCAGCTCGCTCGGCTTCATCAACGAGTGGCTGGTCGTCGGCCCCTTCGATAACGAGGGCAAGGCAGGTTTCACGATACAACATGGGCCGGAGGCCCAGTTTGCCGAGCCCATCGCGGAAGGGCTCGTCTTCGACGGCAAGGCGCGCCCGGTGCGTTGGCGCCAGGTTCCGAGCGTGTTTCGCTTCGGCTGGCTCGACGGCAGCTCGTTGTTTCGGCCGGAACAGAACATCTGCATCTTCGCAAGCTCCGTGGTCTGGCGCGAAGCCGAGCGCAAACAACCGGTAACGATCTGGGCAGGAGCCGCAGGCGCGTTCAAGCTGTTCGTCAACGGCAAACAGGTGTTGAGCGACGATGCGTACCGAGGGCACGACGTCGACAGATTCGGCGCATCCGTTCGCTTGCCATCAGGCAAGAACCTGATCACGGTCAAAGCTTGTGGCGCAGACGACGCTCCGATCGTCTCCGTTCGCATCGGTGACGCCAAAGGCAGACCGCTCGACGACTTGCACGTGAGCTCGTCATTCGCCGATGCCTCCCAAGCGGCGGCGAACCACGACTCCGTCGAAATCGTCGATCCGCGGCTCGGCCCGTTGGCGGCATTCGAGAAGCTCGTTTCAGGCAAACAGCCCAGGGCAAGCTCTCTGGAATCCTACGCGCGATACCTCGTGGCCTCCGGCGCGGACGACCCCGCCGTTCACAAGGCGCGCGACCTTGCCCTCCGCGCGGCACGGTCGTCACCGAATCTCGACCGCCTGTTGCTCGCCGGTGAACTCGCAGAGGACTACAACCAACACCGCCAATGGGTCGAAAAGGCCGAACAGCTCAAGCCCCAATCGACGCAGGCGTCGGTCGACGTTCTGCTCGCGCGAGCACGAGTCGAGCGCAGCGGTCTGAACTGGAGGGATGCCTTTCCTTTCTACGAGCAGGCACTGACTCTAGCTCCAGACAACCTGCAAGCCATCCAGGGACGTGTCGAACTGTTCAACGAAGCGGGCATGGGTCGCACCGCACTGTCCATCCTGGAAGACGCCGTGGCTCGCACGCCACGCTCGGTCACGCTACTCAACATGTACGCGTCGCAGTTGCGCGCTCTGGGTCGCATCGGAGACGCGGACGAAGTCGAGCGCCGCTACAGTCAGTTTCGCTTCGACGACCACGAGCTACTCACACGACGGATGGAACTCGCTCTCGCGAGGGGTGAGCGAGATGTCGCAGAACACTGGATTGCGCGCTTGCTCGCCACCCACCCGGACAGCCTCTGGGCGCAGTCGATCAGCGCGCGCGCCTACCGTCGACTGAATCAGCCGCAGCGCGCACTGCTCGCCTACGAGAAGGCACTCGAACTCGCGCCCGAGGACGTCGCAACCCTGCGTTCGCTCTCCGACCTGCACGGTCAACTCGGCAACACCGACGAACAAGTGGCGTTGCTCCGCAAGATCGTCGAGATACAACCGCAAGCCAAGGACGTTCACGAGTACCTCAGCAACATCGAACCGGCGAAGCCCAAACAAGACGAAGCTTACGCGTGGGAGCCCGACGCGTTCCTCAAGGACCGTAACGCTCCCGCCAAGGGGGAGAACAAACGCACGCTGCTCGATCTGAAGGTCGTCACCGTGTTCGACAATGGCCTCAGCAGCCAGTTTCGTCAGGTGGTGTTCCAACCACTCGTCGATTCGAGCGCAGCGCTCAGCCGCAACTACTACTTCTCCTTCGAAGCGGGCAGCCAGCGCGTACAGTTGCGCGGCGCCAAGGTCTATCGTGCCGACGGGCGCGTGGATGAAGCCGTGGAAACGGCAATCGGCGCCGCCAACGATCCGTCGATCGCGATGTACACCTCTGCGCGAACCTACAGCGTGCAGTTTCCTCGCTTGGATCCGGGAGACGTCGTCGAGCTGCGCTACCGTATCGACGATGTCGCGAAGCGCAACGAGTTCAACGACTACTTCGGTGACGTCCAGTACATGCAGGACACCGAAACCGTGGGGCACTCGGAGTACGTGCTGATCACGCCCAAGAGCCGCAAGTTGTACATCGACGAACATGGCGTACCGAACCTGAAGCGCCGCGTCGCAGTGAAGGGCAACCAACGCATCTACCGCTTCTGGGCGGATGACCTGCCTCCCGTCCATCCAGAACCCGCGATGCCCCCTTGGTCCGAAGTCGTCGGTTTCGTTCACGTCTCGACGTACGAGAACTACCAAGAGCTCGGCAAGTGGTACTGGGGCCTCGCCAAGGAGCAGTTCGATCTCGACGAAGAGACGCGAAAGCTCGCTCGCGAGATCACCAAGGGACTGTCTACGGAACGCGAGAAGGTCAGCGCCGTGTACAACTGGGTGATCAAGAACACGCGCTACGTGGCGCTCGAGTTCGGCATCTACGGTTTCAAACCCAGGCGTTGCGTGCAGACGGTTGCGCGCGGCTGGGGAGATTGCAAAGACAAGGCCACCGTGATCGTTTCCCTGCTCGAGGAGCTGGGCATCGACTCGACGATCGTGATTCTTCGCACGCAAATGCGCGGCGGGTTCGAATCGAGCGTTGCAAGCTTGGCGCCATTCGACCACGCAATCGCGTACGTTCCATCCCTGGACCTGTACTTGGATGGCACGGCCGAGTTTACCGGCAGCAGCGAACTGCCGGCAATGGACCAACGGGCGCTGGGAATCTTGGTCAATCAGGGCAAGTCGAAGCTCGTGACGCTGCCATTCCTGGATCCGAAAACCAACCTGCGCGACCGCACCATCGACGTGAAGGTCGACTCGACGGGCAAGGCACAACTCGACGTCGCCGTGGAGGTCAGCGGCAGCCAAGCGCCAAGCTGGCGCCGCCGCTACCACGCCAAAGCAACCCAGCGGGAGCGCGCCACCACCGACCTCGGACGCGAGTTCACGGGGTTTGCATTGAATCAAGGGCAATCAGGCTTTGCCGCCGAGCTCGAGGACTACGAAAGACCCGTCAAGATCGACATGTCCGGAACGAGCAGTGCCTACGGACGCGTGGAGGGCAACAACCTGAGCCTTCCAGTCACTGGACGGGTCCGCTTGACGGAGAGCTATGCATCGTTGTCTGCGCGTAGCCAGGACGTCGCGGTTCCGGTGCTGGGTACGCTACGCGACACATTCAACGTCAAACTGCCCGCGGGGTACAAAGTCGTTTCGACACCGCCACAAGCCCACGCGAGCACGCCGTTTGGTGACTACAGCGTCGAGGTTCGACAGAAAGACGGTCAAGTGAGCGTCACGAGCGAATTGTCCCTCAAGGTGACCCGGGTCAGCCCCAAGGATTATCGGGCGTGGCGCGCGTTCTGCCAGGCGGTCGACGCCGCGATGACTCCGCGATTGGTGGTGGGCAAGTGACGCGGGCACCAGTCGGAAGTGGGGCTCACGTGTCGCAATGGACGGCGGCTTGTTTCGTCGTCGCCGCGCTGGCAACGGCGAGCTGCAGTGGTGGCGGCGCCGACCAGCCCGGGCAACAAGGCCTCGAACAGCTGCGCGACTACGCCAAGGACGATCAGTCGGGGCGGTCGAGCGCGCAGTGGCTGTTGGCTGAGCTGATCGAACCCGGTGGCGACCCCAAGCTCGCGAATGAGGCTCGCCAGCTCCTGGACAAGTCCGATCGCCACGGGATGTACGAGGACCTCGCCCGCGGTCTGGACGACTCGCTGCACGGACGTCTCGGCACCGCCCCCGAGCATTTCCTCAACGCGGCCAAAGCAGCCAAAGAAGCGAACGATCCCAACGCGTCGTTGATTGCTCGCTTCGCGATCGCCAACGCCACGAGCCTCGAAAGAAACGCGCGCGGTCTGTGGAAGCGCTGGGACGAGTGGGTGGAGGGCGCGATGAAGGCACCCAACTCTCTGGGCTGGCGCTCGCGCGATGCGCTGGTTCGATGGTGGGGCGCCGAAGCCTGGGAAGCAGCAGCAAAGAACGTCGACGACAGCCTCGCGAGCGCGCGCGGTTGCCTTTCGTCGTTGCGGTTCGCCGGGCCGTTCGGCGGCGGCAGTACCGCGAACGCCTTGCGCACCTACCCGGCGGAAAGCGCATCCCCGTGGCCCGTCGCCTGGGCTACCGACCCTCTGTATGGCCAGACGCCACGCGTCCTCGAAAGTGAACAGAAGGGTTGCATCGCAAACGTCGACGAGAACGTCAGCGACGGCGTGTTCTACACCGAAGGCTGGTTCACTACGGACGACGAGGTCGATGCGATCATCGCCGTGGACAACGCGCTGACCGTTTGGGTCGACGGACAGCGCGCCATGGACCGCGATCTGCGCGAATGGGGCTCTTGGACGCGTGCCGGCGTTGGCGTTCACCTTGGGCGTGGCGCGCACCGTGTGGTCGCAAAGCTTACCAATCAGGCGACGTCAATCCGCATCATGCACAGGGATGGTCGTCCCCTGAAGACGAAGGCAGCCAAGCCCGGCGCATTGACGTCGTTGACGCCACCACGCTTCAGTTTCGAGGCCAACGACCTGCGTCGGTTCATTCACGAAGACGGTGTGGTCGGACCGCCGTCGGCCACCCTCCGTTTCGTCGCGGCCTACCTGGCGCATCTCGACGGCGAGAGCGAGGCGGCAACGCTCCTGCTCGAACCGCTCGTGGAGAAACCGGACGAGGCAACGGGTGCATGCTTGAGCATGGCCGCGCAGTTCGTCCAGAACGACCCCGTCTACGAAGCGAGTCAAGGCGAAGACCTCGTCAGAGAGCTGCACCGCCGAGCGCGCAAGCGCGATCCGGAGCTGTGGGAGTCCCAGCTCAATCGCGTGGCGGGTATTGCCAAGAGCAAGGGCGTAGTCGACGCCGTCCGTGAGCTGAAGAGTCTGACCCAACACTATGCCCAGGTGCCGGCGCTGTGGGGCACGTTGGCGAACATCTATGGCGAGCTCGGCTGGCTCCCCGAGTATCGCGCCGTGGTCTTGGAGCGGGCCAAGCGTTTCCCCGATGACGTCGAGGGACTGCACGCCGCCGCGCAGTTGCTCGAAGACGAAGGTCAGAGCGAGCAGTCGGTGGCGCTGTACGAACGCATTCGCGATCTGGATCCCGACTCGGAGGTGTTTGTCGGGCTAGCGCTGGAACAGCGCCGTTTCGACAAGGCGATTGCAGAGATGGAGCGTTTGCTCGCGCGCCGCCCGGAGCGAAAGGACCTCAAGCGCCGGATCGCCGAGCTGCGCGTTCAAGCGGGCAAGTCCATCGATCGCGTGGGCGTTCTGGAAAAGGCGGTGAAGGACAGCCCCAAGAGCGGACGGGCGCGCTTGCAGCTCGCCGACGCGCGCTACGCCGCGGGGAACAAGGCGGCGCTGAACCAGGCGCTGGTCCAAGCGTTGGAAGCGGGCGCGGATGCCGGCCCAATCAAAGAAGCACTCGATCTGTTGTCCGGAGTAACCGAGCTCGAGCCGTTCCGTCTCGACGGAAAACAGGTGATCGCGGACTACGAGAAGTCCGGGCGAAAGCTCGAAGGCACGGCGGCTCGAGTCCTCGACTACATGGCCGTCTGGGTGCGCGGCGACGGTTCCAGTCGGATGCTCGAACACGAGATCATTCGCATTCAAAGCGACGAAGCGATCAGCCGCTTCGCCGAGCAGCAAGTACGCGGCGATCTAGTGCTGAAGATGCGTGTGCTCAAACAGGATGGGCGCATCCTCGAACCAGAAGTCGTGCGCGGCAAACCCACGGTCACGTTTCCTCACCTGGAGATCGGCGACTACATCGAAACGGAAGAGATCTTCGGCACTGACGGAAGCGCCAACGGCATGGTGTTCGATGGCCCCCACTGGTTCTTCCGCGAGCAGAACGTCGCGTACGCGCGGAGCGAATTCGTGCTGATCACTCCCGCCAACCGCAAGTTGAACATCGAAACGACCGGCGACGTGCCCGAGCCCGTTCGCGAGAAGTTCGGCTCCTTCGACGTCCGGCGCTGGCGTGTCGACGACAGCCCGGCCGCACCGGAAGAGCCGCACAGCGTGCCCGCCTCCGAGTACATGCCGAGCATTTCCTCCAACTGGGGCATCAATCTCGAGCGCCACTTGGCGAATCTGTCGTCGCGCGTCGAAGAAACGACGCCCATCGATCCGCGCATCGTGCGCATTGCTCAGAACATCGTCGAGGACATCGACGAAACCAACGAGCTGGAACGCGCCCGTGCGCTGTACCGTTGGGTTGCAGAAAACGTTCAGGAGGGTGACGAAGCTGACGGCCGCCGCGCGGTGATCGGCAAGCGCGGCAATCAATGGCGGGCGTTCACGGTTCTGTGTCGTTCGCTCGGCGTCCCTGCCCAGTGGGTCGTCGCGAAGAACCGCCTGGCCCCTCCTCCCAAAGGTCCTGCCAGTGAGGCCGCACAGTACGGCTCCACCGTGCTTCGGGTTGGAAGCAAACGACACGCCTGGGTAACCTTTGCCGGCAAGTACTCCCCGTTTGGATACGTGCCCGTCGAGGTCCGCGGCATGCCGGGGTTCCTGCTCACAGGCGACGATCCCAAACCGGTAACGGTGGCAACCGAAGGCGAGGCGGACCGTCTCGACTTCAAGGCCAAGGTGCAACTCGACAGCACGGGCAGCGCCAAATTGACCCTCACCCAGGTCTTTTCGGGCAAGTTTGGTTCGGCGGTACGCCAGGCGCTCTCCGAAATGGGTGAACGCCAAACGAAGGACGCCGTCGAGGGCAACATTCTCGGTTCGAGCTTGCGCGGCGCCCGTCTCATCAACCACCGCTTCGTCGAGATGGATCAGTTGGACGTACCGCTTCGATTGGATATGGACGCCAGCATGGCGCAGTTTGCGCTGAGGCGGGAGGGGCAACTTCGCATCAACCCGCCGTACGTGCCAAACCTCAGCCAGTACACGACACTACCAAGCCGCCAGACGGCGGTTCTGATCGGCAGCGACCGAGACTGGAGCATCCAGTTCAGCATCACGTTGCCCAAAGGCGCCAAGGTATCCGTCCCGGCACCGCGCCAATTCCGATTCGGAGAGCACCGTGTGCTCGTCAACGATCGGGTCGAGGGCGGTCAGCTAATCCTGGACCGCACGGTACAGCTATTTGCGGGACGCGTGACGCCAGAACAGTACTCGGACTTCGCCAAGTTCACCCGCGCCGCCGACGCGGCCCTCAGCCAAGAGATCACCATCGACCTGTGACGGCACGGCAGCCGGCGCCACGTCGCCGACGGAGCACCCACCAGAACAGCGGCGTTCACATGTCCGTCTTGGGTGCCTTCTTCTCGGCGGACTTCTTGGCGTCCTTGGCGCGAGTCTTCGCGTCCAACTCCGCCTCGCGCTTCTCGATTCGGCGCTTGACCTCGGCGTACTGCTCGACCCGTTCAATCGCGGCATTCACCTGCTTCAAGCGCTCCTGGGCGGCAGCCGGATACACCGCGTCTTCAGCAGTGACACCCGGCTGCTTGGCACTGAGCGCTGAGGCATGTTCCTCGGCGACCTGCAAGTACGTGGTCCATTCGTCGCGCGCGCGGGGTAGACGCCCAGCCCGTTCATAGGTATCGGCCAAAGAGAACACCGCACGCGCCTTGAGCTCGAGGGTACTGGCGAAGCGCACCGCGTTTCCGAAGGCCTCCAAGGCCTCGTCGTACTTCTGCAAGGCGCGCAGAGTCTCTCCGAGGCGGTAGTGCCCAATGGCCTTGCGCGGTTCTGCCTTGATCGCAGCTGCAAAGATGCGAGCCGCTCCCTCGAAGTCTCGCGCGAGGTAGGCCGCGTCCCCTCGGCGAACGTGCTGCAGGTAGGAGTCGCGCTTGGCGGTGTCCGAAGAGGCCGTGCCCGACGGCTCGGCCACGGACTCTCCAGAAGCGGCAAATTCATCGGCGATGGTCGCCTCAGCGCTCGCCGGAGGCGGTGGTGGTGTAGCGGCATTCGCCGCCGGGGCTTGCGCGACCGAGTCGTCGTCAGCCGCAGCCACCGTCGCGTGGCCAAGCACACCGCTGATCGTCCAGGCCGCGAGTGCGGCCGCCCCGAGCGAGGTTCGAATCGACACCGATGGAGGCTAACATGACGACTTGGATCGCGTCAGCCTTTCCTGTATCCCAAGCGGGTGTCGCAGACGCCGGTGAAGCCGTTTCCTTGGCAATCGCTGCCGGCGATTTCCGGCGCTTCGGTGGCGCTGCGAGATCTGGCGCGCGACGTGTGGCGGCGCCGGGTCGCCTCGGCGCGGCTCGCAACCGTATTCGGCGAACTGTTTGGCGCCGATCTAGAGGGTTGTGGCATCGTGTCCGAGCGGGTCTGTCGTGAACCGCTGCCCAGCCTGGGTTCAGATGTTCAGCTCGTCGCTTCGGACCGTCGAGTGCAGCTCAGCCTGCACCCTGCGCTGGTGAGTCTGCTCATCGGGCGCGTCGTCGACGAGCGACCTCGTGTCGATGACGCTTCCCAGCTATCCGACACGCTGCGCGGCGCTTGGTTTGCCATCGTTGCGGAGGTTTGCCGGCGAACCGCGACCGCGGAACCGTTCGTGCCCGCGCAAAGATCAATGAACGGGCCGCTGTGGCAGGTCGACTTCTGGGTCCGCGTCGACGGCACGACATTCCTGGGACGCTTCGGCTTGAGCGCTGCGCCCGAAAAAGGACCGAAACCGCTACACCTCCAAAGCGCCTTACCGATCGCTCTGCCGCTGGTGTTGCGGAGCGTGACATCGACAATCGGCGAAATCCGCTCGCTGCGCGTGGGCGATGTGTTTCTCTTTGACGAAGACGTCGATCTGCTGAAGTCCGGCTGCCTCTTCTGCGCCCCCAACGGCTCCCGAGGTCTTGCCGTTCGCAGGGCAGACGATGGAATCGTGTTCCACGGGCTCACCAGCCTTGACACGCTCGCCGCGACGCGGAATTCCCCAGGTTCTGAGATGGACACCAAAGAAGACGACACGTTGCAAGACGCGCTGCTCGACGCGGAAGTGGAGGTTCGCGTCGAACTCGGCAGCGTGACGTTGCCCGCCCATAAATGGCTTTCGCTCAAACCGGGGGATATCGTCAGTACGCAGATCCCATTGTCGTCGCCGGTGCAGCTGCGGGTTTCGGGGCAACTGGTTGCCGAAGGGACATTGGTGAACGTGGACGGAAAGCTCGGCGTCGAGCTGGGTACCATCGTCGGCGGATCTTCCTGAGGGCAGCATGGCCAGCACACCAGACGGCCCCGAGCCGGATTCTGACGGAGACGACTCGGAGAAGCCCGCCTCCCCGATGTCCATCGCGAGCAACTTGGCGGCGATTCGACGCCGCATCGAGCGGGCATGCACCCGCGTTGGGCGACCCAGCCATGAAGTGCGTCTCATCGCCGTTTCCAAGTTCAAGCCTCCCGAGATGATCCGCGAGGCCTATGCCGCTGGGCAGCGCGACTTCGGCGAGAACTACGTGCAAGAGCTGCTTCAGAAGCGCGAGCAGCTCTCCGACTTGTCGCAGTTGCGTTGGCACCTCATCGGACACCTGCAGACGAAAAAGGCCAGGCAGATCGCGGCATGCGTGAGCGAGGTACACACTGTCGATACGGAGAAACTCGCACGGGAGCTGTCGCGCCGGGCCGAGCTCGCGGGTGCGCGCATACGGGTATACGTCGAGGTCAATCTCGCGGCGGAAGATCAAAAGGCGGGATGCACGCCCGCCGAATTGCAGTCGCTCGTGGACATCGTGCATGACTGCGCGGGGCTGGAGCTAGTCGGACTCATGGCCATCCCTCCGGCGACCGGAGCCCCCGAACAAACGCGGAGCTACTTCGCCCAGCTCCGCCAGCTGGGAATTGCGCACCACGTGCCGCGCTTGAGCATGGGTATGAGCGGTGACTTCGAATGTGCAATCGAGGAAGGTTCGACCGACGTGCGCGTCGGGACGGCGATCTTCGGCGCGCGCACGTGAACCGGCGATCGCCGGGCTCGCGCGGCGCGATTCCGAATCGCTGATGGACCGACGAGCGACTCCACACGGAAGCCAACCCCCAAAAAGCAGCGTGGAGTCTTGTGGCAGGGCACCGACCGAGCCAGAGTCGCCATCGTGAGTCGGCGCCGACAAGACGATCATGATGCTCAGCCCACGTTGATGGAACACGCCGCGGAACGGGGCAGCACGACCAGTGCCTCGGTGCCGCTCGCCGACCGGATGCGTCCGAGAGACATCTCGGAAATCGTGGGACAGCGACACCTGCTTGGAGAAGGCTCAGCATTGGCTCGGGCAATCGCACAGGACCGAGTCGGCTCGCTGATCCTCTGGGGCGACCCAGGCTGCGGCAAGACGACCTTGGCCCACGTGATCAGCCGCACCACGAAAGCAGTCTTCGTGCCGTTCAGTGCGGTCCTCGGCGGAGTTGCCGATCTGCGCAAGATCGTCGCGAGCGCCTCGGACCGAAAACGCCTCGAGGGCAAACGCACGATCCTGTTCGTCGACGAGATCCACCGCTTCAACCGTGCTCAGCAGGATGCTTTCTTGCCGCATGTAGAGAACGGAACGATCACACTGATCGGCGCGACGACCGAAAACCCGTCGTTCAACGTGAATGCGGCGCTCCTCTCCCGCGCGAAAGTTCTGCGTCTTGAACCGCTCACCAGCAGTGACATCGCAACGTTGTTGCGGCGCGCCATGCTCGACACTGAACGTGGCCTCGGTGAATTGAAGGTCGACCTGGACGACGATGTCGCACAGCTCGTCGCAGAATCGAGCGACGGAGACGCCCGGCGCGCACTCAACCACCTGGAAACCCTGGCGCAGTACGTCGCCCAAGAGCAAACCGGGGCCACGATCACCAAGGACGTGCTTTCCGCGTTTGCCGACCACGCCGCACTGCTCTACGACAAGCGCGGCGAAGAGCACTACAACGTGACCAGCGCGTTCATCAAGTCGATGCGCGGCAGTGACCCCGACGCTGCACTGTACTGGATGATGCGCATGCTCGACTCCGGGGAAGACCCGTTGTTCATCTCACGCCGCATGATGATCTTCGCCAGTGAAGACGTCGGCAACGCCGACCCGCGAGGTATCCAGGTCGCCACCGCGGCCGACGCATCATTCCGTCGCCTCGGAATGCCCGAAGGCATCTACCCCCTGGCCAATGCCTGCCTGTATCTCGCGTGCTGCCCCAAATCGGATGGCGTGAAGCGGGCCATCGCCGCCGCGCGTGCCGCGGTGCAGCAACACGGGTCGCTGCCGGTCCCGATGAAGCTACGCAACGCGGTCACCGGCCTGATGAAGGGCCAGGGCTACGGAGAGGGCTACAAGTACGCCCACGACTTCGAAGACCACGTCGTGGTTGGCGAAAGCTACCTGCCCGATGCCATCGAAGGTGCTCGCTTCTACGAACCTACCGATCAGGGACTCGAGCAGCACATCAGAGAGCGGCTTCGTCGAATTCGCGCGAAGTGAACGCTGATGGGAGTTGCCCCCAAAGTCAGTTGGGCCGATACTCCCCACCACATACACGAGCGCCGAGACGGGAATTGCCTCGGCGAAGGTGGGGTGATCGCGTCACCCATGCGAACGGTAGAATCTCACCAACGACGAGCGGAGGCATCGTGCCAAACCGCTCAGTATCGTCAGATCTGACAGGAACTAGCGCAACGTAACGCGGAAGCGCTTGCCGCATTCACGGTTCACTGCGTCTTGAAGAGCCAAGCGAACCGGCTCCTTGTGATCGGCGCCGAGTGCATCGGCGTACCACCATGCAGTCTCCGGCTTGATCAACTTGTGACCGCGTTCGAGATCGACGACGCGAGGCGGCGAAACGTCGAGCGCACGGGCCAACGCTCGTAGCGCCATACCTGACTTGAGCCGAAGCTTCTTCAACTCGGCACCCGCATTGACCGCACCGACCTTCTTCGGCGCGACGCTGACCTTGTAGTCAATCTCCGCGGTCTCCAACCAGTGCTGCAAGACGCCAGCAATGAGCTTCGCGTGCGGAACCTTCAAGACGTCAGCCAACATCTGCGTCTTGTCCAATGACACGCCATCGGCACCGCGTTCCCAAGCGCTGACGCGACGGTCGTGGGTCCCTAGACGTTCGCAAAGCTCGAGCTGAGTGAGCCCCGCCTTCTCACGCGCTTCCTTGATGAGAGTTCCGATCATGGCCATGGCTTTATAGCCACTTGTGCTCCAAGACAACCGGCTAGTGCTAACAATCGTCGACCTGCGGCGAGATTTCGCATTGGCGCCGTGCGCGGGGCCGAACGATCGACGCTCACCTTTGGGACGAGTGACGCGGTTTCGGTGAACGCGGCCTCACCCCTCGATACGACTAAGCAGGCCGTTACACTCGAAACACCACCCGCGGGTGAATTTTCCGGCATTGCTGGTGACGGCGGGTCGTCCTGTGAGTCAACACCAGCCGCGCGAGGTCGGCCCTCGCATGGGCATACCAAGTAGTTGAGCGAACTCGCCGCGACAGGTGATTGCGATAGACGGCCAAAATCGGCTGTTTGCAAGCGCTTCGCCGCGCGGAGCAACACCTGTGGCGGTTACGCCGACATGGGACTCACTGAACGGGAAGTCAACGAACGTGACCCTGTTCACACCGTACCTGCTCTCATTCCTTCAAAATGCACAAGTCAGGCAGGTTTCTGTAACGTTGAGCGGCATCGAGGCCGTATCCCACGACAAAAAGGTCGCCGATGGTGAATCCGAGGTAGGAAATGTCGATGGGCACGGCGGTCTTTGCTGGCTTATGCAGCAGAGCACACAGCTTCACACTCGCCGCGCCACGGTGCTGGAGGTGGTTCATCAGGTAGGAGCTCGTCAGTCCCGTATCGACGATGTCCTCGACGATCAGGACATCCTCACCTTCGATCGGCTTGGTCAGGTCTTGGGTGATCTGCACGACGCCCGTCGATGTGGTGCTGTCGCCGTAGCTCTGAACACCGAGGAACTCGACGCGAAGTGGAAGATCGATCGACCTCGCCAAATCCGCTGTGAACACAAAGCTGCCTTTCAGAACGGAAAGGAGCACCAGTCGACGATCGCGGTAGTCCTCCGTGATGCGTTGACCTAGCTCACGGACACGGGCTGCGATGTCATCGGCGGGAATGGATACTTCAACGTTATTCCGGTACACGGCGTCACCATAGCAGCTGGACGCTCACCCCCCCAACCTTGCGCTCGACTCTCGTCGTTGGCACATCGCGGTTCGCGCTCGTTGAAGGACGCCTCACTCGGCCGACGATGATTCGACTGCTGTCTCGACCCACATCGCCTGCCCGTCAGTAACCCAAGTGATCGACCCCAACAGGTCTGTTCGCAGAACTGTCACATTGGATCCGCGTAGGCGCTGAAGAGCAATCGCGTGTGGGTGCCCAAACGAGTTGCGCATGCCGCAGGATACCGTCGCCAGCGTAGGGCGAACGCGCTGCAAAAACTCGGTGGTACTGGAGGTGCGACTGCCATGGTGCCCAACTTTCAGAAGGTCTGCACTCAGGTCGAGATCCATCCGGTCCGACAGCTGCGCCTCCTCGAAATGTTCCGCATCTCCGGTGAGCAACAAGGCCCGTCCCTGGAAACCGAAACGCAACACGAAGGAATTGTCGTTCGCGTTCCTGCCGGGAGTAAACCCTGGGCAGGGAGCCAACACGCTCAAGCGAGTCCCACCGAATGCTCGTTGACCACACAGCGACTCCGGACCCAGTACCGGCACACCGCGTCGTTCTGCCAGAGCGAGTAGTTCATCGTACTCGGGCCCGGCTCCCTCGAGCTGACCTTGCCGCGTATCCCAAAGCTCGCCCACTTCGACGCTCTGCATCACGGACAGTAACCCCCCGAAGTGGTCGGGATGCGGGTGGGAAAGAACGACGACGTCCAGACGATCGCGGCGCCGGGCCCGAAGGATGGGAAGAATCACACGGGCGCCCGGGTCCGTTGGCGAACCGACGAAGCCACCGCCGTCGACAAGAACGATTTTGCCGTCTGGCAAGTCGACCAAGCCCGCGTCACCTTGACCGACGTCGAGGGCCGTAAACCTGAGACGACCTTGGGGCTGGCCGACGCGGTGTGTCGCCCATTCCAACGTCAGACAGGCAACGATGGTGAAACACCACACCGGTGCCAGGGTCCGCCAGCGATGGACACCGGTCGGCCAGGGTGCCGACGACTGGTACCAGTGCGTGAACCCGCCGAGCACCACGACCGCACATTGCCAATCGGTCGGCCAAGGCAGCGGAATCGACAAAGCGCTCGTCCCGGCCGTCGCCAAAGCCATCTGCCGAACCACGAGCAGCGCGCCCGAACCGACGACAGCTAGCCCCCGCTCGAGTAGCGGAAGCTCACTCGACAGCGCGTGCACCAGGCACAGCGGCAGAGCGATGGTCTCGCCAAATGGCGCGGCGAGGACGTTCGCAAAGATGCCCACGACGGACAGTCCCGAAGACAGCGTCGCCAACAGGACCGAGCAGGGTAACATCGCTGCGAGCGTCGCGCACAAGCCCAACGCTGCCAGACGTACCGGCCGCGCTAGACTCCAACGATCGACCCAGGTCGACCACTTGCGCCCCAACGTCAACAGCCCGAACGTTGCTGCCAGTGACAGCATGAACGACACGTCGACGGCGACGAGCGGATCGTAGACGCAACCGACGACGATGGATCCCGCGGCTGCTCGCACGGCGTTGACCTCGCGTGCGATCGCTCTCAACGTCAGCCCAATCGCGAGCATCCAGGCCGCTCGCCACGCGGACCCACTGCCTCCCGCAAAGTCCGCGTACACGAGGGCCGCAATCACGCCGAATGCACTGCTCGCACGTCGCACGTCGAATCGGGCTGCCAGCAGCGGTACGCGACACAGCACGAAGCGCAGCGCGGAGACCACACTCAAGATCGCAAAGACGAGGTGGGTGCCGCTGACCGCCAACAGATGCGCCAAACCGCTCGCCTTGAACGCCGTGTCTTCGTCCTGTGTCAGGTCGTTTTCGCCGAGCACGAGCGCCTTGGCCATGCCAACGGCGTCGGGAGCGAAGGTCGCTTCGATGCGCTCGCGCACGTGCCAACGCAACTGATCCACCCAGTGAACAAAACCGTGGCCGCCGCGCACGACGGTCGCACTCAGCACCCCACCACTGAGCAAGACTCCGGACCGCGCGGCAGACACGTAGGGGTCCGGCAGTCCCGCGTTGCGCATCAACCGAATGATGCCCAGCTGCGCGACCACTTCGACTGTATCACCCCGAGCGAGCTCGCGAGGACCGCCGTACAGCCGAACTGGTACAGCCGAAAACTGACCGGTTTCACATTCGGCGTGAGCGACACCCGCTGTATACCCGAGGGAATCCCCCCGCCAAGTCGGCGATGTCAGCACCTCGACGGTGGCGTGACAGCGTTGCGGAGCGCTCACAACTTGTCTCATGGATGTGTGCGCTGTCCGGTACCCGTCGACCGCGACGTGAGCTCGCCAGGCACATCCAGCGAAAGTCACCAGACCGATCACTAACCACGATAGCGGCACACGTCTCGCCAAGGAGGCGAACACGACCGCGACGACGATTGTCGAAGGCAACGCAGACGACGCGGTCGCACTGCCCGCTAGCGCGCCGAAACTACATAGCAACCACGCGTCGAGACCACGCACACCAATGACCGTGAGCACACCCCGTGCCAGCAGTCACCCAGGGCGATCCCGTGCGGAAACTCCGCCGTGTGGGTCGCTGGCTTGCAGCCATCTCGACCCGTGGTGGCCGACGCCAGCCGGCACGCCGCCGGCGCACGCCACCGGATCGTGTTTACTCACTGGGGTCGGGACAGCGCTCAGCCTCGGCGGAAAACTCCAGGCCACACACTTCCGTGGCATCCGCGCAGTCAAGCGACGACGCGAGCACGCACTCGACGACTCGTTGCAGTATCCCGATGCACTCGGCACCGCCTTCGCGAAACCACACGTCGCAGATCTGTCGGCAACCGCCGCCGCAACCACGTTCTCGCGTCGCCGCGCACAGCAGTTCGCAGGCATCGTCGCTCGACCCTGGCTCGCCAAGGAGCTGCGCGGGAGCCTCCGAGAGTGACTGCTCGTCTCGGCCGGGTCGATTCTGGGAGTCGGCGACCGGCCGCTGGTAGTCGCTCGTCCCGCTGCGCTGGTATTCGGGAATCGGCTGGCCCACGTTCGACAGCGGCAGGTCCTGCTCCGCCATCATCGTGCCGTCCGAAGATGGGCCATCACCACAACCAACCGTCAACAGCAACACCAACCCAAGCACACTCAACGCCTTCATGGTTCGATTCACTCCCAGCTCGTCGACCGTCCAACCAACGCGGTTACTCTTGCACGAAAGGGTGCAGCGGGCCCGAAGGGCACCCCGAATGTCGCGCGCGACATCAGCGTGTCTCGAGCGAGCGAGCCAACCCAGTGTTTCAGAAGTAGTAGAGCGCGGCGACGTTCGCGGTCAGAATGTTCCACGGGTTGTCGCCCACTGCCGTCGCCAGGCGCGTTCTGGACGTCTTCTGCGAATTGCCGTTGCCGTCGTCCCAGCTGACACGTTCCCAAGCGAAACGCAGGCCCAAACCCGCTTGCAGGGCCAATTCAGGAATGTCGATGAATCCAAAGTGGATCTCCGCGCCAGCGCGCGCGCCGAGATCGAAGTGCACGCCGCCTTCGTCCACATCGCCCCCCGGCGCCTCGACGGTGTTCACCGCCCAGCCGAAGTTGAACTCGGGTACGACCTCGAAAACGAAGTGCTCGCTGGACTTCAGCGCGAAGGGCAACCCACCGTGAATGATCACAGCGAGCGGATCGGGCGCATCGACGTCCATGTCCATTCCGCCGGTCTCGGTGGTGGTGGACGAACCACCCGTCGCGATTCCGAGTCCCGCGTCGACACCCATGCCCGAATTCAACCAGTAACGCACACCCACGACCGGCGCCTCGACCGTGGTTTCACCACCTCCCGCAACGCCGACGCCCATGGTTCGGTAGCCGAGGTAGCCGATGCCGAACGTGCCGACGAACCGTGAGTGGTCCGTGCCGCCGGGTGCGGCACCGGTGCTGGTCGCACTGCCGCTGGAGCGCGGTCCGTCACTCGTCGAATAGGACGCCGAGCCACTGGCTTCGGCCGATGCTGACGAATCCTCGTCGTCCTGGGCCAACGCGGGGCACGTCAGGGACAAGGAAACGGCACAGGTTCCAAGCGTCGTAAAAAGTGTCGAACGCCTCATGTTGGTCCTCCTGGGGGTGGTGGTCCGACTCTTCGGAGCCGGACGCCCTGTTCGCACTGAATCAGAGCGGCTCGACGCCTGCCAAATTTCTGGAAACATCGACGCAGCGCACCCAAACTGGGGCGGAGAAATGCAAGCTCCCCGCCGTGGCAAACGCCAGCGACTCGACGTCCTCTTGCTCGAACGAGGTCTCTGCGACTCACGGTCGAAAGCTCAAGCTCTGATCCTCGCAGGACAGGTACTGGTTTCCGATCAACGGGTGGACAAGCCGGGAAGCCTGGTCAATCCGGATGCCGAACTGCGTCTCAAACAGGTAGAACGCTACGTCTCACGGGGAGGTGTAAAACTCGAGGGCGCACTGGAGCAGCTCGGCCTCAGCCCCGAAGGGAAGACTTGTGTCGACGTTGGAGCCTCTACGGGTGGGTTCACCGACTGCCTGCTTCAGCACGGCGCGTCACGAGTTTACGCCGTGGACGTTGGACAAGGTTTGCTTGCTCAGAAACTCGTCAGCGACGAACGGGTCGTGGTGATGGACAAGACCAACGCGCGACACCTCGACGCCAACAGCTTCGAGACGCGGGTCGACTGGGTCGTGGTCGACGCCTCGTTCATCGGCATAGGTCAACTCATCGGGGCAATCAGTGTCGTCTTGCCGCCGGGCGGCGTGTTGCTGGCGATGATCAAGCCGCAGTTCGAAGTTGGCAGGGAACAGGCACGCCGAGCAAAGGGTGTGATCAAAGACCCAGCAGTGCGCCAGCAAGCCATCGATGCGTCCTACGCGACGATTCGCGACGCTGGGTTTCGAATCTGCTCGGGTTGTGAGTCGAGCCTGCCCGGACCGAAGGGCAACGTCGAGCACTTCGTGTACGCCGTGCGGAACGCGTGACTCCGTCACTTCAGCGCTGGCGGTGGCTCCATCGGAGGCACGACGCGAGTGCTGGTGTGTCGTATTTGGGGCAAGCGTTTCGAGTCCGTCTCAAAGCACCAGCACCCAGACGTCGTAGAGCGCGTGAGTCCAGACTGCCGGCGCGAAGCCGCGGAACTTGTAGATGAGCGTAAACACGGCCCCGCAAGTCCAACGAAACACGAACGACCGTGCATCGAGAGGGTCCGCGAGAGGACCGACGTAGTGCCAGAGCGAAAACAGCATCGACGTCAGCAAACCCCACCCGAGCCACCACAGCATCCGTTGTACGGACGTCATGGGAAAGAGCACTTTCAACGCCTTGAAGCCGACGCCGAACAGACCGACCCGAAACGCCAGCTCCTCGTAGAACCCAGCGCCCATCGACAGCACCAGCCCGCTGAACAGGCCGCTGTAGCTGCCACTAACCGGCGGCGGTGCCAACGCAACCTTGCCGACGACGTAGGTCGCAGCAAAGCGCATCGCGACAGCGTACGCAATCGCCTCGAGCATCAACCAGAAGAAGCGCTGCCAGTGCAGCACCTTGCCGCGGCCCGCCATCACCAGCACGCCGACGTACACCGACGCGATCCCGAGCGTGAGCGCTGCGTACAGCGTCATGTCGTTCTCGGCAAGTTCGATGAGCTCGAGCGTCACCCAGTCGGCGGCGTTGCGCACGGGCAAGAAGACGACGCCCAAGTGGTAGGCAATGAAGACCGGGAGGGTCAGACCCAAATCCGTCCAGGGACCGCTCGCTGTCTTTTCGAGGGCCGATGTCTGTTCGGTCATGGCGACGGGCGGAGGTTGTAAACCAACCACAACATCACGACTGACCAACCCATCACGATGGCGACGAAGGGCCCGTCACGAAGCATCTCTTGTGTCGGACTCTCCGCATCGGGCCGTTCACGCACGAGAAACAAGAACCGACCCACGCCGAGCACGACGAAGAGCGTCGTCGGCCACAGCGTGTCAGCGTTGAAATACGCGCGCGTGTGTGGGTCGAGCGTGTAAGCCGCATACGCGAGGATCGTCGCGAGGCCGGTCGCTGTCAGCGCGACGTCCAGACCGATCTTCGAGTACAGCTCGAGGACGGCACGCTGCTTGCGACGGGTCTTCTTCCCGTGTTCGGCAGCGGCAAACTCGTGGCGCCGTTTGCCAAAACCGAGAAACAGAGCGAGCACCGCGGTGCACACGAAGAGGTAGCCCGAGACGTGGATCAACGTACCGAAACCGCCCCCCAACACCCGCAACACGAACCCGGACGCGATGATCGCGACGTCCAGATACGGAACTCGCTTGAGCTTGAAGGAGTAGGCAACGTTGATCAGGAAATAGACGAGCACCGTCGCCAGGAACGGAATTGGCCCTAGCGCGGCGCCACCGACACCAGCCAAAATCAGGAACGCCAGGAACGCCCGCGCCACGCCAACCGGAACGAGACCCGACGCGATGGGGCGGAAGCGTTTGAGGGGATGCTCACGGTCGGCAGCAGCGTCCACCAGGTCGTTCATCGTGTAGACGGCACCGCTGATCAGGCAAAACACGACGAATGCGCCGCCGGCCCGGAGCATCAGGCTGGGTTCGAAGATCTCCTTGGCAAAGACGACCGGAGCCAACACGAAGACGTTCTTGATCCACTGGTGAGGGCGCGCGGTCTTGAGCAACCCCAACGTGATGTTCACCAGGGTGCGGTCCACGACTGGCGGGATGCTCGGCGAAGCATCAGCCGGCGGCCCACTCGTTCCCGCCTGGTGCTGTGGCAGTTCAGTCTCTTGCATGGAAACAGTGCCAAACCTACACCAGGTCCCACGTCGGCCGAAGGCAAATTCAGGAAATTGGGGTCGTTGCAACCGTGCTTCGAGGCCACTCGAGTCACGCCGTGAAGGCACCACGTGCGTGTTCCCAGCACGTACTGCCGCGTCAGTACCACGAACCGACGGCAGTCGGGCGAGGGGCCACGGCTTGCCAGTGTGAGCACAACGCGTGCTGGAAAGGAACGGAGGGTCACGGCACACTGGCGCCGTGCAACGATTTGTGCGGTGTGAAGCCGATGGGAAAATCTGCTACGCGGAGCTGACTGACAATCGGGTGGAGTTGTTCAGCGCAGCGCCTTGGAACGGCGGAACTCCAACTGGTGTTCGACACGACTTGGCAGACACGCGTTTGCTCTGTCCACTCAACCCCAGCAAGATCCTCGGCATCGGGCGGAACTATGGGGCGCACGCGCGGGAGATGGGTGCGGCCCCTCCCCAAACGCCGCTCGTATTCATGAAACCCCCGTCGGCATTGGCCAGCCCAGGGGAACTACTTCGACTTCCCAAAGTCAGTCAACGGGTGGACTACGAAGGCGAGCTGGGAGTCGTCATCGGCAACCGCGCACGATACGTCCCGCGAGAGCAGGCGATGGATCACGTATTTGGCCTGATCACGACCTGTGACGTCACTGCTAGAGACTTACAGAAAAGCGACGGACAGTGGACTCGAGCCAAAGGGTTCGACGGCTTCTGCCCAGTCGCGTCGAGCATCACCACTGGACTTGCTCCCACGCCGCTGCAGCTGACGACACGCGTCAACGGCGAAATCAAACAACAGGCAAACACGTCGGACATGCTGTTCGACATCCCTCAATTGATTGAGTTCGTTTCCCAGGTCATGACTTTGGAACCCGGGGACCTGATCTTGACCGGAACGCCCGAGGGTGTGGGACCGATGTCGAGCGGTGACGTCGTGGAAGTCTCGATCGAAGGCTTGCAGCCGCTCACCTTCCGCGTTGCGGACGCCTGACGATTGTGACGAAAAGCGCACGCAACGGCGTTGCCCGGGCATCTCGCCTCGACTTGCGTTTGATTGCCCTGTTGGTGGCCGGCGCGGCGATGGCGGGCGTCGTTGCCGCACTCGCGCGCTACGACCGCGACGGGCCCGCCCGCTGTCCACCTGGTTTGGTAGCGGCGGGCCCACGGTGTTGCGGCACTGGGCAACGTCTCGAAGGGTCGGTTTGCGGTGGCACCGCGACAAGCTGCTCGACCGCGCAACGATTGGTGAATGACCGCTGCACGGTAGTCTCGGAGCTGGTGGTCGTCCCCGGCGGTGCCGTGCACTCGCTCATCGACGATTGGGACTTGCAGGACAAGGCCGAGTCGAAACAACCCGAAGCGGTATCGACCTTCGCGATCGACAGGTTCGAAGTGACTTGGGCGCGCTGGGCGCAGTGTGTCGACGCGGGCGCCTGTGACCCCCAGCGCGCCGCCGAAACGCAACTGCCCGTCACGGCGGTGGCGCCACGGCAGGCGGCGGCGTTCTGTCGCTGGGCGGGTGGAAGTCTACCCACTTCCCAACAGTGGCTGCTCGCCGCACGCGGCCCGTCGAATCGACGCTACCCGTGGGGCCCATTCGGTTTGGTGTGTCGCCGCGCCGCGTATGGTTTGCAACATGGGCCCTGTGCGGAGGGCGCGGAGGTGGCGGGCCCAGAGGTGCCGGGGTCGCGCCCGGACGGCGCGACGCCATTGGGCGTCCAGGATCTCGCTGGCAACGTCGCCGAGTGGACGATGGAAGGGATCGACGATGACGCACCCCGCTTCGTCGCGCGCGGTGGTTCGTACGCCTCCGTCCTGGCAAGCGAGTTGAAAGGTCTCGCTGTCGAGGGTGTGACGAACGCCGATCCGCGTGTTGGGTTTCGCTGCGCCTACCCTTCCCCCGCAGTGCCGGGAACCTCGGTGAGCCAGTAGCGCCTCGGAAGGTCGTGTAGGGCTTCGGCGAGCCGCTTTTCGCCACATCGCGTCGCATCTGGTGTATGTCGGCGCAATGACGGCCGCCGTGCTTTCCATTGGTACCGAACTGACGCGAGGCGAAATCGAGAATACCAACTGCACGTGGCTGTGTGAGCAGATCACCGCATGCGGAATGCAGGTGACCGAGTGTCTCTCGGTCGCCGACGAAATGAGCAAGATCCGCACCGCGTTGCGTCGCCTGGCCGCCGAGCACCGAGTCATCGTGTGTACCGGCGGTTTGGGGCCAACCACGGACGACATGACGAGTGAAGCGGTCGCGCTCGAGCTCGGCGAACCCCTGCGCAGAGACGAGGCGAGCCTCGAGTCTCTCCAGGCTCGCTACGCTGCCGCGAACGTTCACTTCTCGGACTCCAACGCGAAGCAGGCCGACTTTCCCCACTCGGCCACGGTGCTCGAAAACGCTTGGGGAACCGCTCCTGGGTTCAGCGTAGATATCGATAATTGCAGGGCTTATTTTCTTCCTGGCGTCCCGCGAGAAATGAAGCCGATGTTCCAGAAACACATCGCGTCCTTCGTCTCGGCGCAAGTGGCGGCACGCACGGCGCAAATTCGGCTGCGATCGTTCGGCGCACCGGAGTCGGCGGTCAACGACCGGCTGAGAGGCATCGAGGCCGAGCACGACGTGGTCATAGGTTATCGGGCCCATTTCCCCGAGATCGAAGTGAAGGTGATGGCAACCAGAGCCGACGCGGACTCGGCGCAGACGGCAGCAAGAGGAGCCGCACTCGTCGTCAAGGAGCGCCTCGGGGATCTGGTATACGCCGAAGGTGATCGAGATCTGCCAGACGTCGTCGGCGACCTGTTGCGGGCGCGGGGCTGGTGGCTGTCTCTGGCAGAATCGTGTACCGGTGGCCTCGCCTCCCAGCTGATCACGCGCACCCCCGCCAGCGACTACTACAAGGGTTCCGTCGTTTGCTACTCGAACGACGTCAAGGAACACCTGCTGGGCGTACCCAAAGCGGTGTTGGAGGAACACGGCGCGGTGAGCGAAGCAACCGTGCAGCACCTTGCCGAAGGCGCCAGAAAGACCTTCGACAGCGAAGTCGCCATCTCGTTTTCCGGGATCGCCGGTCCCAGCGGTGGCACCGACGAAAAGCCCGTTGGCCTCATCCACTACGCCGTGGCAACGCCGAAAGGCGTCGTCACAGCGCATCGGGTGTTCCGCTGGGGTCGCACGCGCAACCAACTGGCGGCAGCATGGGCGGGCCTGGACCTGTTGCGGCGGCAGCTCCTCGATCTCCCGCCGCACTGATCGAGCTCGAACCAGAGCGGATCAAGCCTCGACGCCGGGTCGCTCTGCTGTCGGCTGAGGCTGCGCCGGGGCACTCGCGCTGAGCGTCAGATCGCTGCCGTCATAGTCGACGCGAACAGTCGCCTCGGCGGGGAAGTCACCCTGCAACACGCGCCGCGCCAGCACGTCCTCCAGGTGGCGCTGAATGGCTCGCTTGAGCGGACGAGCACCGAACTGGGGATCGTAGCCGGTTTGCGCGAGGTAGTCCTTGGCGGCATCGCTGACTTCCAACGACAATTGTCGTCGACGCAAACGCCCTTGCAGCCGTGTGAGCTGGATGTCGACGATGCGACGGATCTGCTCCTGCTCGAGACGTCGGTACACGACGATTTCGTCGAGACGATTGATGAACTCGGGTCGGAACACGTCGCGCAAAGCGAGCATCGCGACCTGACGCATTTGATCCATCTTCGCTTCGCCATCTTCGGCACTGCGTTCTTCAACCGTGGCCAGCTCGGCAGAGCCGACGTTACTGGTCAAGATCACGACGGTGTTGGTGAAGTCCACCGTACGTCCTTGGCTGTCGGTGAGTCGACCATCGTCGAGAAGTTGCAGCAAGGTGTTGAACACGTCGGGGTGCGCCTTCTCCACCTCGTCGAACAACACGACACTGTACGGCCTTCGGCGCACGGGCTCGGTGAGCTGTCCACCTTCCTCGTGGCCCACGTACCCCGGGGGCGCGCCAATCAGACGCGACACGGCGTGGCGCTCTTGGTACTCGCTCATGTCGATGCGGATCATGGCCCGCTCGTCGTCGAACAAGAACTCGGCAAGCGCCCGTGCCGTTTCGGTCTTGCCGACACCAGTCGGACCGAGAAACAAGAACGAACCGATCGGGCGATGTTCGTCGCTCAGCCCAGCACGAGAGCGGCGCACGGCGTTCGCAACCGCTTCGACGGCCGCGTCTTGTCCGATCACTCGATGACGCAGGCCGTCTTCCATGCGCAACAGCTTTTGCATCTCGCCTTCGAGCATCTTGGATATGGGCACACCCGTCCACTTGGAAACCACGGCCGCGATGTCCTCGTCGGTCACCTCCTCTTTCAGGTAGGCGCCGCTTCGCTGCAGTTCACCCAAGGCTGCCCGCTGTTCTTCGACGCTCTTCTCGACGGCGGGGATGGTTCCGTAGAGAAACTCGGCGGCCTTTCCGAGATCACCGGTGCGACGGGCCTGCTCCTCTCGAGACTTCAGTTCTTCGAGCTGCCGCTGCTTGTCGCGGATGTTCGCGATGATTTCCTTTTCGCGAAGCCACTGAGCCCGTGCCGCGTCGCGCTGCGCACTGAGCTCGCCGACCTCGCGTTGCAACTCGGTCAGCCGCGTCTTCGAGTTGGTGTCGCGTTCGCGCTTGAGTGCTTGCTCTTCGATCTTCAGCTGCAAGAGCCTGCGCTCGAGCTGATCGATCTCGAACGGCATGCTGTCGATTTCCATCTTGATCTTGCTGGCAGCCTCATCGACCAAATCGATGGCCTTGTCCGGCAAGAAACGGTCGGTGATGTAGCGATTGCTCAAGGTGCCGGCGGCGACGAGCGCCGAATCCTGAATGCGGATGCCGTGATGGACCTCGTACCGCTCCTTGAGACCTCGCAGGATTGCGATGGTGTCATCGACGGTCGGCTCGCTCACCATCACCGGTTGAAAACGCCGTTCTAGAGCCGCGTCCTTTTCTATGTACTTGCGGTACTCGTCCAGGGTCGTCGCGCCGATGGCGCGGAGCTGACCGCGAGCGAGCGCAGGCTTGAGCATGTTTGCTGCGTCCATCGCCCCTTCGGCCGCGCCCGCACCGACGAGCGTGTGCAGCTCGTCGATGAACACGATGATGCTGCCCTCGGCGGCTTCGACCTCTTTGAGTACGGCCTTGAGACGATCCTCGAACTCGCCTCGGAACTTCGAACCAGCGACCATCGACGACAGGTCGAGGGCGACCAGTCGCTTGTCTTTGAGGCTTTCGGGGACGTCACCCGAAACGATTCGGTGAGCGATCCCTTCGGCGATGGCGGTCTTACCCACGCCAGGCTCGCCGATCAGCACGGGGTTGTTCTTGGTACGTCGACTCAAGACCTGCATCACTCGACGGATCTCTTCGTCACGACCGATGACCGGATCAATCTTTCCACGCCGCGCCAAGTCAGTCAGATCACGCGTGTACTTGTCGAGCGCCTGAAACTTCCCTTCCGGATCCTGGTCGGTAACTCGCTGCGATCCACGGATCTGCGCGAGCGCCGCCAAGAGCTTGTCGTACGTCAGATTGTGCTTGTGAAAGATCGCCTCGGTATTGCTGTCGCCAGTGGCTGCCGCCAGCACGAAGTGCTCAACCGACACGAAGTCGTCCTTGAGCTTCTTGGACTGGTCTTCGGCACGCTGCATCAGCTGTACCGTGCGGCGAGCCAATCCGGGCTCGGCACCGCCGGTTACCTGCGGCAGTACACCGATGCGCTCGGTCAACGACTCGACGATTGCGCCGGGCTCTGCACCAGCTCTCTGCACCAACGGAGCACCCACGCCATCGCCTTGACTCAAGATGGCGACCAGGAGGTGCTCGGGCACGATCTCCGGGTTGCCGCGTCGAGACGCCGCGTCGAGAGCCGACCGAACCGCTTCCTGGCTCTTCGTGGTCATTCTGTCCATGCGCATCGCTGTGTGCTCCTTTCGTACCGCCAAAAACGGTGCCGACAGGATACCAGGCGAGAACGCACCTGACCGTCGGCGTGCTCCCCTTCTCGGAACTCAGTTCCGGGAGCACGCACTACACTGTGTCGCCCGGCGGGCTTGTCTAGCCCAGGGTCGAATTCGACACGTTAGGGGGTGTAGTCACAGTCGCCGCCAGCCGCCTGACCGAAGCGGTCGGGGCTGACGCAGCCGAAGCCAAAGCCGCCAAAGTTTGCCTGAAAACCACAGGTTCCGTCAGCCTGACAGCACCCGGGAAGTTGCACGCCGTCCGCCGGCACATCCGCTCCTCCAAAGGACGGCAGGGCAATCGCCTCCGAGGGCCCACAAGCCGGATCGCACGAGCCGGGGCGGTTGAGCTGTTCACATCCCGGGTCCTCCAGGTTGAGCAGTAACCCCAAAGTAGACATGTCGAGCCCGCAGATCCCTTCGTCCTGGTCGGCACAGCATCCTTGTGTGCCGATCCCGAAGCCGTCGATCGTCGCACCCGGGCACATCTCAGACCCGCACTCGACCGTTTCGTCGGTGAAGGTTATTGAGAACCCCTCCGGCTCCTCGGGATCTTCTTGGTCCAACGTGCACTCGAGGGCACCGGCGTCCTGCTCAGGGCCTGGTTCGTCATCGGTGGTGCCCGCGTCGTTGCCTGCTGAAGGCTTCGAATCGTCGGTCGCGTCGTCCGTCGAATCGTCGCTGGAATCGTCCTGCTTGGTTTCGGCGAGCGTTTCGTCGGAGTCACTACACCCCAGGGTGGCGGCGCAGAAAAGCGCCGCGGTAAGCAAGGCTAGTCTCATACCCAGCAGTCTAAGGAACTCGGGAAAAAAGTCGACTCGTCACGCCCCGGGCCCAACGACGCCGTAGAAGCGAGTGCATCGCCGGATCACGTTTTGGTTCGCCCAGAACGACGATTCTCCGGGATCGGCGACCCGAGGGATGTCGATTCCAGCCACAGACGACTGAGGACCCCATTCAGGGACGGGACCTCACGGACGGTGCCCCGGGACCTCGGCGCAAACCTTTCCCGACAATGGCGCCACCGCCGCCCGGGCAGCGAATCGGCAGGAGTCAGATGTCGAGATTCCGAACGTTCAGAGCGTTCTCTTCGATGAAGTTGCGACGCGGCTCGACTTGATCACCCATCAGGACACTGAACAGCTCGTCGGCCCTGACCGGGTCTTCTACGCGAACCTGGAGCAGGGTACGTGCATCCGGGTTCATCGTGGTCTCCCACAACTCGTCCGCGTTCATCTCGCCCAGCCCCTTGTATCGGGACAGGGCAATGCCGCGCCGGCCGCGCTCCTGAATGAAGTCGTCGAGCTCGAGCGAGTCGTTGAGCGTCACGGGGTCCGACTTGTCGCTCTCGGCGATGTACGGCGCTTGACCGAGTGAGCGCAAATCGCGTTCGACCGATACCAGTTCCTGGTAGTCGTGGCCGTGTGCCAACTCCTCGCCAAAGGTGGCAAGTCGCGACGACGCCCCCGGACGGAAGCGGACACTGAGCGTTCCCTTGCCGCTCTCGTCATCCCAATCGCTGCGCACGGTGAGTGGGCACAGTGTGGGGTGCCGTTGCTCGAGGTGCTCTTGAAGCACGGGTACCATCGCCTCGATGGCAGCGCGGTCTTTGAAGTCGACGACGGGCTCGGCACCGGCTTGGAGCAAAGCGGCGACCAGGCGGCTGTCGCAGCGCCGGTCGATGCGGCCGAGCAAACCGCGCATGGTGCGCAAACGACTCGCCAGATTCAGCAGCGGCAGACCGGCGATCTCGAGCCCGCTCGCCGACTTGAGCCGCAAACCGTCGACACCGTTCTCGATCAGGTAGCGGTCGAGCGCACCCTGGTCCTTCATGTACAGGTCCTTCTTGCCTTTGCGCACGCGGAACAGCGGGGGTTGCGCGATGTACAGGTAACCCTTTTCCAGCAACTCGGGCATCTGTCGGTAGAAGAACGTGAGCAGCAACGTGCGGATGTGCGACCCGTCGACGTCGGCATCGGTCATCAGGATGATCTTGTGGTAGCGCAGCTTGCTCAGGTCGAAACCACCCGTATCGCCAATACCGCAACCGAGGGCCGAGATCAGCGTCGCGACCTCCTGCGATGACAACATGCGATCGAGGCGGGCGCGCTCGACGTTGAGGATCTTGCCCTTCAACGGCAAGATCGCCTGAAAGTGCCGATCACGCCCCTGCTTGGCGCTGCCACCTGCACTTTCACCCTCGACGATGTAGATTTCGCTGATCGTCGGGTCTTTGCTTTGGCAATCGGCGAGCTTGCCCGACAGCGACGTCGTGTCGAGCACGCCCTTGCGAACCACTTCGCGAGCTTTGCGCGCCGCCTCGCGAGCCTTGGCCGCAATCACTGCCTTCTCGATGATCTTGCGGGCAATCTGCGGATTCTCTTCGAGGAAGCGACCGAGATGCTCGGACACCGCGGCCTCGACCGCGCCCTTCACTTCGCTGCTGACGAGCTTGGACTTCGTCTGCGAGTCGAAGGAGGCATCCGGATGCTTGACGTGAATCACGCACACCAAGCCTTCGCGAACGTCGTCACCGGACAGGCCACTCTTGACGTCCTTGAAGAGGTTCGCCGATTGGCCGTAGTTGTTGAGCGTGCGCGTCAAAGACGAACGCAGACCCGTAAGGTGCGTGCCGCCGTCCTTGTTGTGGATGTTGTTCGTGTAGCAGAAGATCTGCTCGACGTAGCTCGACGTCCAACGCATGGCGATGTCGAGCAGCATGTCTGCAGAGCCTTCCCCCAAGGGCATTGCGGCGGAAAACGCAATTACCTCTTCGGTGACGGGCTCCTTCGATTGCGACAGCAGGGCGACGAATTCCTGAATGCCACCCTGGTACTCGTAGGTCGCCTTTTGGCCATCGTCGACGCGATCGTCCTTGAGATAGATGACCAAGCCTCGGTTGAGGAACGCCAGCTCGCGCAGACGGTTGGCCAGAATGTCGTAGCTGTACTCCGTCGACGTGAAGATCTCGGAGTCAGGCTTGAAAATGATCGTGGTGCCCGTGTCGGTCGTGTCTTCGACGGCTTCGAGCGGGCCTTGAGGGACGCCC
Source organism: Deltaproteobacteria bacterium (assembly GCA_003235365.1). Taxonomy (GTDB): domain Bacteria; phylum Myxococcota_A; class Polyangia; order Polyangiales; family Polyangiaceae; genus SZUA-265. Next base: position 39,885 of record QJWJ01000451.1, read on the forward strand.
TTCTTGTACTGCTGCCGCCACAGCTTACCTTCTCGGCGGATCTCCAGAGTCAACCACTCGGAAACGGCATTGACGGCGCTGACGCCCACGCCGTGCAGACCGGCGCTCACCTTGTAGCTCGAATGATCGAACTTGCCGCCCGCATGCAGCACCGTCATCACGACCTCCGCGGCGGAAACGCCACGGTCGTGCATGCCTACGGGGATCCCGCGCCCGTTGTCACTGACGCGAACGGCATCATCGTCCAGCAGCTCGATGTGGATCTTCGAGCAATGCCCGGCGAGGTGCTCATCCACCGAGTTGTCGACACATTCCCAAACCAGGTGATGTAGCGCCGAACCGTCGTGCACGTCGCCGATGTACATGCCAGGGCGCTTGCGCACGGCCTCCAATCCCTCGAGGACCTGGATGTTTTTGGAACCGTACTCGTCAGCGTTGGACGCTGGAGCAATGGCGTCGGTATCAGTCAAAGGTGATCACCTCGCGCCGGCTGCGGCGCTTTGAAATGGGGGCCAAGAGATATACTCAATCGGATCCCAAAAAGCAAGCCGAGAAGAATCCACAAGTATTTGAAATCACTAGCAAATTATCCGCACGATCAGGACCCCGCCAAGGCCCCACCTCGGAGCTCGAAATCGCACCGATCCGAGCCGCTCAAACCGGGCATTTGGAACAAGTCGGGACGTGTGGTGGTGACCAAAACCTGACTTCGTGCACCCCTGACGAACTCGTACACGGCGCCCGTTCGTTTGGGGTCGAGTTCGCTGGAAACGTCGTCCAACAACAGGATGGGCTGGCTGCCGCAGGCGTCGCGAACGCAGTTGAGTTCCGCCACCTTCAGCGCCAGCGTGAGGATGCGTTGCTGCCCCTGAGAAGCGTGGTGTCGGGCGGATCTGCCGCTGAGCAACAGTTCTATCTCGTCGCGATGGGGTCCAAAACCAGCGCTCTTGCGGAAACGGTCTCGCACGCGTCGATCGGCGAGTTCGTGGGCGAATTGCTCGGCGTCGGTGCAACCTCCGGGAACGAAGCGCAACGCCAGCGGGGTCTGGGCCGACGCGATGGTGCCAAACGCGGGGCCGAGCGCGGCGGCCAGCGCGTCACAGGCGGCGTGGCGCGCCCGCTGCACCGCGGCGCCGTTCTCAGCCATCACCCGTTCGAATGCATCCAACGCCGAAAGCTGATCGGGCTGCTTCTGAAGGATTTGATGTCGTTCACGCTGCGCGTGCTGGTAGCGTGAACGCGCATCGCCACTGGCGGGATCGAGAAACAACGCGATGCGGTCGAGCAGCGTACGCCGCAGCGCTGCCGGGCCGCTGACGAGGGTCAGATTTCCCGGGTGAAAGATCACGACCGGTGTGCGCACCGCGTAGCTGGCCAGGCCGGCAGCGCGCTTTTCGTCCATGAACAGGCTGCGACGCCCAGCGCTGATCACGGCGCGCTGGCGTCGCTGTTGGCCGCCCTCTTCGAAAGTGCCGACGACGCGAGTGAGCTCACTGCCCTCACGACACACCTCTCGTAGCTTCTCGGTTCGAAAGCTGCGGCTGGTAGCGACGAAGTACAGCGCCTCGAGCACACTGGTCTTGCCCTGCCCGTTGTCGCCGGAGATCACGTTGACGCGTGGCCCGAGCTCCAGCTGGAGGCTTTCGATGTTGCGAAAGCCCCGAATGTCGAGCTTCTGGACGACGAGCGAAGACGTCAAATCCGCATCGGCATGATCACCGCGAGATAATCTGCATCATCTCGTTCGGTGGCGGGCCGCAGCACCGCGGGGTCGAGCTCGCCGCTGATCCCCAGCTGCAAGTCCTCGTCATCGATCGCACCGAGCACGTCCAGAAAGTACTTGGCGTTGAAACCGACGGTGAAGTTGTCGCCCGAGTAGTCGACGGCGACTTCGTCGAATCCGTCACCGCTCTCAGGGCTTTCGCTCGAGAAGCGCATCACACCGCGGTCCATCGTGAGCTTGACGCCACCGGTGCGGTCACTTGCCGCGACGGATACGGCGCGCAGGGCGTCCGCGACCGCCGCGCGAGGCGCGCGGATGGTATTGCCCGACGACGCGGGGATCACCTGGTCGTAGGGGGGGAATTGAGCGTCCACCAACTTGACACCAAACTGAACGCCGCCGAGACGGAAGAACGCGTTGGGACCGCTCTTGCACAGCTGTAGCTCTTCGACGCCTTCGCCGTGCGCTTCGTCGCACAAGCGCTTGAGCTCCATCACGCCCTTGAGCGGGATCAGCATCGTCATCGAGCCCGTGTTGGCGACCTTGGCCTCCATTTTGCTCAAGCGATGGCCGTCAGTGGTTACCATGCGCACACGATTTCCGTCCCACTCGAACAGCGCGCTGTTGAGGTGCAGACGCGTTTCGTCGGTGGAAATCGAGAAGTGAGTGCTGGCGATCAACGCCGACAACACACTCGTCCCGAGCGAGGCAATCTCGGCGCCCTTTTCGGGTTCGGGCAACGACGGAAACTCTTCACCGGGGATGCCGTGGAGTGTGTAGCGACGTGCCTGACCCAGTGCGCGAATGGTCGTGGTCGCCGAGTCGTCGGTCGAGATCGTGATGCTGCCTTCGGGCATCATCTTGACGCGCTCGAACAGTGGTCTTGCTCCTACGGCGATGCTGCCGCCCTTTTCGATGCTGGCAGCAACCGTGCCACTGACGCTCAGATACAGGTCGGTGGCGGACAAGCGTACGGAGTCGGCACTCTCGACTTCGATCAGCACGTTACCGAGGACCGGCATGGTGCTTTTCTTGTCGGCAACCCCCTGACAACGCCCCAAAAGACGAAGCAGTTCCTTCTTGCTGACCGTGACCTGCATTTGCACCAAGCTGTAGTCGGGCGCGCTGCCGATCGCTAGCGCTTGATCTCGAAATCGAGGGGTTATGGCCGCTCAGGCTCCGCACCCATCGAGCGAAAGGATCGGGAGATCTGAAGATTGAAATTTTGATCTGATCGACCGATCTAGTAGGGCCTGTGGAGACTGTGGAATATCCTGTAAATGTATGAATTAACTCAGGTTGTTCGCCTGGCGAGTGGGGATAGGTGCTGGGGTGGGATAGCGTGCAATCCTGTGGGGTATCCGGCGCACCGAGTTTGTCCCAGTTGATCCCCCGACAGACCCCGACTTGTTCCTCGATTTGTCCACATCTTGGCAGGCGCACGCTTGTTCCGGGTTTCGGCTGTTCGGCCGAATTCTTCCCGCGGGTCGCGGTTGGTCCTGACTGGTCGGGACGAGGGACCAGGCTTCGGGGCGCCCCGCGCGTGGCAATCGCGCAGTGTTTCGCGCGGGAGCTCGTCTGCGCGCTCAGAAAGGCGTTTAGCGCGTCTCAGGCCGCGTTGGCTTCGATGCGGGCGAGCGCGTCGAGCAGCATCTGACGGGTGCGCTCCCGCGTCTTTGGGCCGATGCGCTTGTCGGCAAAGGCTTTCTCGACCTCCACGAGTTCGTCGAGGAGCAGCTGTCTAGCCCGTTGCCTGTCGGCGTCGGCGATACTCTTGCTGGCTTTGCCTTCCCGCGACGTCGCGAACGCGATGCCGAACAAGGCCAACGTCGCGGCGATCACCGTGGCACCAATTGCGCCCCAGCCGTGGCTGGGGAGCCCAGCGATGCGCGCGATGAGCTGGGTAGGACGCGCTTCGGTCGAAGTGAGAAAGTCGCGCGAAGCGAGCAACGCCCGTTGACCGCCCTTGCCGCGCGTTTCGGTCGGTGCGTCGAGGCCACTCACGCTGAGAGTCATGGAGTTCGAGGCCTCGACGAACAGTCGCGCGTCGACCATGTTCGGTGGCAGCGGCATTGCCAAGCGTGCGGTGGGCTCGCCGTCGTTCGGCAACTGAAACGAGTAGGAGATCTCGTGTTCACCCGGCGTGAAAGAGCCGCTGATCCCCACCTCACCCGATTGTTCCAGCAAGCGAATGTCGCCCGTCGTATTTGCGGGGCGAAACGCCGATGCGCCAGCAGGCAACGGGATGCTGAAATGCTCCGGTACCCAGGTCATGGGATTGGTGTTGTGGAACCTGAACAACACCTGAACCTGGAACACGTCATCCCTCGGTTCGACCACGTACAAGGCGCGCGTCACGATGAACGTGTCGTCGATGGACGGTGTGGTGGGATAGACGTGCATCAGCACCAGTTGGCCGTGCGTCGTCTTGAGGCGAAACGGTCCAGACGAGTAACGCGCACTGCCCTGCCGCACGACCACTTCGTACTGATACGACGTATCCGTGGGTTGTTTCGTGAACCCGGCGTTGCCGTCGGCGTTGCTGGTGGCGGTGACTTCTTTCTCCGAGTTGCCGTGCTCGATGCTCTCGTGAAGCACCGTCAGACGGACTTCGGCCCCGGCCAGGGGCTTGTTGTCGGCACCCCGCACGACGACGCCAATCGTCCCTGGAGCCATCTGCGGCTCCTCTTTGCTGCTGCTGCTGGCCACGAACATGCGTCCGGTGCGCGCGACTTCAGCCTGCCGCTTGTGGCGCTCCGACGCAAAGGGAGAACCGGTTGCGAGGAACTTCGAAAGCGTGTCGTCTCCAGCGTTTGCACCCATTGGCGGATGACCCGCGATCGGTGGGTGGCCGCCGGGCACTTGCGGTGCAGCCGCGGGCGCGTGGGGATCGGGCTGGGCCGCGTTTGACGCCGCGGGCGACTCGGCTGCCGCAGTGTCGGCTGGCGCGGCGGGCAGCACTCCCGGTGCGCCCCCAGCGGCGGCAGTGAGCGAGCTCCACGTCAGGGCCAGCATGGTGACAGCGGCCATTCGGGTGCTCGCGCCGATCAGAGCGGCGCACGGGCGTCGTCGAAGGCTCCTCATTGCTCGCCTCCCTGCTTGGCGTCGCGCGACTCGCTCGAGTCGCTGTTTTCGCTCGAGTCGCTGTCCGGGGCGGCTTCCGACGTCGCGGCCGCGGTGGGGCTGCCGTGCTCGCTGTCGTCGTCTTCGACGTCATCGTTTTCGACGTTGCCGGTCGCGTCGTCGTTGCTGGTTACCGTTTCGTCGACAGCAGCGGCAGGCAGTCCGGCTCGTTCGAGGTGCTTGGCGAGCGCCTGTTCGGCGTGCCTGCGCGCTTCGGCCAGTTCACTGTCGACGACTTGCAGCAATTGGAGGGCTTGGGCTCGGTACTTCTTGCTCAAGCGCTGAAAATCGTCTTCGTCGATCTTGCCTACGGCACGTTCGTACTCGAGATCTTTGAGGGCGCGCAGTACGGCCACTTTTCGCTCTTCTTCGACGCTCGGTGCGCCCAGACCGATGGCCTCTTCGAGGGTCAGCGGTGCGTCCCCGGTGAGGCTCTGCAGACTCCGCCAAAACATCATGATCGCGCCCAACAAGGCGCAGCTCGCGAAAACCAACAACAACGCGCCGTTGCCGTAGACGGAACGCGCGGTGACCCCGGCGATGACTGCGATCGGAATCAACCACAACGGCGACAGCTCGTGCAGGCGCATCCTGCCGCCACCGCTGCCATCGACCGGTGGTGGCGCTTTGCCGTCGTCACCGGGTTTGGTCTTGGGCCGAGATCCGGGTCGTTGTTGGTCGTCGGCTGTGTTCGCCTGCTGATCGACCGAATTGCTTTGCTCTGCGGACATGGTGGGTGGGGGCAGCAGCGATCGACGCTCGCCGGCGCGGCTCGGCGGAGCCTAGTACGTCAGCGCAACGATTTCGACCGGATCTCCTCCGCCCCAGCCCAAAGGCAGGGAGGCGTCGGCGAGTTTGCCCGGTCGGGGGGACGTCTGCCTTCGTACCAAATGTGCGAGGGTGCTCGCGAACGCTGATTTTTCGGGCACGCCGAGCACATCGACCGAGGTTCGTGCTCGCTCATGAAGGGGTTTTCGAATCCGCCGCGGGAGCTCGAGGTGATGCGTGGTCGTCGCTTGGGAAAGCGTCGTTCGGAGTGATTGCTTCGGGGTGGTGGTCGAATGGGGCAGTGAGCACTCGGGTCGGTACCTGCACGCTGCCGCGAGCTGGTGCGCTCGCTACGAGGACTGAGAACAGCACACCCGCTGCGGCACTGCTCGCCAGCCGCACCGATCCCCACACGCCCAAGCGCCGCCAGGACACTTCCGGCCACAGGGAGATGGCCGCGCCGCCCATCATGATCACGACACCCAACCAGATCCACGACACCAGCGGGTTGACGTGGAAACGAAAGGTCGCCCGCTTGGTGCTCGGATTGACGCTACCGACGACGAGGTACAGGTCGTCCTTCACACGATGCAGCATCGACACTTCGGTCGTCGGCATCTGGCCTTTCATGTAAATGAATTGGGCCGGCGAGCGCACACCCAGGTACGTGCCCCCCGCGCTGACGTCGATGTCCGCGAACACCATCCGCTTTTCTTCGTCGACCTCCATGCGCGGACCCTTGTACGTCAGCGAATAGTCGCCCACCTCGATCGTGTCGCCGGGCAGGATGCTCGCTTCCTCTTCGAGGTCCCAGGCCTTGCCCGCAAAACCCAGGAACATGAGCCCCACACCGACGTGGACGATGTAACCGCCGTAGCGGCGCCGGCTGCGAGCGACCAGCGTCAGCAATGCTTCGAAGATGCCTTCCGAAGCGTTCTTGCGGCGCGCAACGACGCCGCGCTGGAACTCCTGAAAAACCACGCCGAAGTTGAACACGACGAGGGCGACGGTGATCAGCGGCGCCACCGCTTCGAACTGCGCCAAGATCAAGTGCGAGACACCGTCGCCTTCGGGTTCGGTAGCCACAATCGCTGGAAATCCAAGGCTGCCGCCGAGACCCAGATGAGCGACGATGCCCACGGCCATCGCGATGAGCGGCAGCCGGGCCGCGCGACGCAAGGACTCACCGCTGGTCTTTCGCCAGCCGAACAGCGGGGCCAACCCCATCAACGCCAGGATCAGCAGGCCGATGGGGGCCATCCACCGGTTGTAGAAGGGCGGTCCGACCGTGACGGTCTCGTTCCACAGCGCTTCGCTGATCACCGGGAAAACGGTCGCCACGCAAATGAACACTGCGGCGCCCAGCAGGGCCCAGTTGTTGACCACGAAAGCGGCTTCGCGGCTGGCCACTGCCTCGATCTTCGCAGCGGCGCGCAGTTGGGGCCAACGCCACGTCAGAAGGCCCAGCACGACACCGAGGATCAGGAACATGAAATAGACGAAGTACGTGCCGATGTTGCTCTGAGCGAAGCTGTGGACACTGGCAATCAGGCCTGACCGCGTCAGAAACGTTCCGAAGATCGTCAGGAAGAACGTCAACCCAATCAGCGCCACGTTCCACACCTTGAACATGCCGCGGCGCTCTTGGATCATCGTCGAATGTACGTACGCGCTGGCAGTGAACCAGGGTAGGCAAGCCGCGTTCTCGACCGGATCCCAAGCCCAGTAGCCGCCCCAGCCCAGCTCCTCGTATGCCCACA